>NZ_JBBCJO010000005.1:600000-900000 GCF_037190085.1 Gemmatimonas aurantiaca
AGAGCGGGATGGAGGCACGATACGTTGATCGAGCGCGATGTCCATTCGTGCTCCACCATCCAGATGAACCAATCCGGCGGCCATCCCCTGACGGCTGGTTGGCGGTTGTTTCATGAAGATGTTCAAAATGTGGACTATTCGAAGCTCAAGAAGACCGTGGAACTGGTCGCGGGAGGCCCACCGTGTCAGCCCTTCTCCTTGGGCGGGAAGCACCGTGCGAACATGGACCGACGTGACATGTTTCCGGAGGCGGTAAGAGCCATTCGCGAAGTGAAGCCACGGGCATTTCTGTTCGAAAACGTCAAGGGGCTGCTCAGGCAAAGTTTTGCCACATACTTCAACTATGTGTTCCTTCAGCTCAGCTATCCGCTGGTTGGAAGGCTGAAGTCCGAGGATTGGGAGTCTCACCTCGCTCGACTCGAGCGCGTTCACACCAGTGGCAAGGACGAAGGTACTTCGTATCGGGTGGTGTATCGTCTTTTGAATGCTGCGGACTATGGGATCCCACAGAATCGATATCGGGTCTTCATGGTCGGCTTCCGATCAGACCTGGAAAAGGAATGGTCATTTCCCAAACCCACGCATTCGCTTGATCGTCTTCTTTGGGAGCAGTGGGTGGAGGGCTCATACTGGGATGTCCATGAGGTTCCCCAAAAGCGGCGACCGGCGCCCGCGATGCGCTACAAGGCACGTATTGACCGCTTGGCCACTGATCATCGTCTATCCGCACCGGATGGAGTGCGCTATGAGACGGTTCGAGATGCGTTCGTTGGACTTCCGGATCCACGAAGCAAGCGGCACGCCTTCTTCAATCACGAATTCAGGCCCGGTGCACGCGCATACCCCGGCCACACGGGCAGTTCACTTGATGAGCCTGCGAAGGCCCTCAAGGCGGGCGATCATGGAGTTCCCGGGGGGGAAAACATGGTTGCATTGCCTGATGGATCGTGCAGATACTTTTCGGTCCGGGAGAGTGCGAGGCTACAAACATTTCCTGATGACTACCGCTTCTCCGGCTCATGGACGGAAGCCATGAGACAAATTGGCAACGCAGTGCCCGTGGAACTGGCCAGAGTGGTAGGCCAGAGCGTGCTTGAACAAACGTTGCCGAGGCGCAAATGAGCAACGAGATGCCACTGCGGCCCGCACCATTCAATCCGCTCGACAAGAAGAATCTCGGCACGAGCGTCGCGGAAGCGCTGCTGGCTCAGCCAATAGGTCCGTTGCCACCCACATCGGCATTCATTGGAGCCGGCGTATACGCGCTCTACTATACCGGTGAATTTCCGCACTATGAAGCGATTTCGGCTCTCAACAAGAGGAAGCCCAGCAGTTGGCCCATCTATGTCGGAAAAGCCGTACCTGCTGGGGCCCGAAAAGGAGGATATGGTCTTGGAGATGACGCAGGTCCGGTCACGTTTCGTCGACTCGTTGAGCATGCAACGTCAATCCAAAGTACAAAAAATCTGTCAGTGAGCGACTTCCAATGCCGTTTCCTGGTTGTCGATGATATCTGGATTCCTCTCGCCGAGTCGTTGCTCATCGAGATGTTCTCACCATTGTGGAACAAGAAGATCGACGGGTTTGGCAACCATGATCCCGGGAGAGGCCGACATGGACAGAAACGGTCTCCTTGGGACGAACTTCATCCCGGAAGACCATGGGCGGAGATGTTGCAACCAGCCCATGTCCAGAAGGTCAAGGAAACGACGCAGGAGTATCTGGCTCGTATCAGGTCCGTTCTGTTCCCGGACCTCCCACCAGACATGGGGAATCATTCGTAGCCTAGCAAAGTTCGACCTGACTCATTGCGCAGGATACCGAACGTCGGGGGCGGGCGGCAAGGGTGGGTCCTCGTCCGTGACGTCGGGGGCATGGGTGACATCGGCCATTTGCTCACCCGCTTCGGCCCGCTCGGCGGCATCGAGCAGCGCCTGGAGGGCACTGGCCCGTGCGGCGGCCTCCTGCTGCGCGTCCACCACCCGCATCGCCTCCAGCCGGCGCCGGTCGCGGCGGCGTTTGCTGATGAACAACGGCACGAGAAGGATCGCGAAGAGGCCCACGGCCGCCGAGACGTTCGTCACCACCGACAGGGCCCCGTAGCGTCGCCGCGTCTGCTGTTGCCAGTGTTTCTCGAACGCCTCGCCCGTGATGCCGTAGGCCTCACGTACGGCCTTTTCGAAAGAGCCCGTGGCCTTCCAGTACCGGAAGAAGTGATCGAGCCCCTGAGGACCGCCCAGCGTGGTGAGTTCACTCACGATCCGATGGGCCATGGCATAACTCCACGAGGCCTCCATGCCACCGCCCTGAAAACCGTGTTCCAGCGCTTCGAGGGACGGCAGGGTGCGCCACACCATCCCGATGGACGTCTCGAAGATCTGCTCCCGCGTGAACTCGCCCGCGGCCACACTGGCATACCCTTCATCGAACCAGCGCGGAGGCAGTGGTCCCATGGCCTCGTGCAGTGCGAGATGGGCCAGTTCATGGCGCAGGACCACCAGAGGGTCGCCCGCGTCCGCGCCGGCAAAGCTGCCCTGCATGATCACGCGCTGCTCGTCGGGGATGGCGATGGCCGCGCCCCATTCGGGAGCAAACGGCCCCACCCAGGCGCGGAACGTGGCCTGATCGGGGGCGACGGCCACCAGCACGTGCGCCGTCGGACGTGGCAAACCCGGAAAACTGTCGCGGGCCTGCGCGGCGGTCAGGAGCGACCGGGCCAGCCGCTCGTCGCGCCGATCGGCCACCACCGTGAAACGACCGGCATCGAGACGTACGCCCGCGGAAGGCGTCGAGGGGACCGGCTGCGCCATGGCCGGCTGCGCCATGGCGGGTTGTGTCATGCCCACGCCGGCCATCAGGAAGCAGAGGCACCAGAACAGGCGCAACGGACGGCGCCACCGGGCGATCAGTCCTCGCGCGGTGGTGCGCCTCCTCCCTCGATGATCACCAGCATGTTCGCGCAGCGCTTCCCCCATGGGCTGAACTTGTTGGCCGCGGCGCCACTTTTCCACGCCGCCATGGCCTCAGCCTGGCGTCCGCCGAACCAGTACGTCCGTCCCAGCTCATACCAGGCCTGCAGCAGATTGGGTCCGCGCTCCAACGCGCTCCGGAAATGGCGTTCGGCGTCCTCGTACCGGGCCTGCTCACGATGCACCATCCCGAGATAGAGCAACGCATACAACGTGGCTTTGCGGTCGGTATCCTGGCGAACCACGGCGGCGAGATGTTCGATCGCCGCCTCGAACTGCCCCTGTCGCAGGCACACATAGCCGACATTCGTGCGGGCCAGCGCGTGCTGCGGATCCCGCGCGAGCACCCGCTGCAGCGTGGCCAGCGCCGTGTCGAGCTCTCCCTGCAGCATCTGCGTCCATCCCAGCAGGGTCTCCGCCTCGTTGCTGCCGGGCGCGAGTTCCAGCGCACGAAACAAGGCGGCCTCCGCCCCATCGAGATCGCCCAGTGACAACCGCGACCATCCCTTCTCGATGAACGTCGACGCGCCGAGGTGATCCACGCGTGCACTCGCCGCACGGGCACGCGTCGGTCCGGCAGACGACGGAGAGGCTGACGCCGAGGCCGACGAAGGCGACCGCCCGCCATCGAGCTGTTTCCACTGCTCGGCGAGGCCCTTCACCGCGTCCTTGAGCGCCTGCGCTTCCTTCAGCGCGACATCCGCATCGCGAAAGAGCGCGATGATATCCGCCTTGAGCTGCTCCTGCGCCGGACGGGCGACGCCGCCGGCGGTGGCACGGGCCTCTTCGAGCAATGCCTGCAACGCGTGCAGACGCTCGCCGAGGCGGCCCGTGTCCGTGTGTGAAGACACCTGTGTGTTCATGGGGGCGTTCATGACTTCGCGCCGATGGACGTGCGACACCTCCGCCATCTCCGGCACCTCACGTGCGGGCACGGGCGGCCGCCGTGCGCGACAGGATGCCCAGCGCGTCGATCACCGGGATGGTGTGCTCCTGTCGTGCGAAACAGCCAGGAACCCCTGCAACATGCGCATCGGGATGTTCGACGGGAACGGGCAACACGAGAGCCGTTTCCACCGTCACGACTTCGTTCACCGCATCCACCGGGGCGGCCCAGCGTCGTTCCCCATCGGTCAGCACGAGCACCCGACGCTGATCTCCCTCTCCCAGGCGCAGCGTGCGTCCCAGAGGGCGGGCGAGATCGGCAAAGGGCAACTGCCGCCCTTCGTAGAGGATCACCGGCAGACTGCTGAATGGACGGACCACGCGTTCGACGCCCTCAACGGGCAGGGCCATGCGATCGCCGCCCAGTGACACGATGACGAACGTGCTGCGTTCGACGAGCGGACGCGCGCGCCGTCCCCCACGACGGGTCCGGGCATCACCCGCGATCTCACGAACCGAACGAAAGCGTGATGTGTTCATGAGGAGGTCATGGCATGCTCATACGTGTGGAACGCGGGTGGAACGCACGCGGCGCGTCGGCACATGGGCGGCGATCACACCGGCAAGGTCCTTCAATGTCGCAGTGGCATCGGCGCCCGCCATACGGCTGGCCGCATCGGGCATGCCCGACACCACGCAACTCGACGCCTCCTGCACGATGCCCACGCCGCCCGCCGCGCGCAGTTCGCGCAGGCCTTCCGCGCCATCACGCCCCATGCCCGTCATCACCACACCGATCGTGGCCGCACCGAAGCAGCGTGCCGCACTCGTGAACAGATGATCCGCAGCCGGACGCACGCCCCAGAGCGGCGCGGCGGCGTCGAGCACGATTCCGGGTGCCTCGGGGGTCCCGGCGATGCGGAGATGCAATCCGCCCGGCGCCACATAGACCTGTCCGGCGCGCAACGGTTCCCCATCGACCGCTTCGTGCACCGTCAGTGCCGCGCGGGCATCGAGACGCCGTGCGAAGCTGGCCGTGAATCCGGCCGGCATATGCTGCACGATGAGCACCGCCACGTCACGCCAGGCGGGCAGACGCGGGATCACCTCGGCGAGCGCCGCGGGCCCTCCGGTCGACGCCGCCATCACCACCACGATCTGCGGCGGTTGCGTTGCCCGCGCACCGCTGGCCCGGCGACCGAGTGTGGAAAGCGGCTGCGGAAACACGTCGGTCGCTTCGTGGTGCATCGCCGGCGGATATGTCGCATGCGAATGTGCCGACGGCGAATGTGCCGACGATGGCAGTTGACGCGGCGCGGACCGCAGCGCGCGCGATTGCGCGAGCAATTGGGCGGGCGCGACCACCGCCGCGGCACGCAGTGCGTCGAGCAACTGATCGCGCACCAGATCGAGATCGAGGCTGATCGCTCCCGACGGTTTCCGCACGAAGTCCACGGCCCCGCGCTCCAGGGCCCGCAGCGTGGCGTCCACACCACCATCGCTGCCGCCGGCGCTGAGCATGACGACGGGCCGCGGCGCGTCCCGCATGATGGCTTCGAGAGCCGCCAGACCATCGAGGCCCGGCATGTCGACATCGAGTGTGATCAGTTCGGGATCGAGCAGCGTCAACTGTCGCAGGGCATCATGTCCATCGCGTGCGGTGCCCACCACCTCGAACTCACCGCTCGAGGCCACGATGTCGGAGACGAGACGACGCATGAAGGCGCTGTCGTCCACGACGAGCACACGCCGGCGCGGTCCACCCGATGCCACCGGCCGCCTGCCGAATTCCCGCTCAGAGGACGACATCGGCGCTCAGCACGGTCCGCACCTGAATGCGTCCGGTGCGCACATCGAAGTAGACGGATCGTCCAACTTCTCCCCCCACCGCCTCCGCGGTCACCGGGATCTCGTGTGCGGCGCAGGCCAGCCGGCAGGCCTGCACATTGCGCGCGCCCAATCCTACGGCTCCCGACGGCAGCAGCGGAGCGAACATCGATGCGCCGCCCACGAGACGTGCGCGCAGTTCACCGGTCGATCCCATGGCCCGCATGCGCGCCACCATGGCTGGCACGGCCGATGACGGCACCTTGCCCGGTGGGACGGGGCCGGCACTGTGCGCGGGATGCGGCAGCAGAATGTGCGCCAACCCGCCGATGCAGCACTCCGCATCGTGCAGCGCGATGGCCACGCAGGAGCCCAGGCCGATCGTGATGAGCGTCAGATCTCCCGCGCCCACGGCGAAGTCCGCGATGCCGACGGCGATCTGACTCATGACTGGCTCATGACGGACTCATGGCTGTTCATACCCGCTCGTGTTCGACTCGCGCGCTCATGCGGACACGGCGCTCAGTCGCTCGTCGGCGGACGTCAGAACATCACATGCGACCTCGCCCGGCCCATCGCCCGACACCTCCCGCGTCGGCAAGGCCGCAAGATTGGCCAGCACGATGCGATTGTCCGGTTCGAGGGCGATGGCCTGTTCCCAGGCGGCACGGGCGTCGTCGAGCGCACCGCGGCGGTAGTGCACGTTTCCGAGTTTGAGATACACATCGGGGCCATGCCGCGGCGCGAGTCTGACCACACGCATGAAGGCATCGAAGGCTTCGTCGTACCGCTGCGCGCGATAGAGATAGTCGCCGAGGTTCTTGTGCAGATGGGCGCAGTTGGCGTCCTCGAGCAGGGCATGCTCGACGGTGCGCGCCGCAGCCTCGTAGCTCCCGCGCCGTTCCTGTACCACCGCCAGATTGTTGTGCAGTGTCGCCGCATGCGGATGCAGGGCCAGTCCTTCGTCCAGAATTGCCATGGCCCGCGCACTGTCGCCACCGATGGCGGCGCACAAACCGGCCATGTGGAACCACGCCGCGGACGGCTGACGGGCGCCCCACTGCGCGCGCGCGCGAGAGAGATGCTGTTCCGCATCGTGCACATCACCATCGGCGAGCGCGAACTGGGCCGCCGTGAGCGCGAGGCGTGGATCGGGGCTGTTGCCCGCGCGTCGCTCGGCTTCGGCGAGATATCCGGCGGCCTGCGCCAGATCGCCCAGACGCGCCGTGCAGAACGCCAGATTGTGAAACACGGCGGCCGGTGCTTCCGGCGCTTCGGCGGCCCGCATGAATGTTTCCGTGGCTTCCCGCCACGCTCCGCGGCGGGCCTGCACCAGGCCGAGGTGGAAACGCGCAATACCATCGCCTTCGCGCAGTTCGAGTACACGACGGAACTCGCGTTCGGCTTCGTCGAGCATGCCCGTACGATAGAACGCCACGCCAAGATTTCGATGCTCCGCCACCTGGCTCTCGGGCGGCGCCTGCCGACGGGCGGCGCTGCGTCCCACCCGCTGGACGTAACCGGCCGTGAGCAGACCGTACAACGCCTTGCCCACGTCGAACTCCCCCAGCCCCGACCGTTCGACGATGGTGGCCACATCGTGTGTGCCATCGAGCATGGGCAGGAGACGCTCCTGCACTTCGCTCAGCGGCACCTCGCGCTGCGCCACCCGCGGGCCATCCACCTCGAAGATGAGGTCGAGACTCGGAATCTTCTTTTCGATCAGCGCCCACTCATCGACACGGCGGGCGCCTTCAAGCAGCAGCGAATCGGCACTGACGGAGAAGAGTGGCGACTCGCCCCGCGTGTCCTCGTCGGGCTCGAACGTGAACGTACCGTGCGTCCATCCGAACAGATGGTAGACGGCTTCCTCCACCTGTTGATGATACTCGGCCAGCACCGTGTCCCGCGGAATGGTGCCCAGGGCGAGCAGGGCGTGCGCCAGTTCACGATCGTCGTGCGACGAAACGCCGGCCTGCAGACGCGTGAGATCGTCAGCCGCGATCACCCCCAGGCGCACGAGACGATCGCCCAGCCGGTCACGACGATTGACCAGGGACGCATGCACGACACGACCGTCGGCGAAGTGGATGGTGCCGAAGCTGCCTTCCCGCGCGATGCTGAGGCAGCCCGTCTTCTGTCCGAGCGCGAGCAGTTGCAGGACATCCGCGAGGCTCGCTTCACTGAGATTGCCACGAATGGCCATTCAGCAGATCCTCATCAGCGGTATTCCTCGATGAGGCGTCCGCCGAGTTCGGGCCAGTCCCACATCGTCTTCTCCCGATCCTCGTAGAACCGATCGAGTTCCCCCGGAGCACGGGTCACGAGTTGTTCCACGCGCATGCGTTCACGCGCCGGCAACGCCACGACCAGCCCACCTTCGAAGCGGGAACGCAGCCGATCGGCGAGTCCGGCAAGATCGCGGGGCGCCCGGTCGCTGGTGAGCACCACCTGGCTGCCGCGGCTCACGAGATGATTGAAGAGATGGAACAGCTCGTCCTGGGTGCGTTCCTTCCCGACGAGATGCTGAATGTCGTCGAGAATGAACACGTCGGCCGAGCGATACCGGTTCCTCCAACGCTCCATGCCGCCCTCCTGCATGGCGGCCACGAGTTCCTCGACGAATACCTTGGCCGACAGGCAGGCCACGACACGCCGCGCCGTCGTGTCCTGCTTCATGGCGTTGCCGATGGCATGGGCCGTATGCGATTTGCCGCTGCCTGCGGGACCATGCAGCAACAGGGGGTTGTACCGTCGACCGGGTTCCTCGAGCACGGCATCGACGGCCCGCAGCGCCAGTTGATTGCCGGCGCTGATCTCGAGTCCCTCGCGGGTGAATGCAGGCGACGGCGCCGGCAGCGGAATGGCCGCCGCCAGCGTGTCCTGCACCAGTGTCTGCGCGGCCGGAATGGCCTCGGGATCGCGGAAAGCGGCGTGTCCACGCAGTGCGGCATCGACGGCCACCGCCTGCATCTCGAGCTGACGCAGACGTTCCACCGCCACCGCGTAGGCGCGCAGCAGACCGTCCACATCGGGCGCGGTGGGCAATGCCATGGCCCGTTCCAGCACACTCACCACATACCCCTGCGGCCGCCACTGGGCGATGGCTTCGCCGAGCTTCACCCGCCACGGCTCCACGCGCGATTCGACTTCCTGCAACACATCGGCGAGGAAACCATCGTAGTCGGTGCCGGCGGGAATGATGGCTTCGATGCGCCCCCGCAGGGGAGACGGACGACGCTCGACGGCCAGCGATCCACCGGGCGTACCGGCAGCACCGGCCCGTTCGCCGAGCACGGCGCGCACATCGGCGGCTTCCACCGGCTGCCCTTCGAGTTGCTGATAGGCCGACAGTTTGTTCAGCGCGCCTTTCAGTTCCCGCACATTCGCAAACGCCAGACGCGCGACTTCGTCTAGCACCCCCGGTGCGAACTCGATCTGCCGCCCGGCCGCCACATTGCGCAGAATGGCGAGGCGCATCTCGAAATCCGGCGCGCCGACGTCCACCACCAGGCCACCCGACAACCGCGAGAGCAGACGCTGGTCGACGTCGGGGATGTCGGCGGGCTGCCGGTCACTGGTGAACACCAGTTGCTGACCGCCGCGCATGAGCGCATTGAGCAATCGCAGCAGTTCACTCTGCGTCTCGCGTTGCCCGGTCAGGAATTGCACATCGTCGAGGATGAGCAGACCGGCCTGCTGATAGTACTCGAGAAACTGCTGCGGCTGCCCCGACGCGATGGAGCGATGCAGATGTTCGGCGACCTCCTCTCCCGAGGAGAACAGCACCCGCGTGGCCGGCTGCATCTCCTGCGCGCGATGTGCGATGGCCGCCACGAGATGCGTCTTGCCGCGACCCGATTCGCCGTAGACGAAGAGCGGGTTGTACGCCTGCCCGGGCGCCTCGGCCACAGCCCGCGCCGCCGACACCGCCAATCGATTGGATGCCCCCACCACGAACGTGTCGAAGCGCAGCGCCTGGTCCACCGCAACGCTCATGCGGCGGCTCCGGCCGGTACTTCGGCGGGGCTCGCGGGTGCCATGACGGTCGTCATTTCTGCCGTCATGCCTGCTGCCTGCACCGGGGTGTGGAGGGGCGTGCGCATCGCAGCCGCGGCGCGCTGACCCGCGGGGGTGCCATCGTCCGCACCCAACCGGCGCAACACCCGCATGCCCAACGATCGCAGCGTATCGAACACCCCCATGCCCGTGAGGGCATCGGCCGCGAACTCGGGCACGGCGCGGAAGTTGAGCGCCACCGACAGCTCGGCCACACTCGCCGCCAATGACGGTGGCAGGTCCTGTTTGTTGTACTGCATCACGATGGGCAGATCACGCGCATCCACGCCGTGTTCGGCGAGATTCGCATGCATGTCCTGGAGGCTTTCGATGTTGTCGTCCCAGCGATGCCGCTGGCTGTCCGCCACGAAGGCCACACCGTCGGCACCCTGCAGCACGAGCTGTCGGATGGCCCGGTAGTACGGCTGCCCCGGCACGGTGTAGAGCTGAAAACGCACGCGATATGCGCCCACCGTCCCCAGATCGACCGGGAGATAGTCGAAAAAGAGCGTGCGATCGCGGCGGGTGGCCAGGGATGTGAGCGAGCCCACCTGCCCGCTCGGCAGCGCCGAATGCAGATAGGTGAGGTTCGTCGTCTTCCCGGACCGTCCCGGACCGTAGTAGACCAGTTTGCAGGTGATCAGCCGCGTGGCGTGATCGACAATGGGCATACGCCCGCTCCTCTTCGGTGCTACGCCTTCGCTGCTACGCTTTTGCTGCTACGCAGTCGCTTCCACGCCTTCGCGGTTTCCGGGTGCGGTCGATGCGGCCGGCCACAACAGGTCGTGCAACCGATGCGCGAGCGCGATTCGCTCCCGCAACCGGTCGGCATCGTCGCCGGAGATGGTCACATCGAGCGCACGAACCCACTGTGCGATCGCTCCCGGCAGGTCACCGCGCCGGGCACATTCATCTCCGAGGCGCTGCAGCATCAGCCCGTTCCGCGCCTCTGCCACATCACCCGGCACCCTCCCGTCCAAGGACGGCTCAGGAAGTGGTGGGGCAACGCGCGGCGGCGGCCAGGGCGTGGCACGTCGAGGCAGACCTTCAGCGGTGAGAACGCCCCACTGCACTGGATCGAAGACCTGATCCTCGTCCTCATCGAGATAGCCGGCATCCAGTCCGGCGTCTTCCCCGTCGGGAATCCAGAGATCCCCGGCCGGTGGGATGGCCGGGCTCACGGGCGGCGTGGGATTCCGTCGCGGAGCGGCCGGAGCGTCCCGCAGCACGAGCAGTCCCGCCACGATGAGATCGTGCACGAGTTCCGCGACCTCGGTGAGCTCCTTCTGCATCGCGTCGGCCAGCGCGATCAGATCCCGTTGTCCGTCGACACCGGTGAGGATCTCCCACTGCGGTGGCGTGAGCCGCAGCAGCGGCAGTTGCTGCGGTTCGATGTCCGCGAACGCAGGCACCACGCGGGCATGCGGCACCCGGGCTTCGATGCGCGCCCAGACCTCGGCCTGCTGCGCCCCGTCCATCAGAATGGGTTCGACGGCCAGGCGCAGTGGTGATGCCGCGTCGGGCACATCGGCAGGGGCAAACCGGAAGGTGCCGTCCCGCCAGCGCAACATCTCCTGCACCACCTCGCGCACCTCGGTGGTATCGGCGACGGGGGACGCACTGTCGTACATGGTGGCCTGCACGATCATGCCCTGCAGGAACCCGATGCCACCGCGCCGGCCGAGCAATGGGGCCTCACAATGCAGGGTGCCGTTCTTCCGGCCCACGGCAATCAGTTGCAGGACCTCGGTCAGCCCCAGGTCACGGAGTCGTCCTTCGATACCCATGGCGTGCGACTCAGGCGACCTGACAGGTCGCGTCCTGCTCGACGTGCGCCTGCGCGGTGTGCGCCTGCGCCATGTGCGCCTGCGCGGCATGTATCGCAGGCACGGGCGCAGCGTGCGTCTGCCCGGTCGCGTTCTCGCCGACCGTGTCAGGCGATGTCGGATCGTCACGCAACGTGCGGGCCCGCTGCATGGCCTTCCGTGCCCGGTCACCCCAAGCGCCCGCTTCCGGATCGTCCGCCACCTGGGCCCAGCGCGCGAGCGCCTCGCGCAGGCGCGCCTGACGCACCAGCAGGACGCCGTCATACCAGCGAGCGGCGGCACGCGACGGATCGTGCCGCAGCAGACGATCGACCGCCACCCGGGCATCGTCCGCACGCTCTTCCGTCACCAGCACGCCGGCGAGCAATTCGAGCGCGTCGAGATCGGTGGGCACTTCGGCGAGGCAGGCGACCAGCAGCACTCTGGCTTCGTCCGGACGACCGGCATCACGATGCAGCCGTGCCAACTCGAGACGCGCTTCGCGCCAGGCAGGCGCCGCGGTGAGCGCCGCCACGATCTCCAGGCGGGCCGCGAGCAGGTCGCCTTGTTCCCGCAGCAGGCGTGCAATAGCAATGCGCGGGGTGGGGCGCATCGGATCGCGGGCCAACGCACGTCGATAGAATCCGAGGGCGAGCACCCGATCGTCGATCTTCATCGCGACATCGCCCGCGAAGTGCAGGAGCGCGGCGCTGTCGACCTGCTGGCCCAGCAGACGCAGCAAGGTCGAGCGCGCGGCGGCGGTGTTGGCAGCGATGTCACCGCCCGGTGCGCCATCGCCCAGGCTCGCGGCCATGAGCGCGAGCACTTCGGGATCTTCCGGAGATACCGTGGCGAGCGTCTCGAGCAGAACGCGGGCCGATGCCGCCTGATTCAGCAGACAACGCGAGCGCGCTTCGCCCACCGCCGCACGACGCCACAACCGGCGCATCACGTCTTCGGCGGGCGCCGGGGTCACCGGCTCGTCCTGCATCAGATCGCGCGCCCGCTGATACCGCTCCACCGCTTCACCATGCAGCGTGCGTTCGGCAAAGGCATCGGCCTCCTCACAGGCGGCAATGGCCCGCTCGATGATGCTGCGTGGCGCGACCGCGCTCACCTGCTCCGGCAGCAGATGGTCCACCGCGGCCGCGTCCAGCGCCACACCAACCAGCGGCGCCCCGCCCACCAGACGCAGCAGGTCCACCGGTCCCACGGCATCCGGGCACTCCCGCTGCAGATCGATACCCACCGCCAGTCGCGCCTCGGCCCGCACCGGAGCGATGGCCAGCGCCTGCTGCGTTTCACGCAGTGCCCCGTCGTGATCTCCCAGCCGATCGAGTACGGCCGCCAGCGCGAACCGGGCTTCGGCGTGCGCGCTGCGCTGCTCGATGGCCTTCACGAAGGCATCGCGCGCGTCCTCGAAACGTTCGAGCGCCGCGAGCACCGTGCCAAGGATGTGCCACGCCTCGGCATCGCGCGGATGGAACTCCACGAGTTCGCGCAACAGCGCCAACGCCGCCATGGCTTCACCGTGCCAGGCGAGCAGGCAAGCGAGATTGCGACGGGCCCGCACGAGCGTAGGATCGAGTTCGGCAGCGCGGGTGAGTGCCTCGCGGGCCGCTTCCACGTCACCTCGATCGGCCAGGGCCACGCCGAGGTTGTTGTAGGCCAGCGCATGACGCGGATCGATGCGGAGCGCGCGCCGGTAGCTGTCGGCAGCCGCGGCGACATCACCGGCCTGATGCAACGCGACCCCGTGCTCGTTCCACCAGCGCACCGTTTCCTGACTGGTGAGCAGTTGTTCGTAGCGATGCCGGGCACCGGCGGAGTTGCCGTCGAGCAGATCGAGTTCGGCCAGCGCGTGCTGCACGAGGCGCTCGTCTTCGCCCTGGGCCAGCGCGCGCTCGAACTCGCTGCGGGCCTCACGGAAATAGCCACGTTGCCGGAACGCGAGCCCAAGGCCATACCGCGCCAGGGCGCCCGCGGGATCGACTTCCATCACCGAAGCGTGACCGGCAGGCACATGTGCCGCGATGGACAGATCGCTCTGCACCGTCTCGAGCGCGGGATTGAGTTCGGCCGCACGGCGTGTGGCCTGCATGGCGAGTTCGTGATGCCCCATGTCGCCCAGCAGGAAGCCGCGCAGCAGGTGCGCGTCGGCATGGCGCGGCGACTCGTCGAGCAGATGATCCAGCAGATCGAGTGCCTGTTCGTTCTGTCCGCGCTGATAGAGTACTTCGGCCAGATGCAGACGGGCGTCGGATACCGCACCCGCATTCACCGCGCGTTCGAACCAGCGCTGCGCCCGGCGCAGATCACCCGCCCGCTGCTCGATGAGCCCGCGCTCGAACAACGCTTCGGCGTCTTCGGGATCTTCGGCGATCAGGGCATCGAGTTGGCGGATGGCCTCGGGCAAACGGCCGATCAGTCGGGTGAGATGCGCGCGCGCCCGGATCGCCTGTCGGTCGTCGGGATCGGCGGCGATGCGCGCTTCGAGTGCCGCGAGGCGTTCGTCACACGCGCCCGGGCACGTGGCCGCCACTTCGAGATTGCGCGCCGCCGTACGCATGCGCGGATCGAGCGCGAGCGCGCGGAGAAAGGCATCCACCGCCTCGGCGTGCAGTCCACGCGCATGATAGAGCACGCCGAGATTGTTGAACGCGCCCGGATCCTGCTGGTCGATGCGGTCGCGCATCGCGCGCAACAACTCGACATCGCGGCCTGCCGATGGCGGAGTTCCCTCCGGTGTTACCGTGGGCCGGGAAGACACACCGGGTTCCGCGAACATCGCCTGCGTCCGCCTGCTCAGGCGAGCCGCAGCGCGCGCAGCATCACCTGCAACGACGCCGGATCGGGCAGCAGCAGGAAGAAACCGCGCAGCGTCTGCGCCATCTCGGTGAGCAGAAACTCGCTTTCCACGCAGAGCACGGCATCGGGATCGACGGCGAATTCGCCGAACGCGCTGGTCAGCACGGCCGTCGACATGTCCACCACCATCGTGGGCGGGGACGGCAGCAGCAGCATGCCCAGAAAATCGCTGAGCGCGTTCATGTACGCACCGCTCAGGATGTTGCCGGCTTCCTTGATGGCCGATGTCTCGAGTTCACTGAACGCCACCGACGATCCCACGGGACGGCGCAGCATCAGTTCGGCCAGGCGCATGACCGTGGGCTTGGGAAACACCAGCAGTGTGCGTCCCGACAGATCGCCGAGCATGTGCATCATGACGGCGGCCACGGGCTCTTCGTCGGGCGTGAACTGCGTGGGCAGTTCCTCGATACTCGCCACACTGATGGCGGGCACCTTGATCATGATGGTGCTGCCCGTCATCTGCGACAACGCCGTGGCTGCGTGACCCGCGCCGATATTGGCCGTTTCACGCAGGGCGTCGAGCTGGATGGTCTTCAATGACCGGATGACACTCATCTCGATCCTACCGCCGTTTCGTCTCGTTGCACTGCCGGATCCCGGAAAGGTCGTGTCGTCGCGTTTCGGCTACACGACACTCGATACATCGACGATGAGCGCCGGAGTCCCGTCACCCAGCACGGTGGCCCCGCTGAACCAGGGTGCGGCCCCCTGCACGGTATCGAGCGGCTTCACCACGATGTCCTGCTGCGCCACCAGCGTGTCCACCAGCAGCGCGGCCCGCCGCCCACCGGCCTCCACGATGGCGAGATGCTGCTCGGTTTCACGCTCCCGTTCACGCTCGTCGTCCCACTCGCCTCCGGCTGTTGACGATCGATCGAGACGGAAGTACTCCGCCAGCGCCACCAGTGGAACGACCTCGTCGCGGACGGTGACGGCGCGGGTGATCGCGGCCGGTCCGCGGGGTGCGGGGACCTCCAGCGATTCGTGAAAGGCCATCGCCTCCTCCACATTCACCGCCGGCAGCGCGAAGGTGATGCCCTGCACTTCCACCAGCAGCGCCCGGGTGATGGCCAGCGTGGCCGGCAGGCGCAGGGTGAATACGGTGCCCTCGCCTTCGAGCGTCTCGAGTTCGAGCTGTCCACCCAGTGCCCGCACACGAGTGTTCACCACGTCGACGCCCACACCACGGCCCGACAGATTGGTCACCGCCCGCGCCGTGGAGAAACCCGCACGCGACACCAACGGCAGCAGTGCCTCGTCGGTGAGTGTGGTGAGATGCGTGGGCACCAGCCCCTGATGCTGCGCACGACGCAGGACGGCCAGGCGGTCGATGCCGCGCCCATCGTCCTGCACCTGGAGCACGACCGACGACCGGTCGCGCGCCGCTCGCAGAATGAGTTCACCGGCCGCCGGTTTGCCCGCCGCGCGTCGCGTTGCGGCGTCCTCGAACCCATGATCGAGCGCGTTCCGCAGCAGATGCAGAATGGGTTCGCTGATGGCATCGAGCAGGGCGCGATCGAGCTCGATCTCGCGTCCTTCCATGGAGAACACGACGTCCTTGCCGAGTTCGTGGGCCACATCGCGCACCAGTCGCGGAAACCGGTCGAACACCTGGGACACCGGCTGCAGACGGGTCTGCAGCACTTCATCCTGCAGTACACCCACGAGTCGCGCGGCGTCGCGCGCCGCCGCTGTCACCGCCCGATCGGGCCGTTCCATCGATTCGATCGCGCGCAGCAGACGATCGCGCGAAATCACCAGTTCGCCCACGAGATCGAGCAGCGTATCGAGTCGATGGGCATCGAGCCGCACCGTGCGGACCGGCGCGGTGGTGACCGGTGCTTCGGGGGCCTGTGCCCGCACCTGCACCCGCGCCACGTCGCCCGCGCTCTGCACGGCATCGATCAGCGCAGCATCGGCCGCCTCGGTGGCGATGTGCACCCGGAAGGCGCCATCGAACGTGTCGTCCTGCCAGCGCGCTTCGGGAGGTTCGATGCGTTGCACATCGCCCAGCGCACGCAACCTGGTGACCACGATCAGCGCCCGCACCCCCTTGAGCGGACAATCATCGGCCAGACGCACATCGACGACACGCGCCGGTGCGGCGGTCGATGTCGCAGCAGGAGCATGTACCGAAGCCAACGCTGGCGTGACACTCGCAGCGACGGACGACGCTTCGTCATTCGCGCGCAGGTCATCGGTTCCCGATTCCTGCGTGGATCCCTTCGCGGACTCCTGCAGCGGGACCGTTCGCGCCAGCCGTTCAATCAGGGCCTGGGTGGCGTCATCATCGATCGCGGTGCGGCCGAGCGCCGCGTGATCGATGGCCTGCCGCAGTGCGGCCGTTCCGTCAAACAATAGTGCCAGCACATCGGCGCGCAGCGGCTCGATGCCACTGCGCAGCGGTTCACACCGCGACTCCAGGGCATGCGCCAGCGCTTCCACACGCGTATAGGCCATGGCCGCGGCCATGCCCTTGATGGTGTGCATGCTGCGGAACAGCGTGGCCAGATGGCCGATGGCCTCGGCGGAATCCGGCGCCTGCTCGAGCGCGAGCAACGCCACATCGAGTTCGTCGAGATGCTCGCGCGATTCGCTCTGAAAGAGCGCGGCATACCGCGCCGCGTCCATGAGACCGGAGCTCTGCGATGACGGGAAAGATGCCGCGAAACCTGACGACGTGCGTCAGGCCGCGAGCACGCGGTTCACCGCCTCCAGCACACGACTCGGCTGGAACGGCTTGACCACGAAGTCCTTGGCGCCCGCCTGAATGGCTTCCACGACGAGGGCCTGCTGTCCCATGGCGCTGCACATCAGGATCCTGGCCGTGGGGTCGTGCTTCGTGATTTCGCGGACCGCGTCGATGCCGCCCATGTCCGGCATGACGATATCCATCGTCACGAGATCGGGACGCAGGTGCTTGTACTTCTCCACGGCCTGAATCCCCGTCTCCGCCTCGCCCACGATCTCATAGCCCGCCTGCGTGAGGATGTCCCCCACCATCGTGCGCATGAAGATCGCGTCGTCGCAGATCAGTACTGTCCGGCTCACCGTTTCCTCTCCTCGCATGTGCTTCGTGTCGCCTTCGCGTACGCTTCGCACCTGCCTGACATGTGCTTCACATGTGCCGGGCGCACAGCGCGACGGCATCCAGCGGCTCGATGGAGTCGATCGGCGTGAGTCCCTCCGGCCCGGAAGCGGAAGAGTCCCCGACGACCTGACGCACGTCGTGCACGGCATCGACGGTCAACCCGAGCATCCGGGCACCGTACTCGAGCAGGACGATCGAGGCCGGTGCGACGGCACGCACGCCGGTCCGGAGCGCCAGCAGGTCCAGGACGGTGACGATGGCGCCCCGCACATTGACGATGCCGGCCTGGATGACCGGCGTGCCCGGCACGGGGCAGATGCCGGCGGCCCGCACCACCTCACGAACCTGCGCCACGGGAATTCCCAGCAGGGCACCTCCCGAACGCACGACCAGCCATTGCGGATGCGGGTCGTCGTCGAAGGTGCGGGCGTCAGTCGTCGTGATAGAAGTGGAAGACATCGAGCGGGTCCTGGTGGGTCGCCAGTTCGGGCATGTCACTCAGCGCGGCCAGCGAAGTGCGCAAGTCCGCTGGCAGCGGGGAGCGGAGATCGAGGACATCGCCGGACATCGGGTGCCGGAACCGCAGCCAGGCGGCATGTAGGAAGTGCCGACGTGGTGGCAGCGCGGCCAGTCGCCGCCCACCGCCCCCGCCATAGGTATCGTCACCGATCACCGGATGGCCCGTGGACGCCAGGTGCACCCGGATCTGATGCGTGCGTCCGGTATGCAGGTGCGCGCGCAACAGATCCACGGCATCGAAACGGGCCAGTCGCATGAAATCGGTGCGTGCCGCCTTTCCCGTCTGGACGATTGCCATGCGCGTCCGGTCTCGCGGATCCCGCGCAATGGGTTTGTCCACCGTGATCCGGTCCTCCGCCAGGTGCCCCCAGCACACGGCGGCATACCGCCGGGTCACCTGACGCGCGGCGAGCGCGCCGCTCAGAATGCGGTGCGCGGCATCACTCTTGGCCACGACGAGCAATCCCGACGTGTCCTTGTCGAGACGGTGCACCAGCCCGGCACGGTCTTCACCGCCGCCCTCGGCCAGCGGTTCGCCACGACCCAGCAACGCGTTCACGAGGGTGCCCGTCCAGTTGCCGGGTGCCGGATGCACCACCATCCCGGCGGCCTTGTCCACCACCAGCAGATGTTCGTCCTCGTACACGACGTCGAGGGGAATCTGCTCGGGGATGATGTCCCGGCCGGGCGGCGGCGGAATGGTCACGCGGATGACATCACCGGACTCGCCCTTGTACGAGGCCTTCTCGCGTCCGCCGTTCACCAGCACATGCCCATTGGCGATGAGCGTGGCCGCCTGGGTGCGGGACAGCGACGCATGATCAGCGACGAGCAGATCGAGTCGCCTGCCCGCCGCAAATCCGACGGTGAATTCGGAGACCGAGGCCCGTTCGTCCGACATGATGGAGCTATGGTCCTCAGGATGTCGAGGCGGCCTGCTGCTGCCGGTCCTGCTCCCACAATGCCAGAATGAGACACGCCGCGCCCACCGTCACCGCGGTATCGGCCACGTTGAACGTCCAGAAGCGTGTCGTGCCGATACCGATGTCGATGAAGTCCACCACACCTTCACGCATGCGGATGCGGTCGATGAGATTGCCGATCGCCCCACCGACCACGATGGGCACACCCACGGCGGCGAGGCGCGACAGGCGCGTGAGATCGGCGGTCGCCTTGAGCAGCACGGAGACGATGACCAGCGCCAGCGTGGCGAAGATCCATCGCGATGCCGGCCCCAGATGCATGCCGAACGCCGCACCGGGATTGTAGGCGAGCGTGAATCGCACGACATCGCCGATGATGCGATGCGGGATGTGCCGCGGCGTCAGATGTTCGACGGCGAGCGACTTCGTGACGAAGTCGATGGCCACCACGACGGCCACGATGATCCAGAAGGGCAGCGTGGTGGCCGCCACGGGGGCGTCGGAAAGCACCGCCGATGCCGCGGCGGCTCTGGGATGGGGCTTCATGCGCAATGCCTGGGAAACGACCTACGACACGTTGGCCGACACGTCGGCGAGGGCCGCATGCTCGCGCTCTTCGCGCCACAACACCAGCGCGAGCAGCAATGCGCCGCTGCTCACGGCCATGTCCGCCACGTTGAACGTGGGCCAGCGATGCACACCCACGCCGATGTCGATGAAATCCACGACACCGAGTTCCGAGCGGATCCGGTCGATCACATTGCCGATCGCTCCGGCGGCCACGAGCGAGATCGCCAGCAGCCGACGGATGTCCTGATCCGCCGATTGCCGGAAGAGACGCCACAGCACCACCAGCGCCACGCCGGTGAGGGCCATGAACAACCAGCGGGAATACTCTCCGAGATGCAGCCCGAAGGCCGCCCCCGGATTGTACACCAGCGCAAAACGGAACCACTCCCCGATCACGGGCACCGGTGCGCCGGACGGTGCCAGGACGGACACCGCCACGGCTTTGGTGATCAGATCGAGGATCAGCACGACCAGAAAGACCGGAACCGCCACAAAAAGCTTCACGTCAGCTCTTCTTGGAGTCTTCCTCACGCTGCTTGCACGCGATGCAGTACCGCGCGTTGGGCAGCGCATCGAGTCGTTCGAACGCGATGTCCTCGCCGCACTGATGACACTTGCCGAACGTCTCCGGCGCCTTGTACAGCCGCCGCAACGCCTGATCGATGTGCCACAGGAACCGGCCTTCCTTCGATGCGAACAGGAAAGCCTTTTCGCGTTCCATGGCATCGGTGCCCTGATCGGCCATGTGGAACGAATAGGCGCTGGTATCGCCGCTGTCCGATTCC
The DNA here is from genome assembly GCF_037190085.1 of Gemmatimonas aurantiaca. Taxonomy (NCBI): domain Bacteria; kingdom Pseudomonadati; phylum Gemmatimonadota; class Gemmatimonadia; order Gemmatimonadales; family Gemmatimonadaceae; genus Gemmatimonas; species Gemmatimonas aurantiaca. Next base: position 620,305 of record NZ_JBBCJO010000005.1, read on the forward strand.
CCGTTGGGTCCGAACGCCTCACCGTGATGCCCGAGTTCCTTCAGGACGCGCTTCCGTTCGTCGAGCAGCCGCTTCTCGAAGTACTGGAGCTGCTTCTTCGGCATCGGCTTCGACTTCTTCACGTCCTTCGTCGACGTCGTCTTCGATTCAGCCATCACGACCCTTCCTTGGTAAGCGCCAGCCGCAACGGATGTCCATCGACATCCGCGGCGAGCGTTGCAGTCCACGTGCTGCCGTCCCCATCCGCGAGGAACGGCGATCCGGGTTCCCCGCCGAGCAGCAATCGCACGGCGAGCACTTCCTGGGCGATGTGCTCGCGATGCGCGAGCACAGCACCTTCCAGCTCCTCGTCACCGGCCACGGCCACCGCAATGCGGTCGCTGACGGCCAGTTGCGCTTCCTTCCGCAAACGCTGCACGCGGCTGACGACCTCACGCGCCAGTCCCTCGGCACGCAGTTCGGGTGTGATGGTGGGATCGAGCGCCACCCCATACCCCGCATGTTCCTGCACCACGGCGGCTCCCGAAGCGCGCCGGATGATGGTCACGTCCTCGGGCGCAATCAAGCGCGCGCTCCCGCCGACCTCGATGGACACCGATGCGCCGGCCGCCAGCTGCCGCAGCAGCTCCGCCGGCATCACCGCCACCGCCTCGGCCACGAGCGGCGTTTCCTTGCCGAACTTCTTGCCCAGCGTACGGAAATTCGCCTTCGCCTCCAACGAAACGAGCGCGTCCGTGGAGGTGACGAATTCCACCTGTTTCACGTTGAGTTCCGCCGCCAGCAGGGCTCCCAGCGAGGCCACCGCCGCGGCGTCTCCCGGCACCACGCACTGCAGCGACGGAAGCGGTTGACGCACCTTCACATCGGCCACGTCACGCGCCGCATGGGCCAATCCCGCCAGCGTACGCAGGTCGTTCATGGCCGTCTCGAGCGTTTCGTCCACCGGTGTCGGTGACTCCCGCGTGTAACTCGCCAGATGCACGGAGGTTCCCGTGAGCGGGCGATGCAGCGCATCGGTCATGAACGGGGCGAACGGGGCCAGCAGGCGGCAGGTGACCACGAGCACCTCGTGCAGCGTGGCAAATGCGGCCCGGTTGTCGGCCCCCTCCACCTCGTAGAAACGCGCCCGCGACAGACGCACGTACCACTTGGAGACATCGTCGTCCATGAACTGCATGACCCGACGGGCCGCCAGCGTGGCGTCGTAGTTGTCCATGTGCGCGTTCACCTCACGCTCCACCTGCGTGAGACGCGAGAGCACCCATCGATCGAGCGCGGGCCGGTCTTCCACTTTCGGATCGAGCGCACCCGGCTGCCATCCGAAGTTCGCGTACTGCGCGAAGATGCCGTTGTAGACATTGCGCAGCGTGAGCAGGAAGCGACCCGCCGTCTCACGGATGGCGTTCTCGTCGAAACGGCGCGGCACCCACACCTGACTCGAACCGATGAGGAACAGACGCACCGCGTCGGCCCCGTGGCGTTCGAGCACCTCCCACGGGTTCACGACATTGCCGCGACTCTTCGACATCTTCTGCCCCTGGGCATCGAGCACCAGGTCGTTCACCACCACGTTGCGATACGGCGCGGCCTGCCCTTCGGCGTTGTTGGGCAGCGCGTCGCCCAGCGTGGTCGCGATCGCCAGCAGCGAATAGAACCAGCCGCGTGTCTGATCCACACCTTCGCAGATGTAGTCGGCCGGATACTGCGCCTGCACCTTGTCGTGGTTCTCGAACGGGAAGTGCCACTGCGCGAACGGCATCGAGCCCGAGTCGAACCAGGTGTCGATCACCTCGGGCACCCGACGCATCGTGCCCTTCCCGCTCGGCGCCGGCCACGTGTATTGATCGACGTGCGGCTTGTGCGGATCGAAGTCGTCGGGCAACGGCCGGCCGATGCGCTGCGCCAGATCGGCATAGCTGCCGATGACATCCACTTCGGACGGATCCTCGTCGTTGATCCACACCGGCAACGGCGTGCCCCAGTACCGATCGCGCGAGATGGCCCAGTCGACGTTGTTGGACAACCATTCGCCGAACCGTCCGGACCCCACTTCGGGCGGATTCCAGTTCACCTGCCCGTTGCGCGCCAGCAGTTGCTCCCGCACCGCGGTCGTCCGCACGAACCACGATCCACGCGCGTAATACAGCAGCGGCGTGCCGCAGCGCCAGCAGTGCGGGTACGAGTGCGTGAACGCGCTCGCCTTCCACAGCACGTCGCGCTCCTTCAGCACTTCGATGATGCGTGCGTCGGCCTGCTTCACGAACACGCCGGCCACTTCGGGCACCCCGTCCACGAACTCGCCGCGCGCATTCACCGGCTGCAGGAACGCGAGCCCGTGCCGCTGTCCCGCGGCGTAGTCGTCGGCGCCGAACGCCGGCGCCATGTGCACCACGCCCGACCCGTCTTCGGCCGAGACGAAATCCTCACCCACGATGATCTCGTGCCGCCCCTCGTCCGGGTACGGCACCCAGTCGAGCGGGCGACGATACCGCCGGCCCATGAGGTCGCGGCCGCTGAGCGTCTGCACCACGTCCCAGCGATCGGCCCAGTCGGCGCCGAGCACACCGGCGGCCCGCGCTTCGGCCAGGATGATGGTCCACTCCGCCCCGCTCTTCTTGCGCAGCTCCACGTAGGCGAGATCGGGGTGCACGGCCAGCGCGGTGTTGGACACCAGCGTCCACGGGGTGGTGGTCCACACCAGGATGCGGCGACGCATCGCCGGCGCATTGCCCGCTTCGTCGAGCAGATCGAGTGCCACGTAGACGCTCGGGTCCTCCACGTCTTCGTAGCCCTGGGCAACTTCGTGGCTCGACAACGCCGTGCCGCAGCGCGCGCAGTAGGGCAGGATCTTGTGGCCGCGCGTCAACAGTTGTTTGTCGTGCAGCGTGCGCAACGCCCACCACACACTCTCCACGAAATCGTGGGAGTACGTGACGTAGGGGTGCGCATAGTCCAGCCAGTATGCCGTGCGCTGCGACAGCTTTTCCCACTCGCCGCGATACTTCCACACGCTCTCGCGGCAGCGGCGATTGAACTCCGCCACGCCCACCTGTTCGATGAGCTGCTTGCCCCCGAGCTTCGCGATCTCGCTGGGATCGACCCCCAGACGCGCGGCCTCTTCACGCTGCAGTTCCTTCTCCACCTCGATCTCGACCGGCAGGCCATGCGTGTCCCACCCGGCCTTCCGCGGCACGAAGTATCCCTGCATCGCACGATGGCGGCAGAAGAGATCCTTGATCGTGCGCGAGAACACGTGGTGAATGCCCGGACGTCCGTTGGCCGTCGGTGGGCCCTCGAAGAACACGAACGGCTTTCCGTTAGCACGCGCAGCCTGCGTCTGCTCGAACAACCGCTCGGATTCCCACTGGGCGAGCAGGCCGGTTTCGAGCGCGTCAGCGCTGGTCTCGGGGAGCAACGGAAACAGTACGGCGTCCTGCGGCACGGTCATGTACGCTGGAGATCCTGGAGATCGATGAAAGGCGGAACTGCAGAAATGGTGATCGGGGAAACTACAACGGCGAGGAAGGCGCGGACGTTCGTCGAGATCAGAGGCGCGCCAGCACGCCGGCCACCACGGCCGAGAGTTTGGGCTCGGCCCCACGCGCCACGGCGATGATGTCCTCGAGACTGGCCGGCTGCAGCGCATCGGGGAGGCAGCTGTCGGTGATGATCGACAGGCCCAGCACCTTCATGCCGCCGTGTACGGCCACGATCACTTCCGGCACCGTGGACATCCCCACCACATCGGCACCGATCCCGCGCAGGAAGCGGTACTCGGCACGCGTCTCGAGATTGGGGCCCTGCACCGCCACGTAGACCCCTTCGCGCAGCGTCACGCCGTGCGACAACGCCACCTCACGGGCCACGATGCGCAACCGCGCATCGTAGGGCTCGGACATGTCGGGAAACCGCGGCCCGAGCGTGTCGTCGTTGGGACCGATGAGCGGATTGTCGCCGAGCAGATTGATGTGATCGGCGATGAGCATGAGGTCACCCGGCGTCCACAACGGATGCATGCCGCCGCAGGCGTTGCTGACGATCAGCGTTTCCGCCCCGAGTGCGCGCAACACGCGCACCGGAAACGTCACCTGCTGGAGTGAATATCCCTCGTACCGATGGAATCGCCCCTGCATGGCGATCACCGTCTTGCCACTCAGCGTGCCGCACAACAGCCGTCCGCGATGCGATTCCACCGTGGAGAGCGGGAAGTTGGGCAGGTCGTGATAGTCGATGACCTGTTCCACCTCGATCTCGCTGGCGAGCGCGCCGAGACCGGTACCGAGGATGATGGCCGCATCGACCGTGCGCGGGAAACGCTTGCGTACCGCCTGGGCGCAGGCTTCCACACGCTCGCGCGCATGCAATCCCAGCGCGGGGTGCGACAGCGAGACCGCCGTGTGCTCCTGCGTGTACTGCAGCTGCGGGCGCGCACCGGGGGTGAGCGTCACTGGCCTTCCTCCACGGCATCGAGCCACGAGGGCGTCGGCGCGGCCGGACGCGGCGGCATGTCCCGCAGATCGCGGAGTTCGCGCGCCACGGGTGGATCGTTGCGCTGCGTCGTGGTCGACCGCGGCGTGGAGAAGTCGGGCATGGCCTCCGATTCGGCCGCATTGAGATCGCTCAGCTGCCGCTCGAGATGATGACGCAACTGCGCGAGATAGCTGCGACGGGTGCGCCAGAGCGCCTGCAGTTCCTCCTCCGCCCGCCGCACTTCGTCGCGGACAGCCTGCAACTGGCGCTCCGCCTCCCCCTGCGCTTCACGCACGATGAGCTGGGCCTCGCGCTCGGCCTGCTCGCGGATCTCCCCACGCAACTGCTGCGCGCTCACCAGCGCCTCGTTCAGCGCCTTGTCGCGATCGCGGAACGACTTGAGCTGCTCGTGAAAATTGCGCGCCTTGGTCTCGAGTTCCTGATTCACCCGCGCGAGACGCTCGAACTCCTCGGCCACCTGCTCACGGAACTGATCGACACGCGCGCGATCGTACCCACGCAACGCATTGCCGAAGTCGTAGCGTCGCACGTCGAGTGCCGTGAGGTGAAATCCCTGGAAGTGCTCGTCGGTCATTCCCGATCCCGTACTGGGTATGCTTGCGTGTGCTCTTGCGCGCGTTCAGGTGCGGCTGCCGAAGAGCACCGTTCCCAGCCGCACATGGGTGGCGCCTTCCTCGACAGCGATTTCGTAGTCGCCGGACATCCCCATACTCAACCACTCGGCCGGATGGCCGCCCTGCTGCAACGCCGAGCGCGCCGCGCGCGCCCCGCTGAACACGGTCCGCAACGCCGCCTCGTCCGCTTCGAACGGCGCCATGGTCATCACGCCGCGCACCCGCAGCCGCGACAGACGCTGCAGTCGCTCGGCCAGCGCCGGCACGTCGGATGGCGCCACACCGCCCTTGCTCGCTTCACCACTCACGTTCACCTGCAGCAACACCTCGAGCGACTGGTCGGCCTTCTCCGCCGCGTCGTGCAGCGCCACGGCCAGCCGTTCACTGTCCACGCTGTGGACGAGGTCGAAACGCAACGCGTTCCGTGCCTTGTTGCGCTGCAGATGTCCGATCAGATGCCACCGCACCGGCACCGAGACCTGCGCCATCTTGGTCTCGGCCTCCTGCACCTTGTTCTCGCCTACATCGGCCACTCCCGCCGCCCAGGCGGCTTCCACCGCCTCAGGACCGTGCGTCTTGGTCACGGCAATGAGCGTGACCTCCTGCCCGTGACCGCCACGCGCCCGGGCCCCGGCGATGCGCGAACGCACCTCCAGGACTGCCTCCCGGACGTCCGCCAGAAACTTCGGCGGAAGGCCCGGAGAAACGTCCGGATGAAGCTCCGCATGACGCTGCGAATCGGAATCTGGACCGGGTGTCACGATGTGGCCCGAAATTGGCATAGCACATAAGGTTAGAACCCGTTACACCCCGACACAAGTAACGAGTCCGTCAGGCGCTCTATAGTATTGCAGCGCAGCAGTTCCTGGGTGGTCTGTTGGGCCGCATCGGCACCGGCCGGCAGAGGTGCCAGCGCTGAGCGGGGGGTGGCGTCACGGCTGCGTTGCATGGCGGCGAGATCCAGTCCGGTCGCGCCCGGGGCCAGCTGCTCCGACGGCGCATACACCAGCCCCTCCAGCGCCCAACCCCGCGTGGGGTCCAACCGCAGGCGCTCATGCCGCTCGAGCAGCGTACTCACCCGTACCGGACGTTGTCCCCGTTCGGCGTGCGCCATCACCGATCGCAGGGCCACGGACAACCCGGGCCAGACTTGCACGGCGTCCCGTCCCAGCAATTCCTGTCCGGCCAACTGGGCCCGATACCACTCCGCGCCCAGCAGCGGGACGGTCACCACCGTGACATCGGCCCGATAGTCCTCCACCTGCTGCAGGTACCACAGCGGGAAGGTGTCGTTGTCTCCCGCGGCCACCAGCACCCCGTGTTGAGGCACCGCATCCAGCAGCAGCCGGGCGTAGGTGCGCGGCATGGTGGCCGCCGGCTCGCGGGTGCGATCGATGACGGCGCGGTTCACCACCATGGGGATGGCCGCGGCCAGCAGCGGCAGCATCGCCAGGCTGTCGATCACTCTGTCGATCACTCTGTCGATAGACACCCCGGACGGCCTCGCACGCCGCAAGGCGGCACTCACCGCCGTCAATCCGACTCCGGCCAACATCCCCCACGCCCAGAACGCCAGCGCGAAAAAATAGTCCCGCTCGCGCGCTTCATGGATGGCGTTGGCGGGAATGAGATCGCCGCCGTAGGTGGGGCCGAGGCGCATGTTGAGCCACACCACCACGCCGAACGACGCCGACAGCACCAGCAGCAACATGGCGCGCCCCACCCGGGCTTCATGTCGCCACAGACGGCGCACCCCCAGTATCGCCAACCACACGAACAGCACGGTCAGTCCTGTCCGCGCCAGCGACGGGACGGGTCGGGGCTGCACTCCGAAGCCCACCTGCCAGTCGGCCCACTGCAGCACGTTGCCGAATTGCAGCCAGAGCGGCGCCTGCCTGGGCCACATTCCGGCCACCTGATACTGCTCGCGACGCAGCACGGCGAGCACCGCATCGAGCGTGACCGGATTTCCCGAGTTGAGCGCCGGGTCGTGCATGGCCATCAGCGGCATCGCCATCACCGCGGACGCGCCGAGCAGCGCCAGCAGCACCCACCCGACGAGTTCACCACGGCCCGGACGGACGCCGGTCGATGCGTGGCTCTGCGATGAGCGGCCCTCCGTCCTGTCGCTCGACGAGGCTTCCCCACGCCGGACGCCGGGCCAGGCAAACGCCACCGCCGCCGGCAGCGCCACCCACACGCTGAGATGCAGCGGGATCGCGAGCCCCACGACAAACGCCATGACGCCACGCAATCGCCGACGCTGCGTTTCGTCGATATCCGCGCGGCCGGCGCGTTCGGCCACCAGCAGCAGCAGCACGCTCGCCAGCAGCGTCACGGCGTACACTTCGGTCTCGGTGGCGTTGTTCCACACGGTGTAGAAGCTGCCCGCCAGCACCGCCGACACCACCGCGCCCCGGGCGCCCACCCAGCGGGTGGCGAGCCACGCGCCCACGCCGCCGGTGAGCGCGCCGGCCACCACCGACAGCATGGTGATGGCCCGCGCCGGATTGACCGACTGAAACACCAGGGCGCATACGTGGCCCAGCAACACCCAGAGCGGCGTCCCCGGAGGATGGGGAATGCCCAGCGTGTGCGCCGCGGTCGTCAATTCACTGGCGTCCCAGAATGTGAGATCGGGCGCGGCCGTGGCCAGGTACAGCGTGAACAGCACCATCGTGGTCACGCCGGCCGCCACCGCCGACGAGGGCAATCGCACACCCCGACGACGCCGTCCGCCGCGCGCGCCTGCGGTCACCCGGGCTCCCGCGGTATGCGATAGGTGCCCGAATACGTGCCCGACGACACCCCACTGCGTGTACCGGGCGGCACCCCCATCACCAGCTCACGCACCTGCATGGGACTGAGCCCCGACTGCATCTCGCCGTGCTGCGCCACGGAAATCGTGGCGGTTTCCTCCGACACCACGATCACCAGCGCATCGGTCTCTTCGGCCAGCCCCAGTGCGGCCCGATGCCGCGTGCCCATCGAACGGGAACTCACGTTCCCCTGCGACAGCGGCAGAATGCATCCGGCTCCCACGATCCGGTCACCCCGCACGATCACCGCGCCATCGTGCAGCGGCGAATACGGCGTGAAGATCGTGGCCAGCAGATCGGTGGTGAGACGCGCTTCGAGCGATGAACCGCTCTCCACGTATTCATCGAGCGGCAGCTCCCGCTCGATGGCGATGATGGCGCCCACGCCACTGCGCGAGAGGCGCTCCACCGCGTCGGCAATCTCGTCTTCGGGTTTGCCCAGCGACTCTTCGCGGCGAAAGAGTTTTGTCACCGGCGCCTGACCGAGGTGCGCCAGCGCGGCCCGCAACTCCGGCTGGAAGATGATGACGAGCGCGAAAAATCCGTACGTGAACAACAGACCGAGCAACTGCCGGATCATCGTCAACTGCAGCCAGTTGGCGAGTCCGTAGATGGCCACGAGCACGATCACGCCACCCAGGATCTGCAGGGCACGCCGGCCCTGCACGAATCCGAGCAGCCGATAGAACACCAGCGCGACGACCCCGATTTCGAGACCGTCGCGCCAGGTGAACGTGAGCGGAACGCTCAACGGGTCGATCACGCCACGTCCGTGGCGGCCACGTGCGTGGCGCGAGCCGCCCGCGCCTTACGCAGGGGCGACCTCGGGACCGCCGAGCAGCGGCGGCGTCACCGGACGCGCCGTGCTCTGGGTCGGATTGGCGGCCTGCGCCGGAGACGAGGGCAGCGTGGGTTCGATGCGCGGGGGCAACGGCTTGCCCTCCTTGAGCAGCAGAATGTCGTCACGCGTGAGCGTTTCCCGCTCCAGCAGCGCGCCGGCCACGGCATCGAGTAGCGGACGATGCTCGGTGAGCACCGACACCGCACGGGCATGCGCTTCGAACGCCACGCGCTTCACTTCAGCGTCCACCACCTGCGCCGTCTGCTCGGAGACTTCGCGACGCGACTGGATCTCACGACCGAGGAAGAGCTCCTGCTCGTTGTCGCCCACGAGGATCGGCCCGATGGTATCGGACAGGCCCCACTGCATGACGTAACGTCGGGCGATGTTCGTGGCCTGCTGAATGTCGCTGGCCGCGCCGGTGGTCACGCGATTGTGGCCGAACACGATCTCCTCGGCCGCACGTCCGCCGTACGCCATCACCAGTCGCGCTTCGAGCTGTTCACGTGTCACCGAGACACGATCGTCCTCGGGCAGTGTGAAAGCGATACCCAGCGCACGACCGCGCGGCACGATGGTGACCTTGTGCAGCGGATCGTTGCCCGGCACCATCATCGCGCACACGGCGTGACCGGCTTCGTGGAACGCGGTGAGACGGCGCTCTTCGTCCTTCATCACCAGCGACTTGCGCTCGGCGCCCAGCATGACCCGATCCTTGGCTTCCTCCAGATCGCTCATCCAGATCTTCTCGTGATTCTTGCGCGCCGCGAGCAGCGCGCCTTCGTTCACGAGATTGGCCAGATCGGCGCCGGCCATGCCCGGGGTGCCACGTGCCAGCGACGTCACGCTCACGTCGTCGGCGATGGGCTTGTTGCGCAGATGCACCTTGAGGATGCCTTCGCGGCCGCGCAGATCGGGCGCGTCGACCACGATCTGCCGGTCGAAACGGCCCGGACGCAGCAGCGCCGGATCGAGCACGTCGGGACGGTTGGTCGCCGCAATGAGGATCACCCCATCGTTGGACTCGAAGCCGTCCATCTCCACGAGCAGCTGATTGAGCGTCTGCTCGCGTTCGTCGTGCCCGCCGCCCAGGCCGGCTCCACGATGGCGACCCACGGCGTCGATTTCGTCGATGAAGATGATGCACGGCGCATGCGCCTTGCCCTGTTCGAAGAGATCGCGCACGCGCGAGGCGCCCACGCCGACGAACATCTCGACGAAGTCGGAGCCCGACATGCTGAAGAACGGACGGCCCGCTTCACCGGCCACGGCCTTGGCCAGCAGCGTCTTGCCGGTGCCCGGCGGGCCCACCAGCAGCGCGCCCTTGGGCAGACGACCACCGAGCCGCGTGAACTTCTGCGGGTCCTTGAGGAACTCGATGATCTCCTGCAGTTCGACCTTGGCTTCGTCGGCGCCCGCCACATCGGCGAACGTGATCTTCGGCGTGTCGCCGCTCAGCAGCTTGGCCTTGCTCTTGCCGAACGAGAAGGCCTTGTTGCCGCCCGCCTGCATCTGCCGGAACAGGAAGACCCAGAAGCCGATGAGCAGGATGTAGGGCAGCATCGTGATGAGGAAGCTGCCGGCGTTGAAGCGCGGTTCCTGCGACGCGGTGCGCACACCGCGGGCATAGAGACGATCCTGCTCCGCCGCCAGCGAGCCCTGCACCATGCGCACGGTGAAGCGCTTGGCCTCGTGGTTCTGCACCCGCACGGGCTGATTGAACTGCCCGACGAGCACGTTGTCCGACTGGAACGTGGCCGACTTGATGTTTCCCGCCTCGAGCTGCTGGCGGTAGTCCGAATAGCCGATTTCCGGAGCCTGCGCCTCGCGTCCGTTCCCGTACGACAGGAAGGCCACGGGGATCAGGATCACGAGAATCCAGAACGAGAGCGTCTTGGACCAGCGCCCCCAGTTGTTGGGCTTCTTCGGCGCGGGCGTCATGTTGGATGCCATGGGTGACCGCCTTACTGCAGACTGGCGACGTACGGGAGATGCCGAAAATTCTCGGCATGATCGAGCCCGTAGCCGACGAGGAATTCATGCGGGGCGTCGAACCCGACGAACCGCGTGGGATGACGAAGCTCGATGGCGATGTGCTTGTGCAGCAAGGCGCAGATCTCCAGCGAGCGGGGATGACGTTCGCGCAGCAGCTCGACGAGCCGGTTGAGCGTGCGACCGGAATCGACGATGTCCTCGACGAGCAGGATGTGCTTCCCTTCGAGTTCGGTTTCGGGATCGTAGAGCAGCCGGACCACACCGGTGGATTCCATCGCGTCGCCGTATGACGAGGCCACGAGGAAATCCACCTGCAGCGGACGATTGATGTGGCGCACCAGATCGCTCAGGAAGATGAAGCTCCCCTTGAGCAGTCCGAGCACCAGCAGATCGCCATCGGGATAGGCGGCCGTGATCTCCGCGCCCAGCGCTTCGACGCGTGAGGCGATCGCGGGGGCGTCGAAGACCACGCGCTTCATGGCGCGGCCATCGAGCCGGGGATCCGGACGGACATCCTGTCGCTGTTCAGTCAAACTCGCGCTCACACCGATACCAGATCAGTTCCGATCGACCGGATCGGGACGGGACCGCGAGGCCGCGGCACACTCCTGGAACCCACGCCAACTCATCGTCGACGAGTACCACCGGCCACTGCGACCGATCGGGGACGGGAACCCGGAACTCCGTAAAATACCGCGTCACCCGTCTCCCTGCTGGAGCCCCCGCACTGCGAATGCGGTCCCCGTCTCTCCATGGGCGGACGACGACCGGCATGCCGGCGGGCAACCCGAAACACCAGACATCGGGTGCCGACGGCGGCGTGGTCAGACGACGGAAGCGCCAGCGACCGATCCGACGCGGCACCGCCGCCGCATCACCGGCCCATTCTCCCGCTGTTGCAACGGCAGCCGGGGATCGCACGGCAAACACGTCCACGCCGCCTTCGCGTGTCCGCATGATCGTCGCTCCCCCGGCTATCGTGATGTACGCCCCCCGACGTTGGCTGCTGGTAAACCGGACCGCGGCACGGGTTCCGTGGGCGTCGAGCGTCACGCCTGCCCGTGCACACAGCGCCGGCCAGAGCACGCCCCAGCCGTCTTCGGTGGTCCGTTCGAACACCGCCACCGGCAGGCTCGCGCGGTGTCCCGATTCCCCGACCTGCACGCCGCAGCTGTCGAGATACCGCTCCACCTCCCGCCGCCACCGGGCGGCCCGCTCGCCCAGCTCCAGCATGGCGTCGCGGAAGCCGGGCGACGCGCTCTCGAGAGCCGGCAGCAGCTCATGCCGGACCCGCGCGCGCAGGAAGTATCGCGACGCGTTCATGGGGTCTTCGAGGAACGGGAGCCTCTCCCCTTCGAGCCATCGCGCCAGTTCGTCGCGCGACACGCCGAGCCAGGGGCGCACCACCGGTGAGGGCGCGGCCAGCGCGGCCAGCCCGCGGGCCCCGCTGCCCCGCAGGAGACGCATCACGATCGTTTCGGCCTGATCGTCGCGGGTGTGCGCCGTGGCCACGCGGGCGTGAAAGCCCCGCGCCACCCGATGCAGGAAGCTCCAGCGCGCCTCCCGCCACGCGGCCTCGCTCGACCCGATGCGGCGGGCCCGCTCGCGGATGACCGTCAGCCCCAGCCGCCGGCCTTCGGCCGCCACCAGCGACGCGGCGTCCGTGGCGTAGCTCCCGGTGCCATGATCGAAGGTGGCCACGGCGGCGATCCGCGCGGGCGCCCAGCGCACCATGGCAAAGAGCAGCGCCATCGAGTCGCTCCCACCCGACACGGCCAGCACCAGTGGCTCCGCCACGCCGTCGAGCGCCACCTCGATGGACGCGCGCAACAGATCGTCAGCCGAAATGCGCTCGGCCGGCGCCTCGAAGGCGACGTCGTCGGGGAAGGCGTCAGGGAAGTCGTCGCGGGCGGACCTCATCTCCGGACTGATGCCTTGAGGCTGCTGCTTCGTCAACACCCCACGCGCCTGCGAAAAGAGAAGCGGTGTCCACGGACCGCCGCCCATTCCCTTCGCGGGTCGCGTCGACTACTCTTGTAGCGCGTCGTACAGCGTCGCAGCAGGTCTGTTATGCACCGGGCGACCGCCTGATCGCTGGTCGCTCACTTTCGTCTCCGGAGAACCACTGTGGAATCACACGGCACGCTGGGAACCGTCTGGGCTTCCCTCGGCATGACCGCCTACTGGATGGCGCTCATCTGGATCAACATCCTGCTGGGGTTGTTCCTCTCGCCGTTGTTCATGATTCCGGTGACCTGGGTGCAGGACGCCCTCAAGAAGCGTTGAGGCGCGGGGCTGGCTCCGCGGTAACCGAGATGTCAGAAGCGCTCACCGAACGGTGGGCGCTTTTTCTTTGGGGGTCGGAGGTCGGCGCGTCTCCGGCGAGAGAGGGGCGAGTCACCGGCCGTGAGGGGCCGCCTGCGGCGGCGATACCTGCAGGATGAACGGCAGGATACCAGCAGGATTGGTACGAGGCGGGCGGCGAGGATGTCGAGGACATCGGAGACGTCACCGTCGTCGGGGCACGACGATCATCACGGATTGGGGAAATGGCGCCTGGGGCGGAGGGGCAACGTGCACCCAGACGGGTTGTCGATTTGCCTGCCGCGAACCGTCGGGGAGGGTGTCCGCGACGCGCATGGACGTGGCCTGGAGCACGCCCGCCACGGAATCGCCCGGTAACCTGGCAGCACGCTGCTCGACGGCAACCAGAAACTGGCCATCGCGCCCGGTCTCCGAACTCCGGACGAAATGGAACGCGAAGGGCGACGCGATCTGTACCGTCACGTGAAAGGAATCCCGCGGCTGCTGCAGGCTGTCGACGACCATACCGGAAAGGGAGGCCCGTCCCGTCACCCCAAATTCTCCGGTTTCGGTCACGCCTGGATCGCTGTTGTTGCACCCCAGGGTCGACATAATGCCGATGGCGAGGATTCCACGCACCGCTCTGGCCGGCTCAGGCATTTTTGCACCTCCCATGTTCTGCAATTCTTGCTGGTTGCCGACACCACGGTGCAATCTCACTGAGATGCGTTTCGCGATGCCCACATGCGAGCCGAGAACGTCTCATGAAAACGTCTCATGAAAGCGTCCCATGAATCGGAAGAATACTATGCGGGAGAGTCGACCACGTTCCTCCCGGCGCGGGCAGAGGCAGGGCGTCGTCGTTCCCCAGGCCGGTGGGGTGCTCGCATTGGTGATCATCCTGATCACGCTTGCGGCCGTCGTGCTTGTTGGACGCGGCGTGCAGCCGACGATCGTGGAGACCGCCGATTCGCTGACGGTGCGCGCGTGGACCTACCGGCGATCGATCGCGTACGCCGACATCGATTCCGTCGTACTCCGGCATGGGTTGAGCGGCCTGGGGAGGCGCCTCAATGGGGTCCAGACTGGCAATACCTACCTCGGGTGGTTCGAGATGGCGCCATTCGGGAAAGTGTCGTTGTTCGTGGACGCGCAACGCGAGCCTCTGGTGCAGGTGCACGCGAAGGATGGCGTGGTCGTGCTGTCGGCACCCGATAGTGCGAGTGCCGTTGCCTTGGCGCTTCGACTCCAAGGGGTCGCGAAAGTCGCGCCACTACAGTGATTGATGAGTGATGGATGAACAGAAGGCCGCGACGCCTGCCTTATCGGGCGACGCGGCCTCAGACACGAGGTGTTCACGAGACATTCACGCCGTGCGCGGCACCCGCGCCAGATCACTGGCCGTGATGACCACGCTGTCGCCGAGCGCCGTGCGCCGGCCCGTGAGATCACTGAGGTCACTGCCGTGATAGGCCTCCTCGCCGTGCTCGGCGATGTCGATGCCCTGCACTTCCGCTTCCACCGGTACCCGCAATGACATCACCATGCCGAGAACCTTGAGGATCACCACGCTCGCCACGGCCACGAATACGATCGTCGCCACGACGGCGAGCAACTGAATAGCCGCCAGCGACGGATTGCCCGCCAGCAGGCCATCCGCTCCATTCGGGTTGACGTCCTTCGAAGCGAAGACTCCCGTCAGCACGGCGCCCATGATGCCGGCCACGCCATGACAGGCAAATACGTCGAGCGTGTCGTCGATCCGCGTCTTCGGACGGAAGTGCAGTGCAAAAAACGAACATGGCGCCGCCAGCGCACCGATCGCGAGTCCGGCCAGAGGAGACACGAAACCGGCGGCCGGTGTGATGGCCACCAATCCCACCACCACACCGGTGGCGCCGCCCACGGCCGTGGCGCGGCCGCCGCGCAGGATTTCCAGCGCGATCCAGGTGATCAGTCCGGCCGCGGCCGCGGCATGGGTGCTCATGAGCGCGTTGGCGGCAATGCCATCGGCCGCGAGCGCCGAGCCGGCATTAAACCCGAACCAGCCGAACCACAGCATGCCGGCGCCGAGCAGTGCAAACGGCACATTGTGCGGCACCGTGGGCACACGCCGGAAATCGCGGCGCGGACCGAGCACGAGCGCCAGCACGACGGCAGTGACACCGGCGCTGATGTGTACCACCGTGCCGCCCGCAAAATCGAGCGCACCCAGCGACCGGAGCCAGCCTCCGTCGCCCCAGACCCAGTGCGCCAGCGGGTCGTAGATGCAGGTGGTCCAGATCACCCCGAACACCAGATACGCCACGAAGCGCATGCGATCGATCACGGCGCCGGAGAAGAGCGCCACCGTGATGCCGGCGAACATGCCCTGGAAGGCCGTGAAGAGGAGCTGCGGCAGTGCGGCGGCGTAGGTGGGATTGGGGGCCGCCGAGACACCGCGCAGACCGATCCATTCGAGACCGCCGATCCAGTGGGAACCGGGGCCGAATGCGAGGCTGTACCCGCAGAGCACCCACTGCACGGTCACCAGCGCCAGCGCCGCGAGACTCATGAGCATGGTGTTGAGCGCGCTCTTGCTGCGCACGAGTCCCCCGTAGAAGAACGCGAGTCCGGGCACCATGAAGGCCACCAGTGCGGTGCTCACCAGCACCCAGGCCGTATCGCCGGCCGAGATGGCCGGCACGGCCTCCCACACCAGGGGCAGGAGCGGCAGTGTGGAGAGCGGCATCAGCGGGCCTCTCCCGGCGTCCGCATCTCGAGCTGCGTCTGCCGCATGACTTCATCGGCGTTGACGGCGGTCAATGCGTCGTTGTCGCGTTCCCCCGTGCGGATGCGCACGGTCCGTTCGAGCGGCATCACGAAGATCTTGCCGTCGCCCACGTCGCCCGTGCGGGCCCCCGCGCAGATGGCCTCGATGGTGCGCTCGACGAACTCCTCCGAGCAGGCCATCTCGATGCGGACCTTCTCGTGAAATTCCAGGACCACGGATTCCCCGCGGTATTGCTGGACGACGTCCCGCTCACCGCCGTGTCCGCTCACACGGGAGAGCGTCATGCCGGTCACGCCCACCTGGAACAGGGCGCGTTTGACATCGGCCAGCTTTTCGGGGCGTATGACGGCGACGATCAGTTTCACGGGACGTGGGGGTTGTGCGCCTAAAGACGCGCATGTGCGGCACAAAGCACTAAGCGTTTTGCATATTTTCATTCATTTATCGCAAAAACAAGACTAATTAGTGCAAAACGAGCAGATATTTACGCACACTTCCTTGAGAATATTAGTTCTGCGAACATATACCGAACAAACACGGGACGCCACTCCGTCAGGATTTCTCCGACTACCTCATGCGCCTGTCGTTTCCATATTAGTGGAGTATTACATACCTCATTACATCCGACACACCGCGCGCCATGCACAGCCCCGGTCCCACTCCCCGTCCGCCGCTCCGACCACTGCCCCAGGCGGGAGGGCCGGCCATGGCGCCCCCGCTGGCACTGCCGGCGCTGCACTTTGCCGCCACACTCGGCTGGCTCGCCGTCGCCGCCCCGGTGCTGCTCATCGTCGGGCCCCGACTGGTGCGGGGCCTGGTGTTCGATCCGCTGGTCATCGTCTTCGTCCACATCGTCATGCTCGGCGCGATGGGGTCGGCCATCTTCGGCACCCTGCTCCAGTTCGTACCGGGAGGGCTCGGCGTCCCGCTCCGCAGCTTCCGCCTCGGCTATTGGGGCTTCTGGCTGTTTCAGATCGGCGTGCTGGCGCTGGTGACCGGCTTCTGGTGGTGGCAGGGCGCTCTGCAGGGCATCGGCTGGCTGTTCATCTTCGCGGCGGTCGGTGCTCATTCGCGCAACACACTCCGGGCGCGACGACACAGCGTCAACGGTCGCCTCGTGGCCACCTACGTCACCGTCGCCCATTCGGCCCTGGGATTCGGCATGGCCATCGCCGCGGCACGTATCGGCGAGACGCTGGGTTGGTGGCACGTCGATCGACTCTATCTGCTGGCTGCGCACGCGCTGTTGGGTGCCGTGGGATTCGGCACACTGTCCGCCATCGGCGTGGGCAGTCGGATGATCCCCACGTTTCTCTCGGCGCCGGGCGACGATCGCCGCCGGCTGGAGTGGCATCTCTGGCTCACCAGCATCGGACTCGCGGTATTCGCCCTGGGCGCGGTGCTCACCCAGCGTTGGTTGTTGCGGGCGGGCTCCGCCACGCTGCTCGTCAGCGGTGCGCTCGCCACATGGCTGCTGGCCTCATGGTTCCGGCGACGTCAGCGCTCCCTCGACGCACCACTGCGTCACGTGGCCCTGGCCGCCTGCGCCTTCGGGACGGCGGTGGTGATGGGCGTGATCATCTTCGTCGGCAGTCCGCTGTCGCTGCATCACTGGGCCGCGGCGCTGCTGGTACTGCTGCTGGGTTGGCTGATCATGCTGGTGATCGGCGTGATGTCGAAAATCCTGCCACACATCACCTTCCTGCACCTCGCGCCATCCCGGCCCCGTCTCAGGGCGATGGGATCGCCCAACAACCTGCTGCGCACCGATTGGCAGATCGTCGCCGCCAGCAGTCTGGCCGCCGGATGGATGCTGCTCGCGATGGGAGTGTGGATGCAGCAGCGGACGCTCGTCACCATCGGTGCCGCGTCGTGGAGCGTGGGCACCCTGGCCGTCGTGGCGAACTACCTGCGTCTGTTCGCTACGTGTCTTCCGCGGACTATGCCGGAGACGGCGGCGCCAGAGGCAGCGTCGGCATCGCGCGCATGAGCACCGTGAGCTGACGTCCCGGTCGCAGCGCATCGGCCAGCGAATACCCATCGAGCACGGCCAGAAACGCCGACAACGCCTCGTCGAGCATGCCGGCCAGGACGCAGGCCGGAGCAATGGGACAGGTGTTGTGCTCGGGGTCGAAACATTCCACCAGCGCGAGATTGTCCTCCATCCTGCGCACCAGGACTCCGAGCGCGATCGCCGTGGCCGGCATCGCGAGCCGTACGCCGCCATTGCGGCCCCGCACGGTTTCGACGTAGCCCAGTTCGGCGAGACGTTGCACGATCTTCACCAGATGCTCGTGCGACATGTTCATGCGCACGGCGATGGTGTGCACGGGAATGCATGCCTCCGGTTCGAGGCCCAGCACCATCAGGCACCGCAGCGCATTGTCGGTGAATCGCGTGAGTCGCATGAGAAAATGTACGGGGACGACAGAAACACGCCGTGTCAGGCAATCCCCTGAAATGTCCGGGAAATCACCGACTTCAATCTGGTATATGAAATCCGAGATTTTCCAGTGCACGGCCGGATCGATCATGACGGTCATCCGCGTTGTTCCGTGCCTCTCCATTACCTGCGGGGATCCGCACATATGTCTCTCTCTCACCGCACCGGATGGTTCGTCGCCACGGCAACCGTGGCCGCGACGCTCGCATACGGTTTCGCGTGCGCACCGGCCAGTCGTTCGACTGGCGCGATCGGCGCGGGTGACGCCGCCAGCAAGGTGTACGTCGCTCCCGGCTCTCACGACGAGTTCTACGCCTTCCTCTCCGGCGGCTTCAACGGACAGGTGGGTGTGTACGGCCTGCCCTCCGGCCGTCTGCTGAAGATCATCCCGGTCTTCTCGCAGTTCGCCGAGAATGGCTACGGCTACTCGGAAGAAACGAAGCCGATGCTGGAAACGACCTTCGGGAACATCCCGTGGGACGATCTGCACCATACCGCGCTGTCGCAGACCAACGGCGAAGACGACGGACGCTGGCTGTTCGTGAACGCCAACAACACGCCGCGTGTGGCGCGTGTGGATCTGACGACGTTCGAGACGTCCGAGATTCTGCAGATTCCGAACTCGGGTGGCAATCACGGCTCGCCGTTCATCACGTCGAACAGCGAATATGTGCTGGCCTCGACGCGTTTCTCGCTGCCCATCCCGCAGGCCGACGTACCGATCGCCGACTACGCGAAGAAGTTCAAGGGCACGATCTCCTTCGTGAAAGCCAACGAACCGGGCAAGATGGATGTGGCATTCCAGTTGCTCGTGCCGGGCTACAACTACGATCTCGCGCGCGCCGGCAAGGGCCCGTCGAAGGACTGGGTGTTCTTCACGTCGTACAACTCCGAGCAGGCGTACGAGAAGCTCGAAGTGAACGCCTCGAAGGCCGACAAGGACTTCATCGCGGCGATCAACTTCCGCACGCTCGAAGCCTGCGTGAAGAACGGCAAGGCCGAAACATGGCCGGCCGATTACATGCACAACGTGATGGACGACTTCTCGCGCATGGCGCAGGTGGAGCGCAAGCAGTCGGTGAAGGTGCTGACCCCCACGAGCTGCCCCGATGCGATCTACTTCCTGCCCACCCCGAAGTCGCCGCACGGCGCCGACGTGGATCCGACGGGTGAGTACATCGTGGCCGGTGGCAAGCTGGCGACGGTGATTCCGGTGCACTCGTTCACCAAGCTGCAGCAGGCGATCAAGGACAAGGCGTTCGAAACGACGATCGACGGCATTCCGGTGCTCAAGTACGAAGCCATCCTCGCCGGCGAGGTGAAGGATCCGGGTCTGGGCCCCCTGCACACGGAATTCGACGGCAAGGGCTATGCGTACACGTCGCTCTTCATCTCCAGCGAGATCGTGAAGTGGAAGCTGGGCACGTGGGAGATCGTCGACCGGGTGCCGACCTACTACTCGATCGGTCACCTCATGATTCCCGGTGGCGCGACCACCAAGCCCGCGGGCAAGTACGTCGTCGCGCTCAACAAGATCACGAAGGACCGCTATCTGCCGACGGGTCCGGAGCTCACGCAGTCCGCGCAGCTCTACGACATCTCGGGCGACAAGATGAAGTTGCTCCTCGACTTCCCGACCACGGGCGAACCGCACTACGGCAACGCCATCGAAGCGGCGAAGATCGAGAAGCAGCAGAAGAAGTTCTTCACGCTGGCCGAGAACCGGCATCCGCAGGTGACGAAGGCCGAGCGGGAAGCGGGTGTGAGCCGCAACGGCAAGGTGGTGCACGTGCGCATGGCGGCCATCCGCTCGCACTTCGCGCCCGACAACATCGAAGGCGTGCAGGTGGGTGACACGGTGCTCTTCCACGTCACCAACCTCGAGCAGGACTGGGATATCCCGCACGGCTTCGCGATCCAGGGGGCGACCACGTCCGAACTGCTGATCATGCCCGGTGAAACGCGCACGCTGCGCTGGGTGCCGAAGGCGATCGGCGTGTATCCGATGTACTGCACCGACTTCTGCTCGGCGCTGCATCAGGAGATGTCGGGCTACGTCCGCGTCTCGCCGGTGGGTTCGAGCGTGCCGCTCTCGGCGAACACGATCAAGGCCCAGGGTCAGGTTGCCCGTGCGGCGGCGCGTGGTGTGACGCTGCCGACCCCGCCGGGTGGTGTGGCTCCGGCTCCCGCGCCGGCGTCCGCCGGACACGCCCACGCGCCCAGCCCGCGCTGATCCTCTTCTCTGAACAAGCCTCGACGGGAGAACGGAGCCGGCGCTCCAGACACCGCGCTCCGTGCCTCCCCGGGGATTCCTCTCATGACTGCCTCACTTCGTGCCCGTTGGCTGCTGGTCGCATCCGCCGTGATGCTCGGCCTCGCTCTGCTCTTCCCGCTGTGGCGCATCTCCCTGATCGCGCCGCAGTACCCGGAAGGACTGGGCATGCACATCTGGGCACACACGGTTGCCGGTATCGGCCCGAATGATCTGCAAAACATCAACGGGCTCAATCACTACATCGGCATGAAGGTCATCGTCCCCGACAGCATTCCCGAACTGCGCATCATGCCCCCGGGCATCGTAGCGATGTGCGTGCTGGGTCTGCTGATCGCCTGGCGCGGCAGCCGCCGGCTGCTGCAACTGTGGGTGGTGGCCCTGGTGCTGGCGGCGCTGGTCGGACTCGCCGACTTCTACTGGTGGGAATACGACTACGGCCACAACCTCGATCTCGAGCACGCCCCGATCAAGGTGCCCGGGATGACCTATCAGCCTCCCCTCATCGGGAGCAAGAAGTTGCTCAACTTCACGGCCACGTCGTGGCCCGCGACCGGTGGTGTGCTCGCGATCGTCGCGGTGATGGCCGCGGTGGGCGCTGCGCTGATCACCGTGCGCGAGTCCCGGCCCGTGAACACGCAGGCCAGCAACGACGGGAACGCACGCGCCGACGCGTCGCTCCGCAAGGCGACGGTATGACCCGCCGTGACATGCTCACCCTTCTCGCGCTGGCGCTCGTCGCCGGCTGCAGCGATGACGCACCGCGCACACTCGTGCGCGGTGAGGACAGCTGCGCGTACTGTCGAATGACCATCGACGACGTTCGTTTCGGGGCCCTCGTGCTCACCGATCGGGGTCGGCTGCAGACCTTCGATTCGATCGAGTGTGCGGCGAGTTGGGTGGCCGCCCAGACACCCGCGCACGAACCGCGGGCCATCTGGGTGGCCAATTTCGCCGATCCCTCTCAATGGGTGGACGCCACACGGGCGGTCTACCTGCAGGGCAGCCGCCTGCGTTCTCCCATGGGCCGCGATCTCGTGGCGTTCGCGACCGACGCGGACCCCGAAGCATTGCAGCGCGCCCATGGAGGCACGGCAATCACCTGGCCCGGCATCCAGGCGCTGGTGGCGGTTCCGGCCAGTGCGCCGATCGGCACCTCCGGCAACGAGTCGCCCGATGCGCACTCACACTGAGATGCTGGGCGGTATGCGGGCCGAAGTGCGGCTCGATGCGCGAGGCCAGGTGCCACTCGGCGTGCCGTTGCTTGCCCGGGCCATCACGATGGCGCGTCAGCTGTTCATCATGATGCTGCTCGCATTGGGAGCCCTGTTCGTGCTCGCGCCGCATGTCGAGGCGCAGCAGGTTCGTGGCACCTCCGGCACCTCCGGCACCACGGGCACCATCGGCTCCATGGATACCGCGTGGGTGTCTCCTTCCCCGCGCCCCGGTGCTTTCACCCGCCTGGCCGACGCCGTTGCGCAGGTGCGTCGGTACGGCGTCGTGCGCGTGCTGCCGGGTGTCTATCGGGAACCCACCGTCGTGGTGCGCCAGCCGCTCACGTTGCTGGGGGACTCGGGTGCGGTGCTCGACGGTGAAGGAGAGCGGGAGTTGCTCGTGGTCGCGGCCGATTCGGTGACCGTGCGCGGGCTCACGTTCCGCAACACCGGGACCAGTCAGGCCACCGATCGCGCGGCCCTGCGCGTGGTGGAAGCCGCCGGATGTCTCATCGACGGCAATCGTTTCGAAGCCACGCTCTTCGGCATCTATCTGCAGCGGGCCAGCTACTGTCTCGTGCGCCGCAATCATCTGCGGGGACTCACCGGTTCACAGACGGTGACAGGCAACGGGTTGCACAGCTGGTCGAGTCACCATGTGGTCTTCGAGGAGAACGTCATCGAAGGCCATCGGGACGGCATCTACTTCGAATTCACCGTGGGCGGGGTGGCGCGGCGCAATGTGAGCGTGCACAGCCGCCGTTACGGTCTGCACTTCATGTTCTCCGATTCCTGCCTGTACGAAGGCAATGAATTCCGCGACAACGAGTCGGGGGTGGCGGTGATGTACGCCAAGGCGGTGCACATCAACGACAACCGCTTCGTGCACAACCGCGGCAGCGCGGCGTACGGGTTGCTGCTCAAGGAGATCAGCGACAGCGAGGTGCGGCGGAATCTCTTCATCGACAACTCGGTGGGCCTCCACATGGAGGGAGCCAACCGCAATCAGGTCACCGACAACGATTTCGTGCGGAATGGCTGGGCCGTGCGTGTGCTGGCCGACGCGCAGGACAATCTCCTCGAAGGCAACGGTTTCCAGGGGAATGTGTTCGACGTGGGCACCAACAGCCGCCGGAGCTACAGCACGTTTCGCGGCAACTGGTGGGACCGCTACCGCGGCTACGATCTGAACCGGGATGGCCGTGGCGATGTGCCGCACATGCCGGTCCGGCTCTTCGCCCTGCTGGTGGAGCAATCGCCGTCGGCACTGGTGCTCGTCCGTTCGCTGCTCGTCGATCTGCTCGATGTCGCCGAACGCGTGGTTCCCACGCTCACGCCGGCCGCGTTGCGTGACGAAGCGCCGCTCATGCACGCCCCCCGGAGACTGCCATGAACGGCAACGGTCTTTCACATTCGCCGTCTTCCTCGTCCACGCCGCTCGTTTCGGTGCGGGCGCTGCGCAAACAGTATGCGCGGCACACCGTGCTGCACGACATCACGCTCGATATCCATCGGGGCGCGGTGACAGCCGTCATCGGCCCCAACGGCGCGGGCAAGACCACCCTGAACAAGTCCATTCTCGGACTCGTGCGCCCCGACGGCGGCCACATCCTGTTCGATGGACAGGACACGGCCGGTCGCATCGATCACCGGGCGCGCATCGGCTACATGCCGCAACTCGCGCGGTACCCGGAGACGTTCACCGGTCGTGATGTCCTCGGCCTGCTCTCCGATCTGCGCGGCGATGCGACCGTGCGCGACACCGCGCTCGTCGACGCGTTCGAACTCGAACGGTTCCTCGATCAGCCGGCGCGGGCACTGAGCGGTGGCCAACGTCAGCGCATCAATGCGGCAGCGGCGTTTCTCTTCGCTCCCGATCTGCTGTTGCTGGACGAACCCACGGCGGGACTCGATCCGGTCGCCAGCGGCATTCTGAAGCGCGCCATCCGTCGCGCACGCGATGCCGGCCGCGCCGTCGTGATCACCTCGCACATCCTGAGTGAGCTGCAGGAGCTCGCCGATACGATCGTCTTCCTGCACGACGGCCGGGTGGCCTGGCACGGCGCCGTGTCGTCGCTGCTGGCGGACACCGGCGCGCCGTCACTCGAAGAAGCCATCGCCCATCTCATGCAGCGGGGAGCAGCACCCCTCGCCGAGCGAGTGTCCCCATGATTGCCGACCTGGTGCTCACCACATATCGCCCGACTTCCACCAGCGTGTCCGTCCCCCCGGCGCCCTCGGTCGTGTGGACCGTGCTGCGACAGGAATGGCGCAGCGTCCGCCGCAACCGCGGCGTCGTGCTCTTCACCATCGGCACGCTGCTCCTCACCGAAAGTGTCCTCCGGCTCACCGGGTCCGCCGAACGCGCGCTGGTCTCGCTGCTGAATCTGGTGCTGTTCGTCGTGCCGCTCGTCACGATGATGCTGGGCATCATCGGATGGCATGGCGCCCGCGAGTTCACCGAACTGCTGCTCACGCAGCCGGTGCGCCGCACGCGGCTCTTTCTCGCGTTGTATCTCGCGCAGGTGCTGCCACTCGCGGCCGGCTTTGCCGTGGGGGTGGCGTTCCCGCTGGTGTGGCATCGCACGCTCGACACGGCGGTGATGCCGCTGGCGCTGAGCACCATCGGCGGTGGCGTGGCCCTGACCTTCGTGTTCGGCGGTCTGGCCCTGCTGATCGGCATCCGCATCGACGACCGCCTGCGCAGCGTCGTGACCGGCCTGATGGTCTGGCTGCTGCTCAGCGTGGGATATGACGCGCTGGTCCTGCTGGTCTCCACCACCTTTGCCGACTACGCGCTGGAGCGTCCGATGCTCGCGCTGATGCTGGGCAATCCGGTGGATCTCGCCCGCTCCATCATCGTGCTGCACAGCGATACCGCTGCGCTCATGGGGTACACCGGCGCCGTCCTCAGCCGGTTCCTTGGCACGCCCCTGGGGACACTCTCGGCCGCGATCGGCCTGCTGCTCTGGATACTCATTCCGGCGCTGTTCGCCCGTCGCGCCTTCGACACCCGCGATTTCTGACGTCCGCTCCGCCGTTTCCACGACAGCGATTTCCATCAGATCCTTTCAGAGGCACTGCACCATGCGTCCGCTCCTTTCGACCTCCCCGCTCTCCATGACCCGCACCACGGTCCGCCGCGCCGGCGCTCTGCTCTTCACCTGTCTGTCGCTGGCCGCGTGCGGCGGCGACGGCGGCAACACCGCGGGCGGCAATGCCACGGGCGACGCCGGCACACCATCGGGCACGGCATCGGGCGCCACGTCTGCGCCCAAGCCGACCGGCAATTCGGTGACCATCGAGATGATCACCGACGACAGCGGCAACTACTTCAAGCCCAAGAGTGTCACGGTCAAGCCGGGCGATGTGCTCAAGTTCGTGCTGGTCACCGGCGTGCACAACGTACACTTCCTCCCCGACTCGAATGCCAACGCGGCCAACCTGCCGCCGATGTCGGCGTTCGCGCAGCTGCCCGGGCAGTCCATCGACATTCCCGTGACCATGGGCCCCGGCACGTACTACTTCCAGTGTGATCCGCATGCCATGCTCGGCATGGTGGGTCATGTGATCGTCGAGCCGTAAGCAGAACGCTGGCCGTGCCGATCGACGCAACGATCGGCACGGCCAGCGACAAATCGGACGACACATCGTCCGGCGTATCGACGGAGATCTCGATACGCCGGTCGATCACATCGTGACGTCGGAGGCCGGTGGATACCGACGTCCCCGCCAGGCCCTGGGCGTGCGCGCCATGCTCAGCGTGAGCCGATACGCCGCCGCGCCATCGGCCAGCCAGGAGCACCAATAGGCGATACCCCGTACCGCGTAGCTGCCACGCAGCGCGGACAGCATCGACAGCCGCACCAGCAGCGCCGTGCCATTGACCGTGAGGAGCGCGACCTGCAGCCAGTGGGGCATATCGGGCCAGGCGCTCGCGCCCCATGCATGTCCGCCGGTGCACAGGGCCATCAGCACGAGCACCGGCAATGGCAATGCCTGCACCAGCCACACGAGCAGCACGTCCATCCATCCACGGGTGCGCGACGTGGCGTCCTTGAGATCGAAGCTGCGCCCCCACTCGCGCCACATCTCACGCAGGCCGTCGTACGCGTGCACCTGGATGATGCGTGAGCCGTCCAGAAACCCCACCCGCGCGCCCTCCGCGGCAAGATGTCGCGCCAGCGTGACGTCGTCGCTGAACGAACCACGCGCGGCGGCATAGCCCCCATGCGCCTCGAGCACGGCACGGCGCACCAGAAAACACTGCCCGTTGGCGAGCACCCGGTCGGGAGGCTGCTCCGCACCGGCCGCGCCCGTGCGATACACCAGCGTCACCAGCATGGCCGGTTGCACGAAGCGTTCAGCCACGCGCTGTCCGGTGAATTGTGGGGAGAAGCTGGCGACATCGTAGCGTCCCTCTTCGGCCGCATCGATCACCGCACCCACGAGCCCGGGCGCGGGAATGGTGTCGGCGTCGATACCCAGGATCCAATCGCCCTGTGCGGCCCGCCGTCCCGTCTCGAGCGCCCACACCTTGCCCACCCACCCTGCCGGCAACGGATCGTCGGTGAGCAGTCGGATGCGGGCATCCCGACGTGCGGCCGCCTGCACCAGTTCACGTGTGCCGTCGTCGGACCGACTGTCCACCACCAGCACTTCGAGCAACGGACAGTCCTGCTGCATGAGTCCTTCGAGACAGGGCCCGATACGGCGCGCTTCATTGAGCGTGGCCACGATGACGCTGACGGTGGTGTCGATGCGCGGCATCGGACGCGGTGGCACCGGAGGCCGACGGTGCCGACCCGGTGCGAGGCGCGCCACCAGCACCATCAGCATCGCCGTCTGCACGATCATGAACACCACGGCCGCAGTCAGTATCACCGGCGACCCGGCAGAAGAGATCGGAGGCATGGCGGAAGGAGTGTCCGGAGCATGGTCGGAAGGTGGCGAGCCTGCGGATCCGGGGGTAGGCTCCTGCATGCGCCCACCTGCCCCTGCTTCCGCCTCCGCGGCCTGACGACGCCGGATGGATACCGCCCTCACGCGTCAGACGGGCATTCGTGTCCCGCTGATCTGCGGTCCGATGTATCCGTGCAGCAATCCGGAACTCGTGGCCGCCGTCAGCAAGGCCGGCGGGCTGGGCGTCGTGCAGCCCATCTCGCTCACCTACGTGCATGGGTGGGAATTCCGCGAAGGCCTGCGCCATATCCATGCGCTCAGCGGCGGTGCGCCCATCGGATTCAACGCGCTCATCGAGGCGTCCAGCAAGACCTATCACAACCGCATGGTGCGATGGGTGGAGACCGCGCTCGAAGAGGGCGTGCGGTTCTTCCTCACCTCTCTTGGCAACCCTCGCTGGGTGGCCGACCGGGTGCATGCGGCCGGCGGTGTGGTGTACCACGACATCACCGAGCGCAAATGGGCGCTCAAGGGACGTGATGGCGGCGTGGATGGCCTCGTCGCGGTGAACAATCGGGCCGGCGGACATGCGGGCTCGCGCGACCCACGCGCGCTGCTCGACGAGGTGGCCGATCTCGGCCTGCCCGTGGTGGCGGCCGGCGGTGTGGGTGAAGCGGCGCAGTTCTGTGCCCTGCTCGATATGGGCTACGTCGGCGTGCAACTCGGCACGCGTTTCATCGCCACGACCGAATGCAACGCCGATCCGCGCTACAAGCAGGCCATCGTGGATGCCTCGGCGCGAGATGTGGTGCTCACCGAGCGGTTGACCGGCGTGCCGGTGGCCGTTCTGCGCACGCCCTATGTCGAGAAGCTGGGCACCACGGTAGGTCCTCTTTCGCGGATGCTCTTCCGCGGTCGCCGTACGAAACACTGGATCCGCACCTGGTACGCATTACGATCGCTGCGTCAGCTCAAGCGATCGAGTATCGAAGGGGTGTCGCAGGACTACTGGCAGGCCGGTCGCAGTGTGGATGCCATTCACGACATCCGTCCGGCTGCCGAGATCGTCGATACGTTCGCCGCGGCCTGCAATGCACAGCATGCGACACAGCATGCGACACAGCATGCCGCGCAGCGTGCTGTGCCGCACAATGCACCGCACGCCGCTCCCTGACCTTTCTCCCCGTCTCACGATGCCGACTTCCCTCCCGCGGCGTCCCGCATTCCGTCTCGCGCTGACCACACTGCGTCTCGCGCTGGGTGTCGTGGCCGTATTGCCTGCATCGATCATGGCGCAGGCCACCGCCGCGGCCCCGCGGTCTGCTGCGCCGGCAAGAATGAACGCATCCCCGGGCTCACGCTTGACGCTGCGCGGACTTCGTGCCCCCGTCACGCTCACGCGCGACAGCGCCGGCATCGTACACATCGACGCGAAGAACGAACACGACCTGTTCTTCGCGCAAGGGTACAGCGCCGCCCGCGACCGCCTGTTCCAACTCGAGCTGTGGCGACGACAGGCCACGGGCACGATGGCCGAAGCACTGGGTCCGCGATGGGTCGCGCGTGATCGAGCGGCACGACTGCTCATGTACCGCGGCTCGATGGCCACCGAACTGGCGCACTATCATCCGCGTGGGGCGTCCATCATCCAGGCGTTCGTGGACGGTGTGAATGCGTACGTGGATCAGGTGCGACGTGACACCACGCTGATGCCTCCCGATCTCAAGGCGCTCGGCATCCAGCCGGGACGTTGGACTCCCGCCGTGGTGGTGTCGCGTCACAATGCTCTTGCCTCCAACGCCAAGGACGAACCCAGCAACGCGCGCGCCGTGCGTCTGCTCGGCGAGGAGGCCGTGCGCCGTCGCAAACGGTTCGAGCCGGAGAACGCACGGCTCGCGATCGACTCCGCGGTGGCGCGTCTGGTCGGTGCGGTGGCCGATGGTCCGATCTTCGCCGACTACGACGGTTCGCGCAGCACCCCATCGTTCCGCGCCGAGGAGGTGGCCACTTCATGGCGACGCAGCGGTCCGGCGGTCGAGACGCGCGACACCGAGGTGGAGCGGTGGGAGAGCAACAACTGGGTCATTGCCGGATCCCGTACGGCGAGCGGCAAACCCATCGTGGCCAACGATCCGCATCGCACCATTGCCGTGCCATCGCTGCGATACATGGTGCATCTCAAGGCCCCGGGCTGGGATGTCATCGGTGGCGGCGAACCGGCCATTCCGGGTGTGGCCATCGGGCACAACCGGCATGGCGCGTGGGGGCTCACCATCTTCGGCATCGACGCCGAGGATCTGTATGTGTACGAACTCGATCCGTCCAATGTGGGCGCGTACCGCTATGGCAACGGCTTCGAGCGCATGCGCACCATCGTGGATACCATCCGGGTACGCGGGGCCGCACCGGTGCCGGTGACGCTCGCATTCACGCGGCATGGACCGGTGTTGTACGTGGACAGTGTCCGACATCAGGCCGCGGCGTTGCGCGCGGCGTGGCTGGAACCGGGCAGTGCACCGTATCTGGCCAGTCTGCGTCTCGATCAGGCGCGCAACTGGACCGAAGCGCGTGCGGCGTTGTCCTACGCGCGCATGCCCGCGCTCAACTGGATCTGGGCCGACACCAGTGGCGCCATCGGCTGGCAGACGGCGGCCATCGCGCCCGTGCGTCCCAACTGGGACGGTCTCGTGCCGGTGCCGGGTGACGGACGTTTCGAATGGAAGGGATTCCTGCCCATTCCCGAGCTGCCGCACGAGAGTTCGCCGGCCCGTGGGTACGTGGGTACGGCCAATGCGTTCAACGTACCATCGTCGTATCCGCGTTTCGATGCGCTCGCGCGCACCTGGGCCGATCCGTTCCGGCGCGATCGTCTGCTCGAAGTGCTCGACACCACGCGCAAAGCCACCGTGGCCAGCAGTGGCGCGCTGCAGTACGACGAGATGTCCCTGCCCGCGCGGGCGCTCGTGCCTCTCCTGACGCCGCTCACGTTTGCCTCGCCCGCGGTGGCGGCGGCGCGTGACACGATGTTGCGGTGGAACCGGTTCATGAACGCCACCTCCCGCGGCGCGGCGCTCTACGCAGCCTGGGAACGGCGACTCTCGTCCATCACGGCCGAGGTGGCGGTGCCCCGTGCGGCCCGGTCTGTCATCCGCACGGTACCACTCGCCCGCACCGTGCAATGGCTCACACAGCCGGACTCACTGCTGGGCACCAATCCCGCCGCCACACGCGATTCCATTCTGCGGCATGCGTTCGAGGATGCCGTGTCCGACGTCACGCGGCGCTTCGGCACCGACATGACGACCTGGCGATACGGGGATCCAAAGTTCCACTTCGCGCGTATCAGTCACGTGCTCGATCCGCTCGTGCACGACTCGGTGCGTGCCCGGCTCTCTCCCGGGCCTCTGCCGCGCGGTGGGTATGCGAACACGCTGCACGCCACCGGTAACACCGACAATCAGGGGCATGGTGCGAGCCTGCGTGTGGTCATCGATCTGGCCGATTGGGACGCTGCCCGCGTCACCAATTCGCCGGGCCAGAGTGGTGATCCGCGCAGTCCGTTCTATGCCAACCTCTTTCCCCTGTGGGCCAGCGGGACGTTCGTGCCGCTGCCCTACAGTCCCGCCGCGATCGGCGCGTACACCGCCGAGGTCGTGCATCTCTCTCCGCAACGGTAGCCCCGAGGTTCAACCATGGTCCCGCTCCATCTTCCCATCGCCGTGCTTGGCGCCATGCTGTCCACCACGACGCCCGATCTGCCGGCGTTCCCCGCCCTGCAGCAGGACATGTCGTTCTTCATCACCAGTGTGGGCTCCGGTAACGGCGCCAATCTGGGTGGTATCGAAGGCGCCGACCGGCATTGCGCCACGCTCGCCGAAGCGGCGGGTGTGCGCGGCAAGACGTGGCACGCCTATCTGAGTCAGCAGGCCGTTGGTGGCAAGCCGGCCATCAATGCCCGCGATCGCATCGGCAAGGGGCCGTGGAAGAACGTGAAGGGTGTGGTGGTGGCAACGAGCGTGGATGATCTCCACAGCGACAACAACAAGTTGTCCAAGGAGAACAGCCTCACGGAAAAGGGCACCATGGTGAACGGACGGGGTGACACCCCCAACACGCACGACATCCTCACCGGTTCCACGCTGGATGGACGTGTCTCGACCGATGCCGGCGACAGCACATGCAGCAACTGGACGAGCAGCGCGGAGAGCGGCAGTGCTCTCCTGGGCCACCATGACCGACAGGGTGGTGGTGCGAATCCCACCTCGTGGAACTCGTCACATGCCTCACGCGGGTGTGGTCAGGAGAACCTGCGTGCGACGGGGGGAGCGGGACTGTTCTACTGTTTCGCGGTGTAGTGGGATGTCATCGGATGTAGTCACATGGCATAGCCACGGGACATTCACGGAGACCCGCGCGTAAGCACGCGCTTGCGTGGATCGTGTGCACGGCCTGGTGTCCAGCCTGCGCATTTGCCTGAGAAGCTGCAGTCGTATCGCCGCGGTACCGACAGGGAAATCCCGATGGTCGGTGCCGCGGCGGTTTCATATGCTGAAGTATGCTCTTGCCCCGAACATATCCTCTGGGAGGCGGAATGAGACTCGATGGAAAGGTCGTGGTCATCACCGGCGCGGCGTCCGGTATGGGACGTGCCATGGCGGAACGTTTCGCCCAGGAAGGGGCCCGGGTCATCGCGGGCGATCGCAATACCGAGCGGCTGCGCGAAGTGGCAGAGGCCGTACGCGCCACAGGCGGCCAGATCACCGCGGTCACCGGTGACATCGGTGATCGCGCCGATGCCGAGCGTCTCGTCGATACCGCCATCGTCGTGCATGGTCGCATCGACGTGCTCGTGAACAACGCCGGCATCATGGACTACATGGCGGGCGTGGGCGAACTCTCCGACGAGGTGTGGCAGCGCGTCTTGCGTGTGAATCTCGACGGGCCCATGTACACGAGCCGGCGCGCCGTGATCGCCATGCTCGCGCAGGGCGGTGGCTCCATCGTCAATCTCGCCTCGACGGCGGCATTGAGCGGGGGGGCGGCCGGTGCCGCCTACACCACCAGCAAACACGCGGTACTCGGGCTCACACGCAGCACGGCGTGGATGTACGCCATGCGCGGCATCCGCTGCAACGCCATCTGTCCCGGCGCCACAAAAACCAATATCGCCGAAAGCATGCCCGCCGATCGTCTCGAACCAACGGGCGCCGCGCGTGCCGGCGCGTTCGCGATGCTCATTCCGGCGCAGCTCGATGCCGCCGACATCGCCAACCTCGCGCTGTTCCTCGCGTCCGACGAGGCGCGCCATATCAACGGCGCCATCATCACCGCTGACGGCGGCTGGAAGGCGTTGTGACACCCCGCCCCGCTGACGAGCGACTGCTCGACTGGTTCGACGCGTTCACCCGCGATGATCTCGCGCTGGTCGGCGGAAAGAACGCTTCGCTCGGTGAGATGCTCGGTCACCTCGGCACGCTCGACATTCGCGTGCCCGACGGCTTTGCCATCACCACCGCCGCATTCCGGGCCTACGTCTCGTACAATGCGCTCGACGGGGTGCTTGCCGATCAGCTCGCGCATCTTGCCGGCGGAGCGCCGTTGGAGGACGTCGGTCAGCACATTCGCGATGCGTTCCTCGCTGGCAAACTTCCGGATGCACTCGCCGAAGACATTCGCGCATTCTATCGCGCACTGGCCGATCGCACCGGACAGTCGCTGCCCGCGGTGGCCGTGCGCAGTTCGGCCACCGCGGAAGATCTGCCCGATGCGAGTTTTGCCGGTCAGCAGGAGTCGTATCTCAACATCGTCGGAGAAGACGCGCTGCTCGACGCCGTGCGGCGCTGCTTCGCATCGCTGTACACCGATCGTGCCATCGCCTACCGCGAACACCACGGCATCGCTCATCGCGGCGTCGCACTGTCGGTTGGTGTGCAGCAGATGGTGCGCTCCGACATGGGTGCGGCCGGTGTGGCCTTCACGCTCGACACCGAAACGGGGTTTCCCTCGCTGGTACTCATCACCGGCGCGCTCGGACTCGGTGAGAACGTGGTGAAGGGGACGGTCAACCCCGACGAATGGCGCGTCTTCAAACCATTGCTCGACGACGAATCGCTCACGCCCATCCTCGATCGCACCATCGGGCTCAAACAGCTGCGCATGGTGTTCGCACCGGCGGGTGGCACGGTCAATGTGGAACCGCCGGCCGAGGAACGGGCACGTCCCTGTCTGAATGACGCGGACGTGCTGCAGTTGGCGCGTTGGTGCGTGCGCATCGAGCGGCACTACGCACGCCCCATGGACATCGAGTGGGCGCGTGATGGACTCACCGGCGAGTTGTACATCGTGCAGGCACGTCCGGAGACGGTGCGCGCGCGTGAACAGAGTGGCGATGTCAGCACCTTCACACTCGAAGGGACGGGTCCCGTGCTCGTGACCGGTGTGGCGGTGGGCAATCGTATCGCCAGTGGCCGGGTGTTCGTGCTGGACAGCATGCGCGACGCACACCGGTTCGAAGACGGCGGCATTCTCGTGGCACGGCAGACCGATCCCGACTGGGTGCCGGTCATGAAGCGTGCCGCGGCCATCGTCACCGACACCGGAGGACGCACCAGCCACGCGGCCATCGTGAGTCGTGAGCTGGGCATTGCCGCCATCGTGGGCGCGGCCGGCGCCACGCAGGCGCTCGATGGACACACCGTGACGGTGTCCTGCGCCGAGGGCCCCGAGGGCCGTGTGTACGATGGCGCCCTGCCCTTCCGCGAGACGCACACCGATCTCGCCGCCATGCCCGAGACGCGCACGGCCATCATGCTCAACGTGGCCGATCCGGCCATGGCCATGCGCTGGTGGCGCCTGCCGGTGCGTGGCATCGGACTGGCCCGTATCGAGTTCGTCATCGAACACATGGCCAGAGCGCATCCCATGGCGCTGCTCCACCCTGAACGTCTCTCGCCCGAAGAGCGCGCCGCCATTGCGCAACTCACGGCGGGCTACGACACGGCAGCCGATTTTTTCGTGGATCGTATGGCCGCGGGGATCGCCGGTATCGCCGCGTCGCAATGGCCGCATCCGGTCATCGTGCGTTTCAGCGATTTCAAGACCAACGAATACGCCGGACTGCTGGGCGGGCGCGTCTTCGAACCGCACGAAGAGAATCCGATGATCGGATTCCGGGGTGCGTCACGCTACTACGACGAACGGTATCGTGAGGGCTTCGGTCTCGAATGCCGGGCCATCCGCCGCGTGCGTGAACACATCGGCCTGCGCAACGTGGTGGTGATGATCCCCTTCTGCCGCACGCTCGAAGAGGCCGATCGGGTGCTCGCCGAGATGGCAGAGCATGGGCTGGTACGCGGTGAAGCGGGACTCGAGGTGTATGTGATGGCCGAGATTCCGAGCAACGTGCTGCTCGCGCGGGAATTCGGCGAACGGTTCGACGGATTCAGCATCGGCAGCAACGATCTGACGCAACTCACCCTGGGCGTGGACCGGGACAACGCGCTGCTGTCGCGATTGTTCGATGAGCGCAATCCCGCCGTGCTGCGCTCCATCACGCAGCTCATCGCCGACGCCCATGCCGTGGGCTGCAAGGTGGGCATCTGCGGTCAGGCGCCCAGCGATCATCCCGAATTCGCCGAACTGCTGGTCCGGGCCGGCATCGATTCGATCTCACTCAACCCCGACAGCGTGGTTCCGGTGCTGCATCGCGTGGCGGCGCTGGAAGCGGTACTGGAAAAGGAAGTGGCCGGCAGGGAGTGATTCCCCCGCCGGCCACATACCACATCAGTGAATCCCCGGTGCGTCAGTTCGCCATCGTGCCCGGCTGCACGCCCTGGAGCCAGTAGCCGAACCACTGCCGCAGACGACCGAGACGATCCACCAGCAGCCACGGCTCACCCGTGCGGCTCAGATCGTGATTGGAGCGCGGATACCGCACCAGCTCCACCGGCACCCCCTGCTTCTTGAGCGACATGAACCAGATCTCGGCGCTGCCCATCGGCGTGCGATGATCCTCTTCGCTCTGCACGATGAGCATCGGTGTCTTCACCTTGTTCACGTAGCGGATGGGCGAGAGGTCGTCGTACAGCTTCTGGTTGTCCCACGGCTTGCCGTAGAACTCGAACTCCGTCAGCCCCTGCGCATCGCTCGAACCGTACCAGTACGTCCAGTCGGTGATGGTGCGATCGGTTTCGATGGCTTTGAAGCGCGTGGTCTTGGTGGCCAGCCAGGTGGTCATAAAGCCGCCATAGGAACCACCGGTGGCACCCATCTTCGTGCTGTCCACGTCGGCGCGCACGGAGACGATGTCCACCGCCTTCATGAGATCCTGGTAGTCTTCCATGCCCCAGCGACCGCGCGTGCTGTACGTGAAGGCCGCGCCATACCCGCTCGATCCGCGCGGGTTCGTGAACAACACGAACATCCCCTGCGCCGCGAGGTTCTGGAATTCGTCGAACCAGCCTTCGCCGTACGACGAGTGCGGGCCGCCGTGGATGTAGATGACCATCGGATACTTCTTGCCCGACTCGTAGCCGTACGGCTTCATGAGCCAGCCTTCGATCTCCAGGTTGCCCACACTCTTGTAGGTGAAGCGTTCGGCATCGCTCCACACCACGTCGGCGTTGACGTCCTTGTTGAAGTTGGAGAGCTGACGCTCACCCGAGCCATCGGCGTTGGCGACGAACAGTTCGGTGGGCTTGTTCATCGACGTGGCCACGAAGGCCATGGTCTGTCCCTTGGCGTCGTAGCTCACGCCACGCAGCTGGCGACGGCCGCTCACCACTTCCGTGGGCGCCGCCTTACCGTTCATGTCGGCGCGCATCACCGCCGACCGTCCACCGATTTCGGCGGTGAACTGGATGCTGCCGTTCGGCAGCCAGTCGATGCTGCCGGGTTCGTACTGCCAGTTGCCCAGCAGCGCGCGCGGCGTGCCACCGGCCACGTCGACCACGTAGATGTTGGAGTTCTTCGTCCGCGCCGGACGGCCGATGAAGGCGATCTGCTTGCCATCGGGCGACCAGGTGATCTGCGACTCCGCGCCCATCCACTCGGTCAGCTTGCGCGGCGTGCCGCCGTTCGCGTCGATGATGTAGATGTCCGCATCGTTGCGCTCCGCTTCGTCGCGCACCTTGTTGTACGGCAGCTTGGCGATCGAATCACGCTCGAGATCGACCACCGAATCGGGACGCAGTCGCGCGTCGGCCGTGAACGCGATCCACTTGCCATCGGGCGAGACCACCGGGCCGCGATGCGAGTAGAACGTGCTGGTGATGACCTTCTTCGCCGTGTCGCCGAACGCCTGACGGGCGAGCTGCGTGGGACGCCAGGTGCGCGCCACCCGACGACCGGGCACGAAGCCCACGCCGTTGACCTTGTAGCTCATGTCCACGACATGACGGCCATCGAACCGCGCGGTGGCCGCCGGACGCGTGATGGCGTCGAACGGCGGACGCGCCATGGTCTGCATCTGCCCGAACGGATCGGGGCTGGGCGCCGTCGGAGCGGGCCGACCAGCATCGGTGAACACCGCGAACGCGGCGTTGTCGGGCAGGGACCCGTTCGGGTAGTCGCCCACCTGAATGGCTTCGCCGCTGGGCTGATCGAGACGGATGGCCCAGGTGTTGCCCGTGCCCCCGGCCCGCTGTGAGGTGAAGAACAGATACTTGCCGTCGGCCGACCAGCGGGGATTGCTGCTCTCGGTGCTGGGCGACGTCCACCGCTGGGGTTCTCCACCGGCCACGTCCACCACCCAGATTTCACTGTGCCGGCGGTTCTCGGCTTCGACCGGGCGTGTGACGGTCACCGCGACCCGCTTGCCGTCGGGAGACACGGCCGGCGTGCTGAGGGAGGCCACGCGATACCAGTCGCGCAGCATCATGGCGCGGGGGCCCTTGGGCAGCGGCGGCAGGGCATTGGCCGGGTTGGCCGGCGCCCCTCCACCACCGCCGGCGCCACCACCGCCACCTCCACGTCCGGGCGGTTGAGCGATCAGTGCGGCCGGGGCCACACAAGCCAGGAGGGCGAGCGCATACGGGGCGCGTCGCCAGTGGGCGGACACGTGCATAGGCAGATCCAGAAAAAGGTACAACGGGTGGGAGAAGCGTCCGGGCTACGCGACGGGAGTCCCCGACGTTGGGACCAGAGGCCGGAAGGGGGTCCCGGAAAGGTACCACCTGCGCAACCGTGTGACAGATCACGCTTTTGCTGCTTGCCCGGAGACGCGCTTCATCGTACCATATGCGCGATGCGGAGGAGCGTCCGCATTCCGTCGCGTAAGGCCGGGCTCGGCAGCCAGTCGAGGACTGTCCCCAAAGGGCGTGGAACGATCCGTCGGTACGGGACCCAAGACCTGTCGCCACGGCTGCTGTGCCCGTTGTTCAACCCTACATCGAGGAGGTGATCAATTGGCAGTCCCATCTGTCCAACCGGTCCGTTCACCAGGTGTCCGGGAAACCGCGACCTGAGAACAGCTTCTGATTCGTTGCAGATGTAGGGTCGGGGCCGAGGGTATGGCCCCATGCAACGGACCGTAAAAACAGACTTCCCCCGTACCGCTCGAGGGCCGAGCGTTGCGGGGGATCTGTGTTTCTGCAGGCTGATTTCCGGACCGACGGCAAACGAACGGGGCCTCGTCGGCAAGACGTCCTCAGTGGCGCCGCATCCCCGCAATCTGCTCCAGGGCGGCATCGGCGCGCTTCAGCAGACCGAACGCAAACTCCGTCGTCCCGCGGTAGAACGCCGGGTCCACCTTGTCGGCGTCATCGCCGGGTTTGTGATAGTCGGGGTGATCTTCGACGCCGAGATACAGGAACGGGATGCCCTTGGCGTGGAAGGCGGCGTGGTCGGAAGAGTTGGTCCAATCGTCGCCGGGCTTGAGATCGCGCGTGTCGTGCCCGAAGCGGATGGGCACGGCCGACGCCTTGGCGGCCGCGTCGGCCAGGGGCTTGAGACCGGGTGTATGGGACGTGCCCGAGACCCACAGGGCGCCGCCATCCTGCCGGGCCACCATGTCGAGATTGATGTTCAGCCCGATGCGATCGAGCGGAACCGGCGGCGCCGCCGCGAACGCTTTTGATCCCACCATCCCGCTCTCCTCGGCGTCAAAAAACGCCAGGATCACGTCGTGCTGCGGGCGCTCCTTCATCAACCGCTCGGCGATGGTCAGCAGCGCCACGCACCCGGACGCATCGTCGTCGGCGCCGTTGTAGATCTCGCCGTTGCGGACGCCCAGATGGTCGTAGTGCGCACTGAGCACGAGCACGGGGCCACTGCCCTTCGTGCCCGGAATACGCGCCACGATGTTGGCGCCCAGCGTATCGGGGCCTCCTCCGCGGGGGCGCAGGGCCACCGGCACCTCGTACGATGCGCCGGCGGGCTTCACGCCCATGGTGCTGAGTTCGGCGACGATCCACCGCCGGGCCTTGGCGGCCCCGGGCGATCCGGAGCGGCGGCCCTCCATGGAGTCGGCAGAGAGCGCCTGGAGGCGCTGCATCATGCGCGCGGTGGTCGGGTCGGCGAGGGGCTTGATTTGCGCGCCCGCTTCGCTGGCGGCGGGCCCTGTCAGTACGAACAGGAGGGCGCCGATCGCGCTGAGGCGGCCCAAACGGTTCTGAGAACTGCACCTGGGAAGTGTCATGACACGAATATTACGGGTGGGGTGTTTCACGTGGAAACATCAGGAAGCACAAGAAATGTGATTCCGAGAGTGCGGGATGGAGGCCGACTGGCGCGGTGCGGCTTCGGCTGAGGCTGGCGCGCGGGGACGCGACAGGGGGCAGGAGGGAGCTGGTCAGGGGGACGGAGACGGTCAGACTGACTGCCTGGGACCGGGTGCCCGGAACCCGGCTGCTCGCCCCCAAACCCACCCCCCATTACCCGAAACCCTCACTGCACCCACACCCCACTCTGCCCCGACAGAAACGCCTGCACGACGATGGCCGAGGGCGTGGTGCGGACGCTGAGAATCTGCACGTCGCGAACGCTGCTGCCCATCACCACGCCTGGTGCCAGCGTCCCGTTGAGCTTGAGCAGCAGTTCGGTCCGTACGGAATCGAGCTGCGCTCCCAGGGGCACCCGGCCGCCGCTCGTGGCCCGTCGGACGGCCCGGGCAACCAACGGGGTGGCCAGGGTGGCTTTGATCCGAGCCAGGCGGCCTCGGCTTTGCAACGTCCAATCGAGATCGTCGAGGCGAAGCTCGCGGGCGGCGGCATCCCAGCGGGGACGCGACACCAACGTCAGACGCCCGGTCAGCGCACCCGACACCGCGAGATCGACGAACAGGCTGTCCCCCGCCCCACGCAGCAGGACACTGTCCACTTTCACACTCTGGCGCGCGGTCTCCTCGGCCAGCTGCTCCAACGCCATGCGCTGGAGTTCGGCAAACGGCAGCTCCACCGACACCGGCACGCGGAAATCGGCAGCGCCTTCTCCCAGGGCGAGTACGGGAAGCGGTTTGTCGACGGTGGCGGGGCGGGCGCCGGCCAGGACCCGGGGGCGGGCGTAGAGCACCAGCGTGGTGGTGATGTTGCGTCCGGCGCCGACAAAAGGCGTGACCCGAACGGTCTGCGGATCGAGCAACAGCCACAGGGTGCCCGTGGAATCGAGCGGTGTGGGGGCCAGAAAGCTGCGCCAGAGGGAGTCGGCCAGGGGCCGGAAGTCGCCGGCCACGGGAATGGCGCTGTCGGCCTGGGCGGCAAAGGCGGCCAGCTGCTTGTCGATCACCGACTGCAGCGTGCGTGTGGCGTTGAGGCCAAGCGCCGTCACGAGACAGGGATCGCGCAGCGTGGCCACGAGACGCGTGTCCCGCGATCCGATCCGCCAGTCGCGCCGCCAGAAGAGTGCGGTGGTCATGTGCAGATCGGCACGCCGCATGGCTTCGGGTGCGTATCCACACCCGGCCACCCGGGCGCTGCCCAGTGTCCCCACGCGTGCGCGGTACGTGAGACGGGTGTCGATCTGCAGACGGTTCTCGGTGCCGCGGAGAATCAGCGAGTCCCGTCGGTACACGTACTGGTGACAGACCAGCCCCGCCGCGTTCGCGCAGCGCGCCTCGGAAAGGGAATCGCGCTCGGGAAACAGGGAGTCCAGCGAGGGACGCAGGGCCGAGAGCACGTACGTCACCCGCACCGGGATGACGGCCAGCGCGGCCGGGGGCGCTGGCGGTGAGGTCATGGACGATGCAGCCGACGAAGCACCGCGTGACGCGGTCGATGGCGTCGCCGGGGGCGAGGCGGTCGTGGGCACGGCCGCGGGCGTGGGGACGGGAGCGGCTGAAGGGTTTTTCGAGCAGGCGGCCATCAGCGCGACGATCATTGCGCGCGCTATGGCCGCCGCCGTGCTCAGACCGCTCCGCGCGTCCCGTCGCCCGCTCACGTCTCCCCTTCGCTCACTGAGTCGTCCCCATGTCCGCTCCTCTTCGGTGCCTGCGTCATCTGATGCTGGTACCCGTGTCCGCGTTGATGATCCTGACGATTCCCACGCAGGTCCAGGCCCAGATGGGGGGCGGCATGGGCGGTATGGGAGGCGGCGGTGGGATGGGAGGAGGCGGAATGGGCGGTGGTGGGATGGGGCGCGGCGGTCCGCCGGGTGGTGGGCGATCGGGCGGGAACCGCACCCCGGCCGCCATGGCCCGTGAGCGCATGAAGCAGACCGATCCGCTGGCCTTCCTGCTGGACAACAAGAAGGTGCTGGCGCTGACCAAAGCGCAGCAGGACACCTTCAAGCTCTACAAAAAGGAGCTGGAGGAGAAGCAGTCTCCGGTCTTCAAGGACCTGGAGAAGGTGACCGCCGACGAGACTGGTGCCGGCGGGGGCCGCAGTGGCTTCGGAGGTGGCGGTCGGGGGATGGGACGCGGGCGTGGTCAGATGCCATCGGACAGCACGGGGATGGAGGGCCGGGGCGGCCCCGGTGCATCGGACACGGTGCGGGCGCTCTTCTCACGTCTGGCCGATATCCAGGACGCCTATCGCGACCGGGCGCGGGCGAAGCTGGATTCGGTGCAGATCGTGCGCGCCGATTCCATCCAGAATGCGGCGCTGGAGAAGCAGCGGGAGAAGATGCGCGCGAGGGGTTGAGGGTTATGGAGGCCCAAAACCGCGCAGCTCTCACCACCCGCGTTCCGCGCCCGTCCAATCCACGAACGCTCCGCTCCGCTCCCGCGGCAGACGTTCGGCCTGCATGAGCAACCCGAGCGCCGCATCCTCGATGAGCACCGGCGCGCTCTCGTCGTCCGCCGACTCGGCGTAACGACCGGGATTGCCGAGGCACACCACGATGCGTTCTTCGCGCAGATCGTGCGCGAGGGCCCGGGTAAGCATGTGCAACGCGGCGGCACTGGCGCCGGTGGCGTAGTCGCCCCCGTCCCGCTTCGCCGACAACGATCCGCGTGTGGTGCTCACCACGAGCACACGCGCGCCGTCGCCATGGGCGAGCCAGGGCAAGAGCGTGCGGACCAGCAACAGCGGAGCCACCGCGTGGCGGCGGTAGTGCTCCACCAGACCCGTCCCCGACAACGTCGACAGTTCCTCGTCGCGGGCGAGTTGCGCTGAACGATCGTGCGCGCCCGGTTCGGCCGGCGCGACGACCAGCAGGTCGAGCGTTTCCGTCAGCCCCTCCAGCACCGGCACCGCATCTGCCACGCTCGAGGCATCGGCCGGATCGAGTGCGAGGAATTCGAGTCCGCCATACTGCGCGCGCAGATCGGCCAGCACCGGCACGCGGGCGGGATTGCGGCAGGCCGCATACACGGTGTCCCCGCGCATGAGACTCTGCCGCACCAGTTCGATGCCCAGCGGCCGGGATGCGCCGGTGATCAGTGTGCGCATCGGCTTGCGCATCAGTGTGCCGTCGACTGTCGCAGGATCGCTTCCACGGCCTGCACCGTCGGTTCGATCTCCACCGGCCGATTGGCGGCGGCAAAGTCCGTCCGTTCCTGATGTAGTTCGACGAGAATGCCGGGGTCCTTGAGCACATGGCCCGTGAGCACCGCCACCACGCGGTCGTGTGCACCGATCACGCCCTGCTGCACGAGCTGCCGCACCCCCGCCACGCTCGCCGCGCTCGCCGGCTCGCAGCCCACCCCCGACGCGTCGATCACGACCTTGGCGTCGATGATCTCGTCGTCGGTCACGGTGATCACCAGGCCATTCGTTTCGCGGATCGCGCGTACGGCGCGATCCCAGCTCGCCGGATCGCCGATACGGATGGCCGTCGCGATCGTCTCCGCCTGCACGGTGTGACGGGTCGCGAAGTGTTCGCGGAATCCCCACGCGAACGGAGCGGCACCAGCCGCCTGCACCGACACGATGCGTGGCAGCCGGGTGATGAGTCCCAGGGCATGGGCTTCGCGCAGCGCCTTGCCGAATGCGGCCGTGTTGCCAAGGTTGCCGGCGGGCAGCACGATGAAGTCGGGTGCGTTCCATTCGAGTTGCTGCAGCATCTCGAACACGATGGTCTTCTGCCCTTCCACCCGCCATGGATTGATGGAGTTGAGCAGATAGATCCCGAGTTCACGTGACGCCTGTTGCACGAGCCTGAGACAGGCGTCGAAATCGCCGCGCACGAGCAGGGTTCTGGCGCCGTAGGCCAGGGTCTGCGCCATCTTGCCCAGGGCCACCTTGCCGGCGGGCACGAACACCAACCCGGGAATGCCGGCCTGCGCCGCGTACGA
Organism: Gemmatimonas aurantiaca; assembly: GCF_037190085.1. Lineage (NCBI taxonomy): Bacteria > Pseudomonadati > Gemmatimonadota > Gemmatimonadia > Gemmatimonadales > Gemmatimonadaceae > Gemmatimonas > Gemmatimonas aurantiaca. The sequence continues at coordinate 662,640 of NZ_JBBCJO010000005.1, forward strand.
TGCCAGCGCCGCCGACGTGTTGCCGGTGGACGCACAGGCCACCGCCGTCGCGCCCGTGCGCACCGCCTGCGTGGTGCCCACCGTCATGCCGCGATCCTTGAACGAACCGGTGGGATTGTATCCCTCGTGCTTGATCAGCAAACCGTCGCAGCCCGTGAACGCATTCACACGTCCCCGCGCCATGAGCGGCGTGTTGCCTTCCGGGTGACTGGTGATCGCCGCACCCGCGCCGGGCATGACGAGCGATTCGAAACGCCACACACCCGACACATGCGTTCCGGATTGCGCACCGGGCGTGGCCGGTGAGAACAGTTGCGCGAGCGCCCCGCCCACGAGGGGCGCTCCCATCACATCCACCGGGACGCGGTGAATGATGGCCAGCAAACCGCCGCACTTGGGGCAGTCGGGCGCGGCATCGAGCGCCGGCAACTGATGCCCGCAGGCATCGCAGCGCTGCACGCTCTGCGCGCCGGCCGCCTCCGACGCGGACAGGAACACGGCATCATGGCCTTCAGCGGCCTCGTGACGGCCACCGGACGGATCGCGGTCGGGACTCATGCGGGTGTGAGCTGAAGGATGTCGTTGAGTACACCAGCCGCCGTGACCGCGGGTCCCGCACCAGGTCCGGTGATCACGAGCGGATGTTCCTTGTAACGCTTCGTGGTGAAGACGACCTGATTGTCGGTGCCGCGCAACCCCGCCAGCGGATGCGACGTGGGCACCGCCTGCAGTCCCACCGTCACCTTCGTGGGTGTGGCCCGCAACACGTAGCGCAGCACACGGTCCTGCTTCATCGCCGCGGCCTGACGAGCGGCCCACAGTTTGTCCTGGTCCGCCAGGGTGGCTTTGAACTTCGCCACCGGCAGGTGGCGATACGCGTCGGGCACCAGCGACTCCACCTTCACATCGGAAAGATCGCCCGTGAATCCGATCAGTCGCGCCAGAATGAGAGCCTTGCGCGCCACGTCCATGCCCGAGAGGTCGTCGCGCGGATCAGGCTCCGTGTACCCCCGTGCCATGGCATCACGCAGCGCCTCACTGAACGGTCGTCCCTTGCCGATCTCGGTGAGCAGGAACCCCAGCGTGCCCGAGGTGCAGCCTTCCACCCGCAGGACCTTGTCGCCGGTTTCCACGAGCTTGGCGTAACTGTCCATCACCGGCAGGCCCGCCCCCACCGTGGTCTCGTGCAGAATGCGCGTGCCATGCTTCCGCGCGAGTTCCCGCAACGCTTCCACTTCGGCGCGTGGTGCCGACAGCGGCTTCTTGTTGGCGAGCACGATGTCCATGTCGGCGCCGATCGCCTTGCGGATGGCGGCCAGCGTGTCGTCGGCGGTGACGTCCACCAGCACGGGCCTCGCGAGCGCATGCGCGGCGATCCATTGCACGGCATCGGGCGCCGAGGCACGACGGGCATGTTCCAGTGAGGTGAGCGGCTTGCCCGCCTCCTTGAGCGCGACCGCAGCGGCCAGTTGACGCGGAGACAGGCCGTCGGGTTCGAACACGAACCCGCTGCGATCGATGAGCCCCACGATGGTGGGCCGCACCCGACGCTTCGTGAGCGGCAGCATGCGCAGCAGTTCACGTCCGATCTGCCCCACACCCAGCAGCACCACATCGAGACGATCGTCGCGGCGTACACCGCCGCCACCGATCTTGTCGAGCTGGAATTCGTCGTGCACCGCGCGTGCGGCCGCTTCGGCATCCCGTTCGGCGATCACCACCGAGATGTTGAGCTCCGAGGAACCCTGCGCGATGGCCACGATGTTCACGCCGGCCTGCGACAGCGCCGTGAACATGCGCGACGCGATGCCGGGGGAACCGGCCATGCCAAGTCCCACGACGGCCAATGTGGCCATCTCGGTCTGCGCATCCATGCCTTCCAGTTCGCGTCGCGACAGCTCCACGGCGAAGGCCCGCTCGAGCGCGATCTTCGCGTCGTGTCCACGTTCGGAGGGCACGCACAGACAGATGGAGTGTTCCGACGACGCCTGCGAAATGAGCGTGACCGAGATGCCCGCCTGCTGCAGTGCGGCAAACGTGCGCGCGGCGATGCCCGGAACGCCCAGCATGCCATTGCCGGTCACCGTGATGAGCGCCTGCCCCCGCACGATGCTCAACGCCTTCACGGGATACCGTTGCAGCGTATGACGCACCGAGATTTCGGTGCCCGCCGCCTCGGGTTCGGCAAACGGGCGCACGAACACCGGCACGTGCACCCGCGTGAGCGGAATCAGCGCCCGCGGATGCAGCACCTTCGCACCGTAGTAGGCGAGTTCGGCGGCCTCCCGCACGTTGAGCTGCGGCACGATGCGCGCCGACGGCACCAGACGCGGATCGGTGGTCATGAGCCCGGGAACATCCTTCCAGAGCGTGATGCACTGCGCCTTGAGCGCGCGCCCCAGCACGGTGGCGGTCAGATCGCTGCCACCGCGGCCGAGGGTCACCAGCGCGCCTTCGTGACCACCACCCACGAAACCCGGCACCACCGGCACGATCCTGCGGCGCACCAGGGGCGTGAGCCGGGCCCGCACCAGCCGGTCGGTGGCGGAAAGATCAGGAAACGCGTTCCCGAACACGCCATCCGTCTGGATGATCTCGGCCGCCTCCACATACTGCGCCTTGCTCTTCCGCGCCAGCAGGCCGGCCACCACGATCCGGGCCGACAATTGTTCACCACGTGCCACGAGAAAATCGCGTGTGCGCGGCGTGAGTTCACGCAGACTGGCCACGCCGTGGGCGAGCGTGCGCAGTTCATCGAAAGCCGCGTCGAGCTCACGACCGAGTGCCGCCCGGGCGCGCTGATTGGGCAACACGCTGTCTCCCACCGCGCGATGCCGCGCGTGCAGGCGATCGATCGCCACATCCGCCGTCTTCACATCGCCATCACGCGCCGCCGCCGCAATCGCCAGCAGCGCATCGGTCACACCCGCCAGCGCCGACACGACGGTCACCACACGCGTCGGACGGGGCGTGAGAATCAGCGCGATCGCGTGCCGCACCGCCGCCGCGTCGGCCAGCGACGCCCCACCGAATTTGAAGACGTCGATGGCCGGTGAACGGCCGGGCGATCGACGGGACGACTGACGGGACGATGGACGACCGGATTGACGACCGGACTGACTGGCAGACCGGCTGGATGAACGTGCGGGCATGAGCAGGGGGTATCGGGCCACCGGCGACGCACATCGGCCGCATGACGTGGCCCGCGTGACGCTCGTCCGGGAAAGGGCATGTCCAAGCAGACACGCTCCATACTGTTTCGAGACTAGTTCGGACAGCTTCACCTGTCCACACCCACTGCCCACGGCATAACTTTCCTAGTGCATGCCCTGGTTCATGCCGATGACCATCGACGATGGCCTCCTGATCACCTGCCCCACCCGAGATGACCGTGCCCGTTGAAGGCTCCCAGAATCCGACTGTCCCCGCTCCGCTGCTCCTCCCCGTACGCCTGAACGGGCTCTCCCAGCTCGCGCAGAACCTCGCGTGGAGCTGGAATCGTGAAGCCCGGATGCTGTTCAAGGAGATCGACGACACCCTCTGGCAGGAGCTTCGGCACAATCCTCTTCTGTTGTTGCAACGGGTTCACCCGGAGCGGCTGGCCGCACTGGCCGAGGACACGCAGTTCTGCGCCCGGTACGACCGGGCCATGATGTGGCTGGGCGCCGAGCGCTCCGACGAACACACGTGGTACGCCCGCACGTTCCCCGAACTCCGCGGCCGTCCGGTGGCGTATTTCTGCGCCGAGTTCGGCATTCATAATTCGGTGCCGATCTATTCGGGCGGACTGGGCGTGCTGGCCGGCGACCATCTCAAGACGGCCTCCGACCTCGGGGTGCCGCTGGTGGCCGTGGGCATCCTGTATCGGAACGGGTACTTCGATCAGCACATCCGCGTGGATGGCTGGCAGGAAGACACCGACGCCCGCATCGATTTCAATTCGGTCCCCCTCACCCCGCTGCCCGGCCGCGACGGCGCGAAACACCTCGTCACGGTCAATACCTTCGGTCGGGATGTCCACATCCGGGTGTGGAAGATGCAGGTGGGCCGGGTACCGGTGTATCTGCTCGACTCGGATCTCGAGGAGAATCATCCGGACGACCGGCCCCTGTTGTCCAAGCTGTACTCGGGCGGCCCGGCGATGCGCCTGCGCCAGGAGTGGCTGCTGGGTGTGGGTGGCGTGCGGGCGCTTCGCGCGCTGGGCATCGCGCCGGCCGCATGGCATGCCAATGAAGGACATGCCGCGTTCATGATGGTCGAGCGGGTCCGTGAACTCTGTACCGAAGGGCTGGCCTACACCGACGCGGTCAAACGCGTACGCAACTGCAGCGTCTTCACCACGCACACGCCGGTGCCGGCAGGCCACGATCATTTTGCCACCCAGGACGTGTTGCGGTGCGCCGAGGGCGAGGCGACCTGGACGTCCATGGGCATCACGCCGGAAGCGTTTGCCCACATCGGCTATCACCCCGAATCGGGCAGCGGGGTGTTTCACATGACGTCGGCATCCATCCGTCTGTCGCGCCGGGTGAACGCCGTGTCGCGCCGTCACGGTATCGTGACACGCGAAATGAGTCGCTCGCTGTGGAACAACCGTCCGGCCGAACAGGTGCCCATTGGCCATGTCACCAACGGCGTGCATCTGGCCACGTGGATGGCCAATCCCGTCATGAAGCTGCTCGACAAGCACCTCGGGCTGGCATGGGGGTACAGCAACGATCCGGCATTGTGGGAACAGGTGCTGACACTGGAAGACGAAGAGCTGTGGTACACGCACACCCGTCTCAAGCACGCGCTGATGCGCCGCGTGCGCGAGGAAGCGCGCCGCGCGTTCGCGCAGGGGGGTCTCGAAGCCACACAGCTTGCGGGCGCCGGCACGCTACTCGATCCCCACGTGCTCACCATCGGCTTCGCGCGGCGTTTCGCGACCTACAAGCGCGCCGATCTCATCTTCCGCGATGTCGAGCGCCTGCGCGCACTGGTGACCAACTCGGCACGTCCGGTGCAGATCGTGTTCGCCGGCAAGGCGCATCCCGCCGACAATCCCGGCAAGCAGGTGCTGCAGAATGTCTACCACTTCACGCGCGACCCGCGCTTCGAAGGCCGCGTGGCGTTCATCGAAGACTACAGCATGCACCTCGCTCACCTCTTGGTGCAGGGTGTCGATCTGTGGCTCAATCTGCCGCGTGTCCCGCTCGAGGCCTCGGGAACCAGTGGCATGAAGGCCGCCCTCAACGGCGTGCCGCAACTCTCCACCATCGATGGGTGGTGGGAAGAGGGATACGAAGGCAGCAACGGCTGGGCCATCGAACCCGAAGTGGACAACGACGAAGGGTCGGGTACCGCGCGTCGCCTCTATGAGCTGCTCGAGCATGAAGTCGTGCCGCGTTTCTACGATCGAGACAAGAGCGAACTGCCGCGTCGCTGGTTGCTGATGATGAAACACGCCATCCGGGTCGCCGGACAGCAGTTCACGGCCCGTCGCATGGTGGAGCAGTACGCCCGCGGGTACTACGCACCGTCCATCCTCGGCGACGCGCTGCCGGACGATCCACCGACGGCATGAGGAGACCACGCTCATGAGCACCCGCGTCCATCTTCCCACGCCCGGCCTCGGCACGCCCATCGTTCTCGGCACCGGTCAGGCGAAACCCACCATCGTCCACCTCACCGCCGAATACAGTCCGTTCGCCCGGACCGGTGGACTGGCGGAAGCGGTCATGGGACTCGCGAACTTCCAGGTGCGCGCGGGGGCGGATGTGGTGGTGTTCATGCCGCTCTATCGCACCGTCCGCGATCATGCGCCCGATCTGGCACCGCTGGGCCGGGCCATCGGCGTGGATCTGGGCTTCCGCACCGAGGAGGTGCGCTTCTTCCGTGAAGTGCATCCGCCCAGAGGCCCCAAGGTGGTGTTCGTGGACATTCCGAGCGCGTTCGCGCGCGGAGGGATCTACGGCGAAGGCGGACGTGACTATGCGGACAATGCACGACGGTTCGCGTTGTTCTCGCGCGCCGTGCTCGATGCCATCCCACGACTGATCGTGGGACCGGTGCTGATTCATGCCCACGACTGGCACACGTCGCTGGCGCTGATGTACATGCGCAGCTACGAACACCTGCGTGAGCGGTATGCATCGACACCGACCGTGCTATCGGTGCACAACGCGGGATATCAGGGACACTTTCCGGCGTCGATGCTGAACGAATGCGGCATTCCGCCGGAGGTGTACGATTTCCACCACCTCGAGTGGTATGGTCGCATCAACTTCCTGAAGGGTGGTCTCACCTTCGCCGACATGGTGGTGACGGTGAGCCCGACGCACGCCCAGGAATTGCGGACGGCAGGCGGCGGGTTCGGCTTGCAGGATGTATTCCAGTGGCTGGGATCGCGTTTCACCGGCATCACCAACGGTATCGATCAATCGGTGTGGGATCCCTCCACCGACGACCAGATCACCGCGCGGTACACGATCGAGGATCCCGCCAACAAGGCCCGCTGCAAGGCCGCGCTGCAACGATCGTTCGGGCTGCCGCAGCGTCGGAAGACGCCGCTCTTCGGATTCACCGGACGCCTGGTGACGCAGAAGGGACTCGATCTGCTGCTCGGATCCCATCGTATCTGGACGCTCGACGCGCAGTTCGTGTTCCTCGGGGCGGGAGAGGCACGATACGAAAGAGCCCTGCTCGCGCTGGCGCAGGCCCGGCCGCGGCAGGTGGGTGTGCAACTCGATTTCACCGATCGGCTCGAACATCGCTTGATGGCCGGCGCCGACATCTTTCTCATGCCGTCGCAATACGAGCCCTGCGGTCTCACGCAGTTGCGCGCGCAGCGGTACGGCGCATTGCCGGTGGGGCGTCGGGTGGGTGGGATCGCCGACACCATCGAAGACGATGTCACGGGCCTCCTCTTCGACGAATTCACCACGGCGAGTTTCGACCACGGCATTTCGCGCGCGCTGGCCCGTTTCTCCGACCCTGCCGCATGGACGGCACGCATGCGAGCCGCGATGCGTCGCGATTTTGGATGGGAGCGCGCCGCCGAACGTTACGATGATGTCTATCGTCGGGCCACCGATCTCGCACGACGCCGCCGTTGAGGCACTCATGAACGCCTCGCCGAACGCACTCGCGAACACCCATTCGGTCATCGTGCATCAACACCTCTATCAGCCGCCGCGTGAGGATCCGTGGCTCGAGGTGATCGAGGCCGAACGATCGGCGGCCCCGGATCACGACTGGAACACCCGCATCACGCGCGAGTGTTATGCCCGACAGGCGCTGGCCGAAGCCTATCTGCTGGAGAGCGCGCGGGCGGCGCCGTCTCCGGCCGACCGTGATGCCAAAGTGGGACTCGCCCGTCTCGTGAATCTCTACGCGTGGTGCTCGTTCGATGTCGGCGCCACGTTGTGTGAATGGTTCGACAGCGAGGCGCCGCAGGTGCTTCAGGCCATGCAGGCGGGCGACGCGGCCAGCATCCGGCGGTGGGGATACGGCAACGCCATCGCCGCGCCGTATCATCATGTGATTCTCCCGCTCGCGTCCGCACGGGATCGCCGCACCGAGATCCGCTGGGGCATCCGCGATTTCACGCGACGCTTCGGCCGCGTCCCTGAGGGATTCTGGTTTCCCGAGTGCGCGGTGGACGAGGACACCCTCGATGCCGCCGCCGCCGAGGGCATCCGCTTCACCATTCTGGCGCCGTATCAGGTTCAGGGACACGATGGCAGCGGCATGCCGGTGCGCTGGCGTGGCGCGTCGGGGCGTGAGCTGATCATCGTCCCGTACGACGGAGCACTGGCGGGGGATGTGGCATTCGGTGGTCTGCTCGACGACGCACGCGCGCTGGCGTCCCGTCTCACGCCGCTTCAGGGCACCGAACTGTCCGATGCGCGCTGCACCACGCTGGCCACCGATGGTGAGACATTCGGTCATCATCATCGGGGCGGCGAGTCGACGCTGGCGGAAGCCATGTCGTTGATGGCGCGCCGCACCTCGTCGCACCTGACCAACGCTGCGTCGCTGGTGGCCGCGCAGGCGCCGCGACAGGACGTGACGCTGGTGTCTCCGTCAGCCTGGAGCTGCGCGCACGGGGTGGAGCGCTGGCGCAGCAACTGCGGATGCCGCATCGATGGCAGCCGGCCTCCCGCGCAGCAATGGCGTGGGCCGCTGCGGCGGGCCATGGAGCAGTTGGCAGAGCGTTGCCATGCGGTGTACGAGAGTGAAGGACAACTGCTGTTCCGCGACGATCCCTGGGACGTGCGCGATGCGTACGGCGAGATCGTGCCGTTCGACGGCGCGCCCATCACGGAGTTCGTGGACCGGGTCGTGCGCCCCGAAGCGTCCGAGGCCCAGCGTCAGCGCGCCCGCGAACTGCTCGAACTCACGCGGGCATCGCTGCGCACCTTCACGTCGTGTGCCTGGTTCTTCGACGACGTCGATCGGATCGAAGTGCGTCAGGTGCTGCGATATGCCGCACGCTGCGTCGAACTCTCGGGAGCCGCGGCGCGGCTCACCCCCGAGTTGCTGCACTGGCTCGGCGGCGCCACCAACGGCGCGCCCAATGCCGTCAGCGCCGCCGACGTGTTCGTTCGTGACGCCCTGCCCCACCGCGCCCCCACGCTGCGTGTGGGCGCCGCGCTGATCGCGCTTACCGCCGCCGGCGTCAAACGTGCCCGTTTCGGCGCGTTCGAAGGGGAGGTCGTGCCCGAACCCCACGACAGCTGGCGCATCCGGCTCACGCATCGACGCACGGGCAGCGCGATCACGTACGTGGGACAGATCTCGGGAACCGGCCCCGCGCTGGCCGTGACGATCGGCGAACCCGATGCCGATCCCGCCACCCACATGCGCCTGAAGATCCACGAGTTTCCCGAGCGCCTTGCCCATCTCCTGTTGCTCGACGATGCCACGGACGATGCGGCGCTGTTGAGCGAAGGATGACGTGTGGATGACTTGTGAATGACTTCACGAGACATTCCGCCGCATCACCACCATGCGGAACCAATTGAACCATGCGGACGGCACGATGCTGACGATCGACGAGAAATTCGCCCGGCTGGGCACCGACCACGCGCCGGGCCAGGAAGTGCGGCAGACGGCTGACGACTCCAACTTCCGCGGCGAGGTGCTGCCGGGAACGCCGGTCGATTTTTCTCATGGCGACGTGAACGACGACGCCTTTGCCCCGACACCCGGCGCGTTCGAGGAGTTCGTTGCCGGTGTGCATCGCGGCGGCTCCCAGGCGTACACGGAGTACCGGGGTGGCGGCGGGTTGCGCGAGATGGTCGCCGAACGCCTGACCGCGTTCACGGGCCATCCGGTGTCGGGAGCCGATGAACTGATCATCACACCGGGAACACAGGGCGCGCTGTTTCTCGCGCTCGGGGCTCTGGTCACGACGGGGGACCGCGTGGCCATCGTGCGTCCCGACTATTTCGCCAATCGCAAACTCGTCGAGTTTCTGGGTGGTGTCGTGGTGCCGGTGCGCATGGATCACCTCTCGTACACCGATCGCGCAGGCCTCGATCTCGGGCAGTTGGAAGACGCCTTCAAGTCCGGGGTGCGCACCTTCCTCTTCTCGAATCCCAACAATCCGGCGGGTGTGATCCATTCGCCCGACGAGATCGCCCGCATTGCCGCACTGGCCTCACAATACGGCGCCACGGTCATCGTCGACCAGTTGTATTCGCGCCTGCTGTACTCCGGCAACTCCTATACGCACCTGCGCGCGTCGTCCATCGATGCCGCGCAGGTGGTGACCATCATGGGGCCATCCAAGACGGAATCGTTGAGCGGATACCGGCTGGGTGTGGCCTTCGGTGCGTCACACCTCGTCGACCGGATGGAGAAGCTGCAGGCGATCGTGTCGCTCCGCGCGCCAGGGTATTCCCAGGCGGTGTTGCGCACCTGGTTCGCCGAGCCCGCCGGCTGGATGCAGGACCGCATCGTGAAGCACGAAGCGCTGCGAAACGAACTGCTGGCGGTGTTCGGCGCGGTTCCCGGTCTGCGCGTACGCACCCCGCAGGCGGGCAGCTATCTCTTTCCGCAGCTGCCCGCACTCGACATCCCGCTGCACGATTTTGTGCGGGCGCTCCGGGTGCAGGCCGGCGTCACCGTCACGCCGGGAACGGAATTCAGTCCGGATGCCACCAACAGCGTGCGACTCAATTTTTCGCAAAACCATCGGGCGGCCGTCGAAGCGGCCGGGCGTATCGGAGAGATGATCGCACGCTACCGGCGCTGACGCACGCGTAAGGCCTTCACGATAGATGCCGCGCTACAGGTGTGGACATCCTGACATCGGCGTCCACACCAAACGCGTCCCCCCCGAAACCCAATACCGTCGTTCAAGGTACCGTCTGCCCCCTCGCGGCCGACGACGGGATGGGGATTTCGGAGGACGGTGGCATCGCGCCGATGGGTGACGCGAAGCTTTCCAGCGGTGGTCCCAGCGTGGGCTCACAGACGCCTTCCGCCGTTTCGCGGATGAGCTGATCCACGACCGCCCGCAGGTCACCCGTGCGGGCATAGGTGGCCAGCTGTCGCTGCGCGCTCGACCCTTCCTCGAGAATGCGATAGGCGTATTCCACTTCCTTTCGCGTCCCCAGCTCGTCGAGCATGTCGTCGAGGAACCACTCGATCAGCTCGCGGATGAGCACCGACGTCGGCATCTCCTCCTTCTTGCCGAAGTCGATCAGCTTGCCGCCCAGGCCCCACCGCACCGCGCGCCACTTGTTCTCCTCGATGAGATCGGACGCGTACACCCGGAAGGTCATGTTGTCGCGGCGCAGTTTCCACATCTTCGCCACCACCGCCTGGAGGATGGCAGCGATGCACACCGCCTCGTCCACCCGGGTGTTCACATCGCACACGCGGAATTCGAGGGTGGGATAGAGATGGTGCGGGCGCACGTCCCACCACACCTTCGATCCGTCGGGGATGCTGCGGGTCTTCTGCAGCGTATCGACCAGGTCGGCGTAGTCACCCCAGCCATTGAGGATGCGGGGCACCCCCGTGCGGGGGAAATTCTTGAAGACGATACTGCGGTAGGAGTGCAGCCCCGTATTGCGGCCGAACCAGAACGGCGACGATGTGGACAGGCAGAGAATGTGAGGCAGGATGTATCGCACCGCGTTCAGACAGTCGATGCGGAACTCCTGATCTTCAATACCCACATGCACATGCGTGCCGAAGATGAGCAGGCGGTGCGCCAGGTCCTGCAGTTCGGCCTTCACGCCCAGGTATCGCTCCTTGGGCGTCATCTCCTGGTTCATCCAGTTGGAGAACGGATGCGTGCCCGCGGACGCGATGGTCAGTCCGTGCTGCCCGGCAGCCTTGATCACCAGTCCACGCAACTTCACCAACTCCGTGCGGAGTTCGGCGATGTTCCCGCACACCTTCGTGCCGATCTCCACCTGGCACTGGTGCAACTCCGCCTTGACGTCCGCCAACTGCGCATCATTCGACTGCACCAGGGCATCGAACCCCGGTGTCAGGTCACGCGTGACCGGATCGATGATCTGGTATTCTTCTTCGATCCCGACCGTCAGGCTCGGCGCTCGCATTCATCCCCCCACGCCCATGCGGGCCGTGTTGTTGGCGGTTGACCAGTCCACGGCAGCCTTGATGAAGCCCGCAAACAGATGACGGCTGTGCGGATCCGCCATCTCGAAGACCTCCGGATGCCACTGCACACCGACGAGGAATCCGTCCCCCGTCCCTTCGACTGCTTCGATCAGTCCATCGTCCGCGCGCGCCGACGCCACCAGATCACGACCGAGCTGCTTGATCCCCTGATGGTGCATACTATTCACGCCGCAGCGTGTGGATTCGAGCAATTGTGACAACCGTGTTTCCGGCACGACATCCACCTCGTGCGCGAGATGGTCACGCTCGAAACCCGCGGTGGGGAAATAATCGTGTTTGTTGAACGCGGAATTTTGTGATGCGAGATCCTGCCACATCGTGCCGCCCTGGGCCACGTTGATGATCTGCAGCCCCCGGCACAGCCCGAGCACCGGCTTGCCGTCTTCGATGGCCCAACGCACCAGTTGCAGCTCCACCCGGTCACGGGCCGGATCGAGATTGCCACATTCCGGCCGCACCGCCTCTCCATATTCGGCCGGATTGATGTCCACACCGCCTGGAATAAGCAGACCGTCGAGCCGTTCGTAGATCTCCCGCAACGTGGCCAGATCGTCGTCCAGCAGCGGAATCATCCACGGCACCGCGCCCACCATGGTCGCCGCCAGGAAGTAACGCTGGTTCATCACCCACGAGGACGGAAGCGCCGGCGGGATGCCGTCGATGGAATGCAGCGTCTGCGTGGTGAGCCCGATGGTCGGGCGGTAGGAACGGTACGACTGGGACATCAACGAGCCTCAACGAGAAAAGTCGGGACGTTCGAACCGCCGCCTGCCGTGACGTTGAGGAGCGGGTCCGTTGCGATGCGGGTGAGACATCCTGATACCACCGTCCCATTCGACAGGAACGGCGCGGTATCGAGCATCCGGTCACCGATATGTACCGCCCCGTCCACCATGGCCGGCCAGGGCTCACTCGGCACCTCCACCCGTTCCTGCACGATATACGGCTCTGCAAGTGCCGTTCGGATTGCCTGTTGCCAGGCGTCGTCATCGACGGTCCAGCCCAGCACGATGCCCTTGCCTCCGTATTCGTCGTTCGGCTTGAGCACCAGACGCTCCCGGTTCGCGGCGATGAAGGGCAGCAGATCGACGGCAGCCCCCGCATGCTCCGTGTGCCGCTCCTCCACCACCCGGGTCCACGGCACGTGACGCAGCACCGCCTCGCGTTCGGCCGCCGTGAGCAGCGTCGACTGTCGTTCATCACTTAAGACAGCAAGTGAGGCCTTCTTATGTAACAGCTTGCAACGGAACGGGTTGACCATGCACACCGCACCGTCTCTCACGGCCCGGACCACCGGCGACTCCAGCCCTTCCCGTGTCACCAGCTCGTCGATCAGCACCCGCTTGTAGATCATCGTGACGGGCCGACCGGCGACGGTCAGGCGCCCGTTGGCGTACTCCGCATCGCGGGGATCCCCGATGAACACGTCGATGCCCCGCGCCTGGAACTCCTGCTCGAACAGCACGAACTCGCTGTAGGTGGGGACGTCGCGCCAATCGAGAATCACCACCGAGGGTTTTTCCCGTTGCCCCCGCCACGCGTGGTAGGCCTCCAGCAGCGCGTCCACCACGCCCGCTCCGGCCGGGATCGGCAGCGGAATGTGCGTGCGGTTGAATGCCTGCATGACCGGCATCGCCAGAAAGGCCCGCGACAGCGCATCGTTGTACGCCGCGCCCGCCGGTGTCTCGGCGTTGTATTCCGTGAACTTGAGGCCTGCGCCGTCTTCACCGGCCGCAAAAAACGCATCGAGACGGGAGGTTGGGCTGGCCGCCGGAAAACCGGGATCGGCGTGGATGAGCTGCTCTTCCCAGGCCGTCAGTCCGAACTGCGCACGCAACGCCGAGTCGGCCATGGCCGCCGCCCGGACCTTGTCGAACGCGCTGCCGACCAACCCGCAGGCCCGGCAGATCAGCCGGTACTCTTCCAGCGTCAGGAATCTCGGCCGCAGCACGCTGCACAACGCCCGGTCGCCAAAAAACAGTCCCTGCTGCCTGAGCTGCTGTTCCAGCACGGCCGCCGACTCCTCGGCCAGCGCCGGCTGCCGGAGCAGATCGTGGTAGTGCTGATAGTGCGGCACAAATGTGGACATCTGCTCTCGCGAAGATTCGTGATTGGCCATCAGGGCGTGGGGGGCGCCGAGATGATCGGGCCGGCCGGCAGGGTGGGCCGCGGCGCGGTGGCCAGCTTGATCGCGAGATCGGCCATGTGCTCCACCACCCATTCGAAGTAGGAGGGAGTGAGCGAGTTGATATCCATGTCCGGTGCCGGATTCATGAAGTCGATGGCGTACGGGACACCGTCTTTCACGGCAAACTCCACCGTGTTCATGTCGTAACCCAGCGCCCGGCACAGGGTCAGCGCATCCTTCACGCAGCGCGCCTCGAGTTCGGCGCCCAGATACCCGGGATCGGGAATGTACCGGCGCTGGCGCGGATCGTAGGGCATGGGCAGGACATCCTCCCGCCCGAGCACCATGCAGCGCACATAGGCGTCCCACTGGATGAATTCCTGAACCACCATGGTCAGCAGGCCACTCTCGTTATAGTGGCGCAGCAACTCTTCCATGGACTCACAGACGTAGACATCCCGCCAGCCGCCGCCGTGCGCGTCCTTGAGGACGCAGGGGAATCCGATGTACTCGGCAACGCCCTTCCAGTCGAGCGGATAGGCGAGGTTGCGCAGCGATTCGGAGTGCGAGATGCCCGGGATGTAGTCCTTGTTGGGGAGCACCACCGTCTTGGGGTGCGCCACGCCATGCTGAATGGCCAGCGTGGCGTCGTAGAACTTGTCGTCCGCCGCCCACATGAAGGGATTGTTGACCACCGTGGTCCCCATCCGTGTGGCATGCTTGAGGAAGGTCCGATAGAAGCCGACCTCATGCGAAATGCGATCGATGATCAGGCTGTAGGGGACCTGCTGCGCCATGCGTGTGGCGTCGAGCTTGACATACTCGGCCGGCACGCCGGACTGGCGCTTGGCGACCGCATCGAGAAACGCAGGGGGGAAGGACCATTCCCGCCCGACCAGCAGGCCGATCCGTGGTTCGATGGACACGTCTCTACACCTCGCGTGAGTGGCTCGTGATGTCGGGAGAATGTGTTCATGTCACCGACTCCGCCATGGGCTCAGCGAACTATTTTCGCGCGCATGATCTGTCCCTGATCGTTCCATGATCCGTCACAGCCCAGGTCGCTTCTTCGAACCGGACAACCTGTGTCAGCAGACAAGCAAATATCAGTTTTGTGATAGACGTTGATGTGGACAACAGATGCCCTCACCCCCGCCTTATGCCGTCCATCACGAAGTAGGTTTTCAACATCACCATGGATCGCAGCCTGTGTCAGGATGGGCGGTTAGGCACTTATCCACATCGATTTCAACAGATATCTACAATACTGTCAATAACTTAGGATCAACCGGTCGTATTGCGTGGGCACGCGGATCGTCATAACATCCCCGCCCACTGATTTGTTGCCCCCTCTCCTGAAATCAGTGGCTCACATTCCTGGACCTCACGGAATTTTGCCATGAACGTGGTTGCCTGTGATGCACCGATCGGCATGATGGAGCCTGCACCCATCACAAGTCTTGCCATCCACATGGATTGGGACGGCCGTCGGTTGTCTGCGTTCTGGACCGCGGACGATGAGTATGTCGTGCGCGCGGAGCGGGATGCGGCGGTGAACTGGTACCGCATCGATGCGGAGATGCCGGCACCGGCGGGCGATGAAGAAAGCCGCCGGGCGCTGGGAGCGATGCTCGCCGACATCATTCCACTGGGTGGGGGACGCGTGGCGTTTCCGGTGGGCAGCACCGGTCGCCGGGTCTATCGCGTGTGGCGGTCGTCCAAAGGCGCGGGTGCCGGTCGGACTAGAATCCTGGGAGTTCGAGCTGCGCGGTCACGCCGCCTGCCAGCGTAACGCCGGCAGCCTGCAACCACGCCAGCAGCATATCCTGCCCATGATCGCCAGCCATGGCGGAGCGCGCCGCGCTCAGATGCAGCTTGAACTCAGCCGACACGTCGGGGAGCGTGCGTCGGAGCACCGCGACCGTGAGCAGCTCGGTGGCGTCCGCCAGATGACGAATGGCGAACTCCACCATGCGGGCGCGCAGCGCGGCCGCATTGAGGACCGGTCCGTCACCGGGCACATCGTGCTGGGCCCGGCGTTCGCGGAAGGCGGCCAGCCGGCTGCGGGTGGCCGTGAGCATGGGAAGCTCGTCCGTGGCGTGCTCGGGCAGGGCGGCCACGGGTGCGCCGAGCAGCCCCAGCCAGGCCATCCAGAGCATACCGCGGGCGTAAGGCTCCCACGGCTCGTGCTCGAGGCGGGCAGCGGTGCGCTTGACCACCTCGCTGACGTGGTGGCGAGCATCCCACCAGCGTACATAGCTCTCCGTCTGGCGGGAGATCAGTGCCAGCGCGCCCAGACGGAGCGCCCAGGTGACCGCCGACTCGCCGTCGTCGATGGGGGGACGGAGCGCGGCGGCACAACGGAAGGCCCGGGCCGCGCCCAGGGTCAGGACGGCCTGCGCCAGATCGCGTCCGGCACTGGGCACGGGCTGCAGCGCGGCTTCCAGCTGGCTCAGCGCGGCCAGTTCGTACGCGGTGCCGAGCAGGGCGAGCCCGTCGGAGATGGGCTCGCCCAGGCCGTCGCCGGGAAGCAGCGCGGCCGCGTCGGCTCGTTCGAGCAGCAGAGCCCGGCGTTCCGGGGGGATCGCGGCGACAGCCCAGTGCTCGTCGAGCGTGGTCCTGGCCAGTTCGGCCAGCTCGCGCGCCGCAAGGTCTCGGTCGGTCGCCGTAGTGAGGACGTGCATCCAGCCATCTCCAGTGGAGGGCTCGAACGGGGTCCCGCAGGAGGTCGTGCTGAGGATGACCCGGGCACTGCCGCGCCACCAACCTGGTCACCCCGACGAGGGCGATCGGTAAGCAGCACTACAGCTTGCGGTTAGCACGCGCCAACCGCATCCAGATCACTGTCGCATTTATGTAACATATCGGCATCTGTCAAGAGGACGGGCTTGGTCCCCTCTGCGGATGCCCGTTTCCGGAGAGTCAGGCGTGGGATTCGAGTCGTCGCAGATGGCGCGTCGCCGGTTGGCGGTACTGGCCGCCACCAACAGCAGGGTCCAGGAGGCGTTGGCCCCGTCGGGGTTCCCCGGCTTCGGTCCGTCGGAGGAAAAACCGCAGCCCACGCGCGGCGAACGCGACCGTGAGCGCACCACCGCGGCACCGTTTGCGTCGTCCGCGCTGGCCCGCCAGCTCGAGGATCTCGCGCGCGACATCGTCGCCACGCCCGGCGCCGGTGGTGCGCTCCTGGCGGCCTATGCGGCCCAGGCCCGCGCACTCACCATGGTGCTGGAAGCCGCGCGTCGTGCCAACGCCGAACCGCTGCCCGAAGCCGTCATGACGGCCGTGCAGGAGGCACTGGCTACGCCAACACCCATGCCGGGACTGCTGGCGGGCTGATCGGGAATCAGCGCTGCAGCGTCCAGATGGCAATCACCCCGCACCACAGATTCTCGCCCGTCGAGCCGAACTGCAGGGGAATGCGGGCGGGGCCGAGATAGACCTCCACGGCGTAGATGTCCGTGAGCGGGATCGCGTCCAGGCTCGTGTCGAGAGGTCGCAGCACATTGTCGACCATGACCCGGAGCACGCAGACCGTGCCCCCGGTCCCTTCCTGGAGCGAGGCGTTTCCTCCTCGACGCGAGACGGCCATCATGCCGCCGTCCCGTGACGTGACGTCGATGCCACGCACCGGACGCAGCAGGTCGGAGAGCAGCGAGGCGCGCTCCCGCTGGATATCGGCTCGCCGGATCGCGGCATTGGGAACGCCGCGGCGAATGCGCTCGTCGATCTCGGTCTGACGTGCTTCATTGCGGCGGGCCGTGGTCCGCAGCGTCTCGAGCATCCTGTTCGTGTTGCGGAGCTGCACGTCCACATCGTTCTCTCCTCCCGACAGCTGCAATCGACGGGAGACGGGTTCGAGACCGGCCTGTCGCACCAGGAGATCGACGGTGTCCGCCACCGTGGTCAGTCGCACGACGCCCTCCACGTCAGTCGTCATGAGCGTATCGCTCGTCGCGGTGGACAGAATCACCTCGGCGCCGTGGATGGGCGCGCCGGATCCATCGCGCACGCGCACCGCCAGCAGTGCCGACGAGGCGCCCCCGCCCCCCGCTGCTTCCGCCGCCGCGATCTCTACGGCCTGCTGAGCCTCGCGGGCGGCGCCGGCCAGCTGGCCGAGCGGCACGGTGAGCCGCACACTCTCATGCAGCGTCGATGGCGCAAGGCGCACCGTCGACATGATGCCGGTGCGACGCTCGATCACGGTGCCCACCTGCACCGGTGTTTCCAGGGGAATCGGACACAGCACGAATCGTCCGTCCACGGTGGTCCGGGTCTCGGCGCGGTCATCCCGGTATCCCAGGAGACTTCCGTCGGCCAGCACCACCCGCCAACTCGCGCGCACCGGCACACCGACCAGCGGTGCGCCGCTCGGACCGATGACGCGCCCGGAGATGGCGCCGCGTTCAGGAGCCCGCAGCCCGCCACAGCTGCCTTCGAGCAGACTCGACACCGCCTCGCGATCGGCCTGCTCCCGACTGGCCTGCTGCTGCTGGGCCCACAGACGTTCCGCCTCCTCGGCCCGCCGCGTCTCCGCGCTGTCCACGAACAGGACCGCCGAGGAGAGGCGTACATTCATCACCACGCCCCCGCTGACGTGCACCCGCTCGAGGCGCCGGAAACTCTGCTCCGGTGCCGCCTGCCGCGACAAGTCGGGACCGATGCGCGACTCGGAGGTCTGTGGCATGCGGATCTGCCAGTTGCGCACGAACCAGATCCCCGAGGTCGTCGTATCGAACGCCACAGTGCCGCCGATGCGTCCTTCCCGGTCTTCGGCGGTCGGTGGGTCGTAGTGGTAGACCACTTCGTGCAGCACCGTCGATCCCGGGCGCATCCAGATCGTGCCGCTGATATCGCGGACACGATCCCGCCGGATCACCGGGCGGAACTGGATGCCGAGTGCATCGGGGTGTGTGGAATCACCTTGAACCACCTGGAAGCAGTGCAGGTCGGAGAAATGCCGGGAAAGCAGGACATGGGCATCGGGCGCGTGATACGTGATGCTGTCACCTTCCGGCACGACGTAGCCGACACGGGCCAGCGAATCGATCGCGATGCTGACGAATGGGCTGGTGGACGCGCGGACTTCGATCGCGTTGGCTTCCACCCCGGCCTCACCTCCCTTCCGGTCTTCCAGGCGCCGGTATCGACGGTAGGTGGCTCTGGACTCGCCGTCAGGGGTCGTGGACACACTGGCCAGGAACGCCGTGCGAGCCTCCGCGAGCAGCTGCCCCACCAACGTCGTGCTGTCGGGCCGCCGGCGGCATCCACTCGACGCACGGACATCGAATCGGGCGAGTTGGATCGGCTGTTCGGAAACGACGATCGGTTCGGATATCGTCTCACCAGCCCCGATCCGGAAGGGCCCCCGCACGAGCGGACGCTGTCCCACCCGCAGGACGCGCACGCGATACACTCCGGCCCCGGGGGCCTGCAGCAGATAGTGTCCCGTCGCCGAGGTCGTACCACGGGCCAGAATCGTATCGCGGGACTCACCCAGCAGCAGCACGAGGGCACCGCCCACCGGAGCCCTGGAGCCTTCATGCGTGAGCGTGCCGCTCAGACGCTGCGCCTGCACGCCGGAGGCGAGAGACAGCAGGCACCCTGCGATCGACAGAGTCCGTACACGCCTGCCTGACATTGGCGAAAGGAGTCGTTGCATGGGAATGACCGATGGTGGCTCGCGTCAGTGCGAGCGTGTCCAGACAGCGATGAGACCGCACCAGAGATCATTGCGCATGCCGGCAAACTGCGGCGGAATGCGCCCGGGTGCGAACAATTCCACCGCGTAAACCTCCATCGGGGGAATGGCTTCGAGATCGTACTTCTCCGGCAGGAGGACATTGTCCAGCATCACGCGAAGAACACATTCCCGCAGGGGATCCAGCAGACTGGGCCGACTGCCGCGACTGGAGATCGGTACGTACGTGCCTTCCACGGTGGTGCCGATCGACACGCCCCGCATGCGCCGGATCATCTGCAGCAACGAGATCGGATTGACCTTGTCGATGTACTCGCGCCGCACGAAGTCGTTGGGCACGCCGTCGCGAATGCGCCTGTCGATCTCGGCCTCGCGCGCGCTCACCGGTCGCTCGGCCACGGTATGCACCCTGTCCAGCACGGTGCCCGTCGCCCGCATCTGCAGAGAGACCTCATTCTCTCCCGACGTCAGGAGCAGGAGATAGGTCTCGGCCTCGAACCCGACCTGGCGCACCTGCAGCTCGACCGTGTCCGGCGGCAGCGTCTCGAATCGCGCCGCGCCGAAAGCGTCCGTACGTCGCACGACTTCCGTGCCGCGGGTGAAGAGCGCCACTTCGGCATCGCGCGCGACACTGTCGTTGGCCGCGCGCACACGGACCGTCAGGCGCGCCATGGCAGCGGCGGCGGCCGTGCTGGTCGGCGCTGCGGTGCCGGCACCGAACGCCTGGATGGCTGCCTGACGGGCGGCCTGCACTTCCGTCTCGGCCTCGGCGAAGCGCAATGCCGCGCTGTCCACGAACAACGTCTGTCTCCCCACGCGCATGTCGAGCACATCACCGCCACTCACCACGATGCCGACCAATTCCTGGCTCACCCGCCCGGCCACCGGCCGGCGGCCCAGCACGGCGTTGAGGCGATGGAGCACCAGACGCGGCAGGCGCAGGGCGTAGGAACGCACGAACCAGGTGCCCGCCGAAGTGGTGGCAAATTCGACCATCCCGCCGATGCCGGCCTTCTCCTCGTCGCGGCTCACCGGGTCGTACTGGAATTCCACCACCCGCGGGACCGCGGAATCGGGACGCATCCAGATGGTGCCGCGGATGTCGACCACGCCACGTCTCCGCGCGATGGGCTTGAACGCGATCCCCATCGCGCCGGTGTTGCCACCCACACCTTCGACCACCTGGAAACAATGGGTCTCGAGGAAGTGCCTCGACAGCAGCACTTCCGCATCGGGGGCGCGGTACACCACGCTGTCGCCCTCGAGGACCACATAGCCCACGCGGGCCAGCGAATCGGGGGACAGGCTCATGAAGGGCCGGGCGCTGGCCCGTGTGACCGTGCTGCCCTGCTCTTCGCCAGCCGGTTCCCCGCGCAGATCCTCGGGACGCGTGTACAATCGATAGGAAGCACGTGGTTCACCGTCCGGAAGCGCCGACACGCTGGCCAGAAAGGCCGTACGGGCCTCAGTCAGCAGTTGCCCCGCCAGCGTGGCAGGGCCGGGATTGTTCCGGCAACGCGACTCGGCGCGCACATCGAATTGCGCCAGTTGCACGGGCATCTCGCTCACGACGATGCTCACATCGGTGGTCGTCATGGCGCCAACGGGCCATGGTCCCTGCACGATGGGGCGATGACCGATGCGCAGGACGCGAATCCGGTACGTGCCGGGAACCGGCGCCGTCAGCAGAAAGCGCCCACTGCCCGACGTCACCCCGCGCGCGAAGACGGAATCACCCGTCTCCTGCAGCAGCAGGACCACGGCGCCCGCGACAGGCGATCCCGAGACATCGCGGGTGACCGTGCCCGTGATACGCTGCGCACCGGCCGGCCGCGGGGCGACGAACGGCAGGACGCACGTCAGGACAAACAGCAGGACGCGCGCACGGGAGAGTGCACACACCCTGCGGCCCAGGCCGGCGCTCACGGTCCCTTGATCTCGACCTTCTGCTCGGACTTGGGATCCTCGAGCGTCTGCAGCACATCGCGCCAGGAAAACTTCTTGCCGGACCCCAACACCCAATAGTTCATCCATGCCATCTCCGCGGTGCTCTTGAGCAGACGGTTCCGCGCATCCGGAATGCCGTGTGATGCTCCGGGATACATGAACAGCTCGGTCGGCACCCCGACCCGCTTGAGTCCCATATGCAGTTCCACACTCTGCGGACTCGGTACGCGGGGATCCCCTTCCACGACATGGATCATCGTGGGGGTCTTCGCGTTGCGGATATAGCGGATCGGGGACTGCCGCCAGTACGCCTCGAAGTCGTCGTACGGCAACTTGTCTCCCAGATAATGCTGCCGGTTCCGCTGCATGTCACTCTGCGCGTACATCGAGATCCAGTTCGACGTGCCTGCACCGCTGGAGATGGCCTTGAAGCGATTGGTGTGGGTCAGGATCCAATTGCTCCAGTGCCCACCGGCGCTCCAGCCGAGCACCCCCATCCTGGTGCTGTCCACCAGGCCCTGTCCGATGAGCGCATCCACACCGGTCATGATGTCGTTGTAGCCCGGCGGGAAGTAGTTGCCCACGATGCCGACCTTGTGCGCCTCGCCGTAATTGGTGGAGCCCCGGTAGTTGGGCATCAGCACCACCCAGCCGGCGCCGGCGTACGTCTGCGCGCCATATCCTCCATTGAAGCTCAGCAGATCGGCTGCGGCCGGCCCGCCGTGGATAGCCACGAGCAGCGGATACTTCTTGCCCGCCTGGTATCCCACCGGCTTGATGAGCACACCGCCGACCTTCTTCCCATCCTTCGACGTCCAGGTGATCTCGCTGGTCTCGCCCAGCGCGATCTGCTCATGCACCCACGGATTCGCGTCCGTGAGCTGCACCCACGACGCACGGTTCCTGACCGCATCGAGCGAGGCCACGGTGAACAGCGCGGGCGGCGTGGTGGGATCCTGATAGTTGAGCAGGTACCGCTTGCTGTCTTCGTCGAACGACACATTGAGTACGCCATCCACATTCGTGAGCTGCGTGGTCTTCCCCGAAGCCACGTCGAGCGCGAAGAGCTGCGACGTCGCCTTGGCGCCCGTGCTGAAATAGATCGTGCGTCCATCGGGGGCCCAGAAGTTCACCGCATGATCGCCGTCGTAATCGCCGATCTTGCGGAACGGCTGTCCCCTGGCGCTCACGTCGCGGAGATAGACCCGACGGTTCTTCATGTTGAACCGCGTCATGTCGTCCGACGCCGAAAACGCGATCGTCTTCGAGTCGGGCGAGAAGCTCAGTGCGCTCTCGGCGTTCTCTTCGTTGTTGGTCAGACGTTCGACGCTGTTGTCCTGCGTGTCGAGCAGGTACACATCGGCGTAGATGCCTTCTTCGGTGACGTTCCGTTTGTAGCGGTCGTTCGGTGTGGCGTTGAAACCGATCCATCGTCCGTCGGGAGACACGGTGAAACCCGTGACCGCGAGATTCGGGTCTTTTGTCAGCCGGGTTTCCGAACGGGAGGCCAGATCGAAGGCCCAGAGTGAGGCCACCGGCATCTCCGCATTGCGCACGTCCACCGTGAACTTCTTGTCGCGGCGCGCCTTGTCATCGGCATCGACGCTGTCGGCCGTGCTGAAGTAGATGCGGCGCGAGTCCGGCGCGATGCGCCAGGTGCCGACACCCGTGGCGTGTTTCGTGAGCGGCGTGGGCGAGAGTGAATCGAGCGGTGCGCCCCCGGCGAGCGAAGCCACGGCCAGCGCATACAGCTGCTCCTCGTTGCTCTTGCCGCTGCGATAGATCAGCCACTGCCCGTCACGCGTGAACTCGAACGTGGACACGCCATCGCGGGCATTGGTGATACGACGCGCCTCGCCGCCGTCGGCCCGCATGAGGAAGAGCTGCTGCTGACTGGCCTGTCCCGTGGGCGCTTCCCGATTGGACAGGAAGACGAACCAGCCACCCGCCGGTGCCCAGCGCGGCTGCGATTCATTCTTCGCTGTCGTGAACGTGAGCTGCTTCGTGCTCGCCACGCCCCGGTCGGTTTCCACCAGGTAGATGTCACTCTGGCTGGTCGCCTCTTTCCAGTCTGGTGTGGACAGGGTGTACAACACCTGCCGACCATCCGGGGACACCTCGGCGCCCCCCACACTCCGGAGATACTGGGCATCCACCCAGGACATCGGACGCTTGCCCTGCGCCGACACGGTCGTGGCGCCAGCCAGCGCAGCCGCACACAGCAGAGTGCCCCAGGCTGCTGCGCGGGACAGGGGGGGTCGGGTCATCAGCTCGCCTCCGGTACGGGAAACATCATGAAACATTATTCTCTTTCCACCCTCCTTCACCCACAACCCGCGGCCCTCCCGTGAAGTCACTCCGGCTGCTGACGATGGTTCCGGTCGTAGCCCTGCTCGCGCTGTCGACGGCCCCGGCCCCCCTCGTGGCACAGTCGACCGCGCCCTCCTCCCGCATCCTGAAGATCTCCTCGGGGGCGCTGGGCGAGACACGTCTCGTGCACGTGCACCTGCCCGAAGGCTACGCCCTCGCGCATCAGCGCTATCCGGTCGTCGTACTGCTCGATGGACAGGTCCGGGCATTCAACGACATCACGCTCGCGTCCGCCGCCTACGATCTCACCGGCGAGCAGCATCCCATCGCCATGCGACCGCAGATCGTCGTGGCCGTGGAACAGGGCGACCGCGCCGACGATCTCGTCCGGCGACAGGACGCGTTTCTGCACTTTCTCACGGATGAGCTGCTGCCGCGCATCGACAGGGACTATCGCACGGTGCCCTTCCGCACGCTGATCGGGCATTCACTGGGCGGACGGTTTGCCCTGGGCGCACTGTGCCGCGCGCCGCGGGACTTCCCGGCCATCATCGCCATCAGCCCCTCGCTCGCGGATTCACTCGCCTCCGCCGTGGTCCGCTGTGTTCGTGAAGACACCGCGACCGCGCATCGCTTTCTGGCCTTGTCGGCCGGCACCCGCGAACCCCGTGCGCTCGCCAATGTCGAACGCCTGATCGCGGCGCTGCGCGACTCGATACCGCCGCACTGGCACATCACGCGCATCGACGCGCCGGGACTCGATCACACCGGCGCGCCACTGATCACCATCCCCCTGGGACTGCGCTTCATCTTCAGCGACAGCGCCTGGTTGTTTCCCGCAGCCATCGACGACAGCCTGTCGCGTCGACTCGGCGATGCCGACCGCCTGCTCGCGCGTAGCATTGCCGCACGCGATCGTGCGTTCGGCATGCCACGGGGCGCCAGTCTCGATGCGATGGCCACGGAATACGCCCGCGTCGTGCGCGCCTGGCTCTGGCATCGCAATGGTGAACGTGCGGTGGCCAGCGCCAGGCAACTCGTGGAACGTCACCCCGACACGATGCTCTCGCACACGTTGCTCATCGACGCGCTCGACGCCGCCGGTGATCAGACCGGCGCCCGCAAGGCCATCGAAAGTGCGCTCACCTGGTCCAACCGGGTCCCCTGGTTCGATGAGACACAGAAAGCGCGCTTTCAGGCGCAGATGCGGAAGGCCCTATCGGAGCGGATTCCCCGGTAACCTGGGTGTGGTCATGACGAGCGTGTCCACGGGATGCATATCAGCGAGTCGGACCGTACGCTGCGTCATGGTTCGATCGCCGTCGCCGACGGCGCGAATCATGACCGGTGTGTCGTACGGCAGCTCGCACAGTACGAACCGGCCATCACCCTGCGTCCTCGCCTCGCGCGCGCGATTCCGGAAGGTGAGCCGGTCGTCGGTACCCAGTCGGAAATCCGATCGCCATTCGGCGCGGATCAGCACATCGGCCAGCGCCGTTCCTTCCGCGTCGAGCAAACGACCTTCCACGACGCCGACCATCTGCACACTCAGATCGACCTGCGGTCCCGATATCGGTCCACACACCGGGTGTCGCACGGTGCGTCTGTTTGCCGCGCTCTCCCTCGTGGCCAACCTGCCCCGGTTCGCTTCACCGGCCAGTTGAGCGGTATCGGCAAAGAGCACCTCCCGACCCGCCACTTGCATGACCACGCCGCCGAAGACCTGCGTGCCGATCAGGTCGCGAACGATGCGTGCCGGTGCCGGCCTTCCAGAGAGGACAGGAGCCGTGCGGCGGATCCGGACGCGCGGCATGCGCAGCTCCCATTCCCTCACGAGCCATATACCGTCCGCCGTGCTCGCAAACCGCACCACGCCACCAACGCCCATCTGGCGCTCTTCGCGCGACGCCGGATCGAAGACGAATTCAACATCGTTGACCCGGAGATTGCCGGGGTCCATCCAGATCGTCCCGCTGATGTCCACCACGCCCGCAGGCCGATTCACCGGCCGGAACGCCACCCCCAGCATTCCCGACCGGGAGCCCGCGCCCTCGACCACGTGAAAGCAGTGACTTCGGGCAAACGACTCCGACAGCAGCACTTCTGCGTCGGGCCCGCGGTACGTGATGCTGTCCCCTTCGTCGACAACGTAGCCCACCTTCGCGATCGAATCAGGACTCAGGCTGGCAAACGGCCTGGCGGTTTGACGTTTCCGAAGCTCCGAGGTCGAGTCCCCTTCCAGCTGCCCACTGCGGTCGCGGTCATAGCGGAAGAACCGATATGTCGCCTGCCGCTCGCCATCCGCCGTGGAGGAGACACTCGACAGAAATGCGGTGCGGGCATCGCCAAGCAATTGTCCGGCCAGCGTGCGACTGTCCGGTTCCCGTCGACAGACGCCATCCGCACGCACATCGAAACGCGCCAGCGCACCGGTCGTGCGGGCAAGGCAATGCGAAGCACGCGGTGCTCCATCGCCTCCAGCGTGAAAGCGTCGACGACGTGTGGTTGCTGACCGATCTGCAGCACACGCACCAAGTACCGCCCGTTGCCGGGGGCGCGCAGCAGAAAGCGTCCGTCAGCCGACGTTCTCGCCCGAGCCACCACCTGTCCGGACGACTCGGCAATCAGCAGGGCGACCGCTCCCGCTATCCCCTTCCCATCCCTCTCGGCAACGACAGTACCGGCCACCGACTGTGCCATCACACGACCGAACGGTGCGCCAAGCCCCAGCAGCAAAACACACCACGCGCCTATCAGGCAACCGGACCGCTTCGACACGTGGGCCATCACCGCATCGCCGTTTGTGATCAGGTATCCGCGTACACGTGCGTTTCCGCCTGACCGCCGGGATGCACCACCGCGCCATACCGCGCCGGTCCCACCGTCTGCATGTAGCGCCACAAGGCACCACTCTGGAAGTCGTTCGTACGTGGTGTCCAGGCGGCGCGACGGGCCGCGAGTTCTTCGTCGCTGAGTCGCACCGACAACGTCCCCGCTCCGGCATCGATGTCGATGATGTCACCATCACGCAAGAGACCGATCGTGCCACCCACCGCGGCCTCGGGACCGACATGTCCGATGCACAACCCGCGCGTGGCACCCGAGAACCGTCCGTCGGTGATGAGAGCCACCGTCTCTCCCATCCCCTGTCCGTAGATCGCCGAGGTGGTGGACAGCATCTCGCGCATCCCCGGACCACCGGTCGGTCCTTCATAACGGATCACCAGTACGTCACCGGCCTCATAACGACGTTCCATCACGGCCGAGAAACAGGCCTCTTCGCTGTCGAAGACCCGGGCCGGCCCGCTGTGTTGCAGATGCTTGAGACCCGCCACTTTCACCACGGCGCCATCGGGCGCGAGGTTGCCCTGCAAACCCACCAGGCCGCCCGTGGGCGAGATTGCCTGCGATACCGGCATCACCACCTTCTGCCCGGTCGGGATCTCCACCTCGGCCAGATTCTCGGCCAGCGTCCGCCCCGTGACGGTGATGCAGTCGCCGTGCAGGAATCCACCATCGAGCAACGACTTGAGCACGACGCTCACCCCGCCGATATCGTGCACGTCCTTCGCGAGATACTTGCCGCCCGGCTTGAGATCGGCGATGAGGGGCGTGCGCTTGAAGACCTCCGCGACATCGAAGAGATCGAACGTGATGCCGGCCTCGTGCGCCAGCGCCGGCAGATGCAGCGTGGCATTGGTCGATCCTCCCGTGGCTGCCACCACAGCCGCGGCATTCTCCAGCGCCTTGCGCGTCACGATCTGCCGGGGCCGCAAGCCGCTGCGCAGCAGATCCATCACCACCATTCCCGCCCGCTCGGCAAACGCATCGCGCGATTCGTAGGTGGCCGGCGGGCTGGCCGATCCCGGCAATGCGAGACCGATGGCTTCGGAGACATAGGCCATGCTGTTGGCCGTGTACTGTCCACCGCACGCGCCGGCACCGGGACATGCGACCTTCTCCAGCGCGGTGAGCTCGTCGATGGAGATGCCGCCCGCCGCATAGGCGCCCACCGCTTCGAACACATCGAGCACCGTCACATCGCGCTCTTTGTAGCGCCCGGGCATGATCGAACCGCCGAAGAGAAACACCGACGGCACATCGAGACGCACCATCGCCAGCATGAGACCGGGCAGCGATTTGTCGCACCCCGCGATGCCCACCAGCGCGTCGTAACAATGCCCGCGCACGGTGAGCTCCACCGAATCGGCAATGATCTCGCGACTCACCAGTGAGGCCTTCATGCCCGCATGCCCCATGGCGATGCCGTCGGTCACGGTGATGGTGGTGAACTCACGCGGCGTGCCACCGCCGGCAATCACGCCGCGCTTCGCCACTTCAGCCTGTCGCTTGAGGGCGATGTTGCACGGCGCCGCTTCGTTCCAGCTCGATACCACTCCCACCAGCGGCCGCGCGATCTCCTCGGCGGTCAGTCCCATCGCGTAGTAGAAGGCCCGATGGGGTGCGCGTTCAGGACCGGATGTGGTATGACGACTGGGTAGCGAAGGAGTGGCCATCGGGGAGGGAACGGGAAGGGGGAAGGAGGGGAACGAAGCGCGGCGGTGGAGACGTGGAGAGGCGTGGTAGGACGTCAGCGCCCGTCACGCTTCCGGATACGTTCCGCACGCTCGAGCGCCTGCCGATAGCGCTTCTCACCCTTGCGACCACGATCCTTTCGACGGACGTCGACACCGGCCATGATGGCCAGTCCACTCACCCGCAACACCGGGGCATTCGGATCATCGGTGACACCGCCACCACGCACACTGAAGCCACCCATGAACGCCATGCCCACGATGTCTACGCGCACCCCATCGGGGACGATGATCTCCACCCCGCCCCAGAGCGAAAAAATCTCGATCTCCGTGATGCCGGGGCCCAGGCGCGCCTCGCGCAGATCGAGTTCTCCACCACCCAGCACGGCCATGACACGCAGGTGACGCGGAACGACCCACGGCCCCTGGCGCTGAAAGCCGCCCATGATCGCCATCGCGACGCCGCGCGCGGGCACCACGCCGGGCGACGCGACCCGCGTGGCGCCCGCCTCCATCGCCAGCGAACGCGTGGGATCGGCAGGGTCCACCAGCAACAGTTCCAGCTCCGCGATCGACTGCGCCCGGTACACCGAGGCGAGCCGATCGTCGAGCTGCTCCATCGTCAACCGATCGTTGGCGAATGCCGTGGACAGCAACTGCACCACCCGCTCACGGTGCGCATCCGGCACCGTGGCGGGCATATACGAATCGTACATGTCGTCCCGTGAGGGCGAAGTGATCGACGGAACCGGTCAGCCGAGTGCGGGCCGGCGGCGATGGAAGTCGGTGGCCTTCTGGAACTGGTGCGCCACCGAGAGGATGATGTCGTCGTTGTACAGATTGCCCGTGATCACCGCGCAGATGGGCTGCGGCTGATACGTCGGCGGCGGTGCGTTGTTGGCGTTGGCGCCGCCAGGACCACCGGGTCCACCGAAGCTGGGCACATCGAACTTGTACGGCAGCACCGCACACGGATGCCCCGTCTGCGCGTTGGGAGCGACGTCGGCCTGCGGGGCACCGATGAATCCATCGAGATCCTTCATGAACGCCCCCCATGCCTGCACCAGCAACAGACGCCGCCGCTGATTCTGCACGAACTCGAAACCGCGCGTGGTGCGTCCGCCTACGAAGCGCGGATTCCAGTCCGCCGCCGCCATCGGGTTGGGAGCATCGGGAGCGATCCCCGCCGGCCGGGCCGGTGGCGTATTGCCGAAAGGCGCGTTGTTGGACGTGCGCGCGGGCAGCGTGTCGAGATCGAGACCGAACTCCTTCGCCTTGCGCTGCACGAAGAAATCGAACGCCGCCGCATACTCCACATTGAGTCCCCCGCCCTGCATGCCGGCGACCGTTGGACGCGCCCCGATCTCACGCGGCACCATCCCCAGCGCCTTGAGCTGATCCACCAGTTCCTTCGGCGCGGCCGGGTCCACACCGATGCGCAACGTCGACAGCTTGATGGTGCGATCGAAATTGAACGGCGTGGTCACCGTCGATGAATCCTTCGGATCGACTCCATGCAGCACGTTGAACACCATCGCACAGTCCTCCGCCGTGCGGCACATCGGTCCCACGCGGTCCTGTGACCACGACAGCACCATGCCGCCATAGCGGCTCACGCGACCATACGTAGGGCGCAGTGCGCTCAGTCCATTGCGGATGGAAGGCGACACGATCGACCCCTGTGTCTCGGTGCCGATCGCAAAGGCCACGCAGCCCGCGGCCGTCGCCGAACCGGGGCCCGCCGACGAGCCGCTCGCGCCGATGTTGAGGTTCCACGGATTGTTGGTGCGACCGCCATACCACCAGTCGTTCTGCGCGTAGAGGCCCGTGGACAACTTGGCGAGCAACACCGCGCCGGCGTTGCGCAGACGCGTGACGATCTCCGCGTCGTAGTCGAACACCTGGTCCTTGAAGTCCGGCGATCCCCACGATGTGGGCACGCCCTTCGTCGCGAAGAGATCCTTGATGCCGTACGGCACACCGTGCAGCGGGCCACGATCCTTGCCGGCTTTGAGTTCGGCATCCATCGCGTCGGCCTCGGCGCGCGCCGAGGTCTCCATCAGCGTCACCACGCAATTGAGCTGCGGATTGAGACGCTTCAGGCGTTCGAGATAGATGTCGGTGATCTGCCGCGACGTGATGCGCCGCGCCTTGATGAGCGCGGAGATGCGATGGGCCGGCAGGAATGCGAGATCCTCGGGGCTGGTCGGGACCGTGCCCACCCAGCGCTCCACCGGGAACGTCGCGCGATTGAACACCGCCGCACCGCGCTGCCGGACCAGCTTCTCCATCAGCGCCCCGGTCCCCTCGGGATACGGCATGAACTGCAGGGCCGGCGCCTCCCCATTGCCAAGCGGCACGGGCGGCTGTTGCTGCACCGGCGGCTGGAACCCGGCCCAGAACGCACTCACATCGGCGAGCGCACCGCGGCCCTCGGCCGCTGCGACGGCAGGCGCACCGAAGGCACTGGCCGCAGCCGCGACCAGTGACCGGAACATGAACTGACGGCGATCGAGACCGGTCGTGGTCTCGTCATAGTCCATCGCCGCAAGTTCGGCTTCGGCCTGCGCCAGCACATCGAGAGGAGTATCCACGCGAAAGCTCCAACGGAGAGAGAACGGACGGGAACGCCAAGCGTTCCCAATATCTCCCGCTGTACACGATCGCGTGAGACGGCTGCCGATGCCGGCAGATGGTCAGTGCCGCGTCAATCCCCGCCGGGTGGGCGGATCCGGAAACCGAACGGCTGCTGCACGAGCTGGGAAACGCTGCGCCCACCCAGCGAGGCCGGCCGGTATTTCATGCGCGGCAGCGCGGTCTTCACGGCCATCACGAAATCGGGCTCGGCCGGCTCCAACAGCTTGAACGTGGTGGTGTCGGCGCGCCCCAGGCTGTCGACCACGAACTGCGCCAGCACCAGTCCCTCGATGTTCTTCTCGAGCATCCGCACGGGATAGTCCGGACCCGCCGCGCTGGGATCGAGCGCGGCCGCCGAATCGACTTCGATTTCAGTGAGCGGCCGCTCGGAAATCACTTCGGGCGCCGGCTCTTCCTCGAACCCGGCCTCTCCACCCATACTCGCGGCCACGGGCACCGAGCCATCGGGCTCGGGCACCTTGAATTCGCCAACCGACTGGATCGATTGCTGGCCCAGTCCCACATAGCTCAATCGCTCGGTGGACGGCGCCGGCGCGCTCTCCTTGGGGGGCGCGATGAACCGTGCCAGCGCATCGACGGCAGGCGGAGGCAATACCGTGGGCACCGCGGTCAGCACCGCAGTCAGGCCCACCAGGCCGGCGATCGATGCCACGCCCGCCAGTTGCCAGGGTTGCAGCAACCACGACGTGATACGACGCGCGGACTCGAGCAGAGTCAGTTTCACATGACGCCTGACGTGACGCCGTACCAGACGCGTGCGCATGCCATCCTCCAGGTCGCAAAGTCTGCGACAACAACACCGGTCGCGGCGCCCGGGTCACCATCCGCCACGATTTTTTCCTGTTGATCCTCTATCCCACTATCTCTGCATTCGGACGGCCGGAACGCAAGCTCGGCAACGCCACCCGTCCCAGAATTGCCGCGAATTGACCGTCGAGGATCCCGGGACTGGCGCAATTACTGGGAAACCAGTAGAAATGTCCCCATGATCCGCGCGATCCTCTGCCCTCTCCTGTGCCTCGCCAGCGTCGCCAGCGCTACCAGCATCCTGAGTGCACAGCAGGGTGCATCACAGGGCATTCTGCAGGGCACGCTGCAGGGCACCGTCCGCGCCGCCCCCACCGACGTGCCGCTGCCCTACGCCGTCATCACGATCCCTGCCCTCTCGATCGAACGGTTCTCGGGGGCCAATGGGCAGTTTCTCATCGGCAACATCGCGGCGGGCACGCACGAGGTGATCGTCCGCCGACTGGGCTTCGTCCCCGAACGGCGCACCGTCACCATCCTGCCGGCGCAGAGCACCGCACTCGACGTGCGCCTCGCGCAGGTGCCCGTCCGGCTGTCGCAAATGACCGTGCGCCCCGCCGAACCCTGCAGGAATCCGGGCATTCCCGACAGCGCGCGGTTCCCCGAAGTCGCCCAACTCGTGGGCCTGCTCCGTGAAAACGCCGATCGGTATCGGCTGCTCGTGAAGCAGTATCCCTTCACCTTCGTGCGGACGCGCGCGCTGGGTGTGCTGCGCGATCAGGAGTTTGTCATTCAGGAAGTGGAGAGCATGCAGGGGACCGGCGTGCCGCAGGGGGACTACCAGCCGGGTCGTGTGGTGAAATCGGAACGGCGACCGGGTGGCACCGACTACTCGATGTCGCTGCCCTCACTGCTCGATCTCGCCGACGAAGCCTTTGCGAAGAACCACTGTTTCCGGTATGCGGGGGCCTCGGTGCACGGGGACGAGACCTGGTTCCGTCTCGATGTCCGGGCCGCCGACCGCCTCTCGTCACCGGATGTGCACGGCGCGTTCTATCTCGACAGCGCCACGGCGCAACTGCGTCGCATGGAGGTCGAGATGAGTCGTCCCGACCGCCTACCCCGGTCCCTGCGCTCCATTCGCGGCGTGCAGGTGACCACGCGCTTCCTCGAAATCGCCCCCGGCGTGTCGCTCGTGGACAACGTGTGTGCGGTGAGCTGGCTCAAAGGCTCGGGACGCAATCTCCGGCACCCCATCGAACTGCAGCAGATCGTGCGATACGCGTTCTCGGCGCCGCCGCCCGACATCGAAGCCGCGGGCTCGCGGCCGGCGCCTCCCTGGAACGGAGTGGCCACCTTGCCGCGCGCGGAGTTGTCCTGCGTGGCCCCCGACGGGCTCTGACGCCGCGGGATTCGTCCCGGCATGCGCCACGGGATTCGCCACCGGCAGTGTCCATGGCTATCGTCCCTGAATAGTCAGTCGGTGGCTCCCAGCCCATGGGAGCCTTCTCCCGCGGACCTCGTCCCGGGACCATCCTTTGCATCCCATGCCGATGTCCCGTGCCATCATCGCGGCCATCGTGCTCAGCGCTTCGCTGAGCGCATGCGCCCGCTCTGCCACCTCCACGTCCCCCGCACCGCGTCCGGCGCCGAGTGGGCAGCCCACGCAGCCCGTGGTGCAGCCGCCCGTCACCGTGACACCCGAACCACCGGCCGCGGCGCAGGCGGACACTGCCCGTGCCGATTGGCACCGCCTCGACGCGGAGACGGACGGGGTGATCGGCGTGGGTTCGGAACGTGCCTTGCGCGAACTGCTCGCCGGCCGCACCCCGCAGCGCACCGTCGTCGTGGCCGTGATCGACGGCGGCGTGGACACCGTACATCGTTACCTCGCCCCGGTGCTCTGGAAGAACGAGCGGGAAGTGGCCGGCAATGGCCGCGACGACGACAACAACGGTTTTGTCGACGATGTGTTCGGATGGAATTTTCCGGTCACGGCCGATGGGGCACCCGTGCACCATGACACCTTCGAGGTGACACGACTGTACGCGGCGTGCGCTGGACGACCGGCGGGTGTCGGTCTGCAACGACCGGCGGCCGCGCGCTGCGATTCGGTGCGCACCGCGTATCGCGAACAGTCGCAGAAGGTGAACGGCACCCTCACGCAGATCCGGAACATCGAGCGGACGCTGACGCAGGTGAACGCCATCCTCGGCGAGGTGGCGGGTGCCGGGATGCTCACACGCGCACGCGTGGAAGCCATCAAGCCGGCCAACGCCATGCAGGAACAGGCCCGGAGCATCTGGCTGCAACTGGCCGACAACGGTCTCGATGCCGCCGCGATCGCCGAGGCCAAGGAAGCCTATGAATCCCAGGCGAAGTACGGACTCGACACCCTGTTCAATCCTCACGCGCCTGCCGGTGCGGCCGGCTCGCGTGATGTCATGGGTCCCGATGCCAAACACGGCACGCATGTCGCGGGCATCATCGGCGCCGTGCGAGGGGCGGGCAATCCCGTGCAGGGCATCGCGCCCGGTGTGCGTCTGATGACCGTGCGCGCCGTGCCCGATGGTGACGAGCGGGATGCCGATATCGCGCGCGCGGTGCGGTATGCCGTGGACAATGGGGCGCAGATCATCAACATGAGCTTCGGCAAATCGTGGTCGCCCCAGAAGGCCGCCGTGGACAGCGCCATGCGTTACGCCGCCGGCAAGGGCGTCCTGCTGGTGCATGCGGCGGGCAACGACGCCGAGAACAACGATGTGAGTCCCTCGTTCCCCACCAGTGTCGATCTCGCCGGCGCGCGCATTCCGACCTGGATCGAAGTGGGCGCGAGTTCCTGGAAAGGTCGGAACAAACTGGCCGCCGGTTTCTCCAACTACGGCAAGTCCCGCGTCGATCTGTTCGCGCCGGGCGAGGACATCCTGTCGACGGTGCCTGGCGGCGATGTGAAACGGGAGAGCGGAACCAGCATGGCCGCCCCGGTGGTATCGGGTGTGGCCGCGTTGCTGATGGCGCACTTCCCATCGCTCACGGCCTTGCAGGTGAAGGAGATTCTCCTGCAATCGGTGCGGACATTCCCGGGACAACTGGTGGACAAGCCCGGTGGTGATGGTCAGCGCGTTCCGTTCAGCGATCTGTCCGCCAGCGGCGGCATCGTCGACGCCTATGCCGCCGTGAAGCTGGCCCTGCAGCGCATTCAGTGAGAGCGATGCTGCGATACCCTATTGGAGGAGAGGCAGAGGAATTCGATGTCGACCAGAGCAATGCTGTTCATCGATGGAACGTGGCTGGCGGTCACCTCCAACCGCATGGCCGACCAGCGCGGGCTGCTGGGGCGGACCGGCGGACCGCTGGATTTCGGGGTGCTGCCTCGGCTGTGCGCCGCGCAGGTGGCGGCGCAGATGGAACCCGGCACCAGTCTCGATGTGGTCCGTACACACTATTTCGCATCGATCGCCACCAACTTCGATCCGATCGATGGCGACGCCGTGCAGCGCCGCAGCGATTTTTTCGACGCCCTTCGCCGGCATCACCGATATGAAGTGTACCGGTTCGAGACGGACTATCGCGGTGGACGGGTGCGCCGTGGGCCGCACGTGCCGGACTCGCCATTCGAGCCGCGCGAGAAGGCGGTCGATGTAGGGATGGCCACCGCGCTCCTCGAGATGGCGGCGTTGTCGGCCTACGACATCGCCATCGTGGTGTGTGGGGATCGTGATTTTGTTCCCGCGCTGCAGGCGGTGCGTCGACTCGGCAAGCGAGTGGCCATTCTGAGTGCCCACGGCAGTTGTGCCCGGGAATTCAGCGACGCGAACGACACTGCACACGTCCGGGATTTCGATACGCTGTGGCTCGATGAGCTCTGGCCGCAGCTGGTCTCACCATCGGCGCGCCCCGCCTTGCACATCGTGCCGGGCGCCGCGCCGCCAGCCGTTCGTGCCGAGCAGGCATCAGGCGCTGTGCCTCTGTCCGCACCTCTCTCCGCGCCGTTGCCCTTGTCGGAGACCGCCGACCAGGATGCCGATGCAGCCGTTTCAGGCGGAGATGTCGGGGCGGCAGTGACCGGACTCGATATCGCTGCCGAGCCGGTGCCGGAAGACGCCGGGACGCTGCCCACCGGTCTCGTGATCAAAGTGCACGAGCATGGATACGGGTTCATTCGTGGCGACGATGGCCTGGACTACTACTTCCGCGGCACCGACATGCGGGAACCCGGACAGTTTGCTCACCTCGAACGAAGGGGGACGCGGGTGCACTACACGGTGCACACGCCGGCCGATCGTGGCAGTGCCGGACGCGCCATCCATGTCGACGCCATCTCGGGGCTTTCGGAGCAGCCACTGCGCACGGTCCTGTCGGCCACACGTACCCGGCCGTCTCCCGTGATCGTCGAACAGCCCCCCTCCGCCCTGGATCTCCTGTGGGATCATGATCCCTGTGCGCCTCCGCCGTCGGCTGCGCGCACGGCGCTCGGCACGTACTGACCAGGCCCTTCCGCAGAATCTGAGGCGGGAACGAACTGCCGCACGGGCGGAAGCCTGTGCGGTAGCCAAGGGGCAGGAATGACCGCACGCCTGCCCCCTCGGGTGTGCGACAGATCGCCAACCTGCCGAAAATGTGTGTGCCAGCGCACCGGAATATCGGGCTGGACCTCGTACCTTCGATTGGTCTGCACCTTGCATTGACGTTGTCGGACCCTTCAGCCCGGACCGAGGCCCTCATGAAGATCAATTCGGGAAACACCTTCCCCTACGCCACCCGCTTGTCGGCATACAATGCGACCACCACCACCCGCGATGCCTCGTTCGCGAGTGCGCTGGCGTCCGCCGCCACCAGTACGCCCGATGTGTCATCTGTATCATCGGGCGACTTGCGGCGCGCCGATTTCACCGACATGACGCGGCAGGATCTGCGGGAGTGGGTCAATGCCCAGATCCGCAGCGGTCAGATGACCCTGGACGAGAGCACGCCGTTCGTGGGCATGACCATCGCGTTGCCGGTGAACGGCGACTTTGCTGCCGCCGAACGGGCGATGCGTGAGGATCGGGTGGATTTTCTCGCGCTGACGCGGGCTGGTATCGAAGGCGCATACTGGCGGCACGACGACCAGGCAGCCGCACGCCTCGAATCGGCGCTGCAGATCATGCAGCGGGCTCAGGGCAGGACCACCGGTATCGACACCCGCGTGTAACCGCGGTGCGCACGCGGGTGGCCCGGGCCGGGCGTGCTCCCTCCCCTTCCCGCGTGCTGCCGTCCGGTACGGACTTTCACGTGCGTCGTTCGCTCGCCGCGCCCGAGGAACGGATGCGCGTCCACATCGTGCCGAAAAAGAGCACCATCCCCAGCGCCTGCACCACGCCCGCGGCCACCAGCAGGCCGCGCCACATCACCGGCGCGTTGGCGGGCAATACCAGTTCCAACAGCACACGTGTGCCGGTGCCGAGCGCAATGGCCCACCAGGCGGCTGAGGCGAGTCCAGGACGGTAGACCTGATCGTCCTGCCGCGGCCGCGGAAACATCCACAGCGCCACGCCGGTGATCATGAGCATCACGAAACCCACCAGCAGCGCGTGCGTGTGCGCGCTGCGCACGCGTGGCGGCTGAAACGCGCCGAATTCACGCGCATACATCATCCAGATGCCGATCCCGAGGCCGATGATGAGAAAGGCGATCGCGGTACGGAGATAGCGGCGAACGAGCGGATTCATGCGGTGAGGAGGCGCTGCAGCACCACGGCTTGATTGTGCTCCGTGTCCTTTGCCCCGTACACCAGTGTCACGCTGTGTGTCGCGACCAGTTCACGCAATTCCTCGAGCGCGGGATTCTTGGCGAGTTCCGCCCGGTACCGTCGCTCGAATTCGCCCCATTTGGCCGGGTCGTGCGCAAACCACGTCCGCAGATCCGTCGACGGCGCCACGTCCTTGAGCCAGAGGTCGATGTGCGCCTCGGCCTTGCTGACCCCGCGCGGCCAGAGACGATCGACGAGCACCCGTTTGCCGTCTTCCGGCGACGGTGGGTCATACGCCCGTTTCAGCGCGACAGTATGCCTGGTCACGATGCACAATCCTTCCGGTGAGTGCCGGTCTGAAGGTATTCGCAAACTCGCCAGCGGCTCGGGAGATGTCGAGCGGCCCGGTGCCCCAATGGGGCCTCCCGGGCGGGCTCCCGACGCCCGGATGATCGACCGTGACCCGGCCCCGGAATCGGTGGGTATGAGGCCATGAGGTGGTCTGTCTCCGCGGTGCCTCTTCGAGTCGTCGCTTCCCTCCCTGAAACAACGTCATGCGAATTCTTCAGGTGACCTTCGTCGCCGGCATGCTGCCACTCGGCCTGTTGTCGTTTGGCCTGCCATCCGGTATCGCGGTGGCTCAACGCTCCCCGTTGTTCGGCACGACGGGACATTTCACCAGCGGCAACGGTCCCGCCTGTCATGCTCAATCCATGTTGACCACACAGGCACAATGGAGCGGGCTTTCGGCGACTGCCTTCTCCGCTCCCATTGCGCAGGCCACCCGATTCGGCACCACCACACCCATCGTCGCCCTGGCCGCACACTCCTCGGCGCAGCGGACATGGCAACTGGACGCGTCGGGTACCGTCGGACATGCGGAGAGCGACTGCCTGGCATTCTCCGGGCAGACCCGAGCCTTCGCCCGTCTGTCCCGCAGCCTGGGTCATGGCGGTATTGCCCTCTCCTATGGATACCGCAGCCTCTCGTCGCTCGATCCCTCGCGGGATCGCCAGGGACTCGGACTCGCCGTCTGGCAGCGTCTCCGTCGCGTGGGCATCTCCTTCGACATCCGTGCGCACGACCGCACCTCGTCGTTCAGTCGCGAAGTGGCCACGCCCATCATTGTCATCGACTCGTCGCCCGGCGGCAACCGGATCACCAGTGACACCACGTACCGGACCGT
Source organism: Gemmatimonas aurantiaca (assembly GCF_037190085.1). Lineage (NCBI taxonomy): Bacteria > Pseudomonadati > Gemmatimonadota > Gemmatimonadia > Gemmatimonadales > Gemmatimonadaceae > Gemmatimonas > Gemmatimonas aurantiaca. The sequence continues at coordinate 701,226 of NZ_JBBCJO010000005.1, forward strand.
CACATCACAGATGATTCAGCGGGCCGTCGATCTGCGAACGGCCGTGCAGTTCCAGATCGGGCGCGTTCGTCTGGATCTTTCCGGCGGCGGTTCGACGAGTCGTCGCACACTTCCCGGTTCCGCTGTCGGTGGCGACACCATGCGGATGCAACCGGCCATTTCCCATTCTCGCCAGCTCTGGACACGCGCCAATGCGAGTGTGCCTCTCACGGGAGGACTGACCGTCACGGCCGGTGTCGCGGCGCTGCCCGCACAGCCCGCCCTGAACGCCTCGGTGCGCGGGGTCTATTCACTGGGCGTCAGTTTCTCCCGATGGCCGACCCATTCCGGTGATCGCACCCACACGCCGAACGACGCGACATCACTCGAGACGGTGCGTGACGACGCGACCCGGGTGCGCCTCCGGGTGAAGGTACCGCGGGCGTCGGAGGTGCGGGTCAGTGGCGAACCCACACGCTGGAGTCCCGTCTCCATGCAACGCGCGCCCGACGACTGGTGGGAAACGACACTGGCGGTCGGCCCCGGGCTCTATCGCATGAACATCAGCATCGATGGCGCCGCCTGGCGTCCGCCGCCGGATGTCCCCACGGCGCGCGACGAATTTGGCGGGCAGGTTGGACTGGTCACCGTGCGTTGACATCAGGATGATCACATGATGGAGTGGCGGTGACCTCGCTCGCGATCCGCGAGGTATAACGCATGACTCATGACCGACGCCGACCTCGCACGCAGCGCACTCGACGGGAATGCCCAGGCGTTCACGGAGCTGGCGCATCGGCATATGTCGGCGTGCCTGCGGTTTGCCACGCGCATGCTCGGCTCCCGCGAGGATGCGGAGGAAGCCACACAGGACACGCTGATCAGGGCCTATCGATCGCTGGCGGCGTTCGATGGGCGGACCGCTTTCCGCACCTGGATGTTCGCCATCCTCGTCAATCGCTGCCGCACGGCACTGCTCTCCCGCACGCGGCGCGCGCGCTGGGTGCAGACCGATCCGGACGTGGTGGACCGCACGGCCGTTCCATCGCACGGTCCGGACACCGAATTGCGCGTGGAGCTGGAGCGGGCACTCGAGACCCTGCCCGGCGAGCAACGGGAGGCCTTTCTGCTCAAGCACGTCGAACAACTGGAGTATGTCGAGATGGCGCGCATCACCGGCGTAGGCATCTCGGCGCTCAAGATGCGCGTGCAACGCGCGTGCACGAAGCTGCAGCAGCAACTCGAGGACTACGATGACACGGCCCGATAGCAACGAACACGATCCGCGGCTCCTGCAGGCCATCCGCGAGATGCAGCGGGAGGTGCCGGTGCGCGCCGAATGGCGCGAGGCGCTCGATCGTGAGTTGCTGCAACTCACCCCATCCGAGCCGACGCCACGGGGATGGAGTCGTCACTGGCAGATCCCGCGTCCGATGGCCATTGCCGCAGCTCTGGGCTTCATGATGGTTGGGGCGGTGTTGCGGGACGCGGCACACCTGTTCGGGCCTGCTCACCCCTACAGTGCGGAGCCCGTTGCGCGTGATGCCACGTCCCGCACGGTATCGCAGGTGTCCACGATCGGCGTGCGTTTTTCGGTCATGGCGCCTGGCGTGCAACGTGTCAGTCTGGTGGGAGACTTCAATGGCTGGAACGCCGATGCGACACCACTCGAAGTGGCCGCGGACGGCCAGACGTGGACCACCATGCTTCCACTTCCGGCAGGTCGTCACGCCTACGCGTTCGTGATCGATGGGCAGGTGGTCCGCGACCCGGCAGCGCCCGCCGAAGCCGAGGAGGATTTTGGTGTGCCCAACTCGCTGGTCCTGGTGAGCAGCAATCGATGACCCAATCGATGACCACGTTCATCCGGACCGGCGGACACTCGCGGAAATACCCGTATCGGTTCCTGCCACCTTCGCTTCGATACCTCACCGTGGCAATGGGACTCCTGGCAGGTGCGGTGCCGTTGCACGCCCAGGCGCGTCGGGATCCTCCGCCGGCCCCTTCATCGACGCAACCGTCTCCGCTCCTCAGACTGTCGCCGGCGACACGCACGGCGATCGATCTGCTCGTGGATTCGCTCACGGCCGAGCATCTGCCGGGTGATGTCCTGCGTGACAAGGTGGCCGAAGGTGTGCTCAAGGGCGCGGACGACGCCCGCATCCTGCTCGCGGTCCGATCGCTAGCGTCACGATTGCGTGATGGCCGGAGCCTCCTCGGTCCATCGGCAACGGAAGACGAACTGAAAGCCGCGGCCAGTGCGCTCTTCGTGGGCGTCGAGCCGCGGGACATCAGCCGGCTCGTCGAAGCACAACGCAAGCAGGGAACCGGCGAGTCTTCACTGACCATGTCGCTGACCATCGTGGCGGAACTCGCACTGCGACGAGTGCCGGCAGAACTCGCCGTGTCATCGATCGCATCACTGTTGCAGCGCGGCGCGCGCGATACGGATCTGCGTGCGTTCCGGATCACCATCGAGCGTGATCTGCAGCAGGGGAAACCGCCGCGCGATGCAATCACGTCGGGCGTGCGTGCGACATTGAACGGAATGGGTCGCACGCCGGAGTGAAGTGTCGGTGACCCGACGCGGTAACCGACAGGTATCACGCGCAGACGCCTCGAGGCGTGGATGTCCATGCACCGACATCCTCCGCGACATCCACAGCGCTGTCCGTCTGGCTCACCCGCTTCTCATTCGATCCTCGTCGGATCCCCACCCGGTCTTCCCGCGGTCTTCACGCGACAGGAGTCATTCATGTCCCGTTCTCTTCGCTGGTCCCTCTCACCTTCGCGCATGCCCGCGGTCGCGACCATTGCCGGCGCGATGATGACGTTGATGATGGTCTCGGCATGCTCGGACACGTCGCCAACGGCAAACGAGGAGACGCCGATGAACGTCGTGCTCTCCATCGACGACGTGAGCGGCCAATCCATCCTCGTCGATCCCCGCAACGCCACGTTGCAGGTCGGATACGGCGCCATCGTCGAAGCACGCATTCTCGATGCGGGTGGCAGTCCCATTCCGGGCGCGCGACCCGTATGGTCCACGTCCGACGCATCGATCGCGACGGTTTCCGCGCTGCCCGACTCCGGTTTGCGTCAGGACGGTTTGCGCGCGGCCGTGGCGGCCCGTGCCGCCGGCAGTGTGCTGATCATTGCATCACATGCGAACAAAGCCGACACCGCACGTTTCACGATCACATCCGTTCGCGTCGATTCCGGCAGTCAGGGTCCCGTCACACGCCCCGCACGATTCGATCTCGTCGCCCAGGTCCTGGGACGTGCCGCGACCTCGCCATCCTCACGGGATTCGTCGACCTGGACGCCCCCCGTCGTGGCCGGTGCCACGGTGCGGTTCGTGCAACTGCCGTCCATTGCGGGCGACACATTGCCCCCGACCGCACCGCCGGTCAGCGCGCCGACGCTGATCGCCACCGCGACGGCGGATGCCACGGGCATGGTCCACTTCAGCAACATGCCCGCGGCGCGCTTCCGCCTCGAAGTGGATCCGCCGAGCGCCAGTGCCTGGGCCGCACGTGTCGTCGAATACGGAGCACCGTATGCCAGTCCGCTGCGCCTCGATCTGCTGCTGTCCCCGAAGCCGTAGGCAAACGCAGCGAAGGTGAAAACGGATTCACACGGGCGGGCGATGCCATGCCTCCAGCATCCCGCCCGTGTCTCCCTGCGTGGCTCAACGAAACTGGTAATAGACAGACGTGACGGCCGGCGTCGGGCCGGGCGCGCGGACCCGCAGGAGGATCGTACCGCTGCTCCTGTACGCCGTGCGATACGATTCCTTGAGCGCAGTGAGATCGAATCGTTCCTGTGACCTCACCAGCATCCGACAGGCCTCTCCCCTGGCATCGTGAGCCAGTGAGAGCAGCACCTGCACCGGGAACGACTCCATGAACGGCCCTGTCTGCAGCAACGCCACCGCATGTGTGCCGCATCCGCCGTAGCTCAGGTGCAGATGCAGAATGTCGCCGACCACATAGGCACTGTCGATCGTGGCCGGATCGAAGCGATACCCACTCATCTCGCCACCGACCTGCACGGCGTTGATTCCGGTCTTGGGCTCATCGAATGTGGGCGCGCTGCACGCGGCGCTCAGCGCCAGGGCGACCAGAGAAACGCACGACGCTAGGGTCGGCAATCGCCAGGGATCACGCATGCTGCCTCCATCGGTCCGGGATCTGTCGAAACATACGACAACAGGCACGACAACAGATACAACCACAAATACAACAGCTGCCTGTGATGCGAGGTCACAGAAAATGTGATATGGAGCCTGTCACATCCAGCGTTCTTCGCTGCATCATTCCCGGCATGACACGGTCGATCCCCAATCGCACGCCGCGCGCCAGGATAGTCGTGGCGGGCAGCGTGGCACTGGCGCTCGTCGCCTGCGGCGGTGGCGGGAGCAGTACGACGGCACCACCGCCACCCAATACCTGCACCGCCACACCGCCCGCGGCGCAGATCAGCTACTACACGCCCGCGCAGGGCCGCTGCGGCACCGCCTTGCTCACCGCACTCCAGCAACTCGTGCGCGGTCAGCGCGTCCTGGGGTACACCTCGGCCCGCGATTCCCTCTACGCGTTCGTTGATCGGGGTTCACGCACGTGGATCGTCGACCTCTACACGGGACGTCAGGCCGCGGGCGTGACCACGCGGGCCACCGCCGCCCAGAACAGTATCAACACCGAACACACGTGGCCCCGCAGCCGCGGTGCCGAAGTCGACCCGGCACTCAGCGATCTGCATCATCTCTTCAGTTCCGACTCCGCCGCCAATGAGCGCCGTCAGAACTATCCCTACGGCCTCGTGCGTGGCACGGTGATCTGGACCGGCCCCGCCGCCGCCGGCGGTACCGAGACCAGCCGACTCGGTTACGCCAACGGATCGGGCGGACCGATCGTCTTCGAGCCCCGCGCCAGCGTGCGGGGTGATATCGCACGTGGGCTGCTGTACTTCTATCTGCGGTACAACACCGACCGCCCGAGTGGTTACAGTCTCCTCAACTTCGCGCAGGAGCGTGATCTGCTCATTGCCTGGGCCCGCGAAGATCCCGTCGATGCATGGGAACGTTCGCGCAACGACGCCGTGTTCCGGGCCCAGGGCAACCGCAATCCGTTCATCGACTGGCCGGAACTGCTCGATCTGCTGCCGACGTTGCCGCTGAGTTGAAGCACCGCAGCGGTCGTTCCGCCCCGTTGCATCCGCGTCCATCCGCGTCCATCCGCCCAATCCGCGTCTGCGGTTTTGCCGCTGTCGTCGTCCGTCCCGACGAACCCGCCGACACGCTGGGCTCCCAAAGAAAAAGGCGGGGCTCCAGAGGAGCCCCGCCCTTCCTACTTCGTCCATCACCAAGCGCCGTCAGAACGAGTACCGGACCCCCAGCTGCATGCTGAACTGCAGCAGCAGGTTCGTTCCGAGCGGCGTCTTGTTGCCGAAGAAATCGGTGAGGTTGTAGCGGATGGTCTCACCCGCCGTATCGTACGACGATGGCACCATCAGGTTGCGGCGGTTCGCCGACACCGACTGATACCGCCCCCACTTGGAGTTGAGGCCGTTCAGCACGTTGAAGAAGTCGACCGAGATTTCCGCGTTCTGACCCGCACGCGTGGGAATGCGGTTGCGCAACGACACATCGAGACGGTTGAACCAGGGCTGACGGCAGGTGTTGCGGGGAATGATCTGCCCCACATAGTCCCCCACACACTTGTTGTCGGCCAGATATCCACGATAGATCTCGCGCTGCGCCGCCACATACGTGGCCTGCTCCTGCGTTCCGGTGATGTTGGTCGGAATCGCCACCGGGAAATTCTCGGGCGCGAAGATGAACGGACGATCGTTGAACGTGACACCATCACCGTTCAGATCCCCGCCCTGCTCCGGGCCCCACGGCGTGCCGCTCTGCATGCGGAAGATGCCGCTCAGACGGAAGCCCAGCGGCAGCTTCGTGAAACCCGACAGGATGATCGTGTGATTGCGCACGAAACCCGACGGCCCCCATGCCTTGTCGGTGTCGCCGATACCGCCGATATCGTTCGGTCCCGACGCACCGATGCGCGTTTCCGTCCAGCCGGCAAACGACGTGCAGCACGAGAACGATCCGTTGTCCTCGGCCATGGTCCACGTGTAAGACGCCCGAATGGACGTTTCGCGCGCGAAACGATGATCGAGGTTGAACGTCAACGCCTGTGACCTGGCCCGACCATCGTAGTAGTTCTGGAACAGGTTGCCAAAATCGGTGTTGAGCAGGCGCTGATTGCCCGCCGCCGCTCCGGGCAGGAAGGACCCCGCCGGCACGTATACCGCCCGCCCACCCTCGTTCGCCAGCGCGAACAGCGGCTGGCGCAGGTTGGTGTTGCGGACCGTGTAGAGATTCGACGTGAGCGTGTAGAGGTAGTCGGCCGAGAAACGCGTCGCACGACCGAGTTCCCGCTCATAGCCGATGTTGGCGCGATACGTCTCCGGGATCTGGAAGTTCTGCGTCCAGAACGAGTATTCCGGAATGCCCCCGATGCCCGCGTTGCCCGCGCAGTTCATCGGATTGTTGTCGCCGCTGGCCGCCCAGTCGCGATAACCATTCACCGGCGGCGGCGCGTTGGCATCGCCCTCGGCCGCGCTGCCCGTGCAGGTGAGGTTCTGCAACGGGACGTCGGTGATGCCCACGTTCGAGCCGAGCACCGCCGGCAGACGCCCGTAGAAGAGACCGGCGCCTGCACGCCACACCTCACTCGCATCGCCCTTCCGGTCCCATGCCAGCGCCACACGCGGCGAGATGTTGTTCTTGTCGATCGGCGCGATACCGGTCTGGATCCCGAAGGCCCGTTCGGCGTCGATCACGCGACCCGGCGCATCACCGAAACGCGAGAGATCATAACGCAGACCGATCGTGGCGAGCAGACGCGACGTGACGCGCCACTGATCCTGCGCGTACACCGAGTATTCGTACGTGTCGAAGACGGCCCGTGGCACCTGTCCGTCGGAGCGCACGCTGCGCGTGTACTGCAATGGACGGTACTGCTCGAGTGCGGCGAGATTGTCGAACGTGTAGAAGCCGGAGCCCTGGTTCCAGAAATCGTTCTCGTAGTGCGAGAAGATGTTGTTGGTCCCGATCTTGAGCGTGTGCCGCCCGAGATCCAGCGTCGTGTTGTTCACGAGTTGGACCTTGTTTTCCACGAGGCTGTTGCGGAACGAGATGTTCTGTCCGCCCCAGGCATACGCGGTACCGGAGACCACGTTGTTCACGCGCAACTGCGGCTTGAGATCGTAGCCCACGCGCGGTCGGTCTTCGGCTGAATACTGGAAGCGGAAGACGTTCGACGCATGATCACCGAGCGCGCTGTTGAGTTCTCCCACCAGCGAGTTCGTGCGATTCTTGAACGCCTCCGTCTGCGAGAGGCCACCCTGGGCCGTGGCCGCGTAGGTCTCGTTGCTGTTGTCGTACCGGGACAGGTTGTTGCGCAACGACAGACGGTGCCGGTCGTTGATGTTCCAGTCGAGGCGGGCGAACAGCGTGAAGACATCGTTGCGGGTCGCGAACTCGTCGTACGCACCGGCCGGATTCTCGATGCCGTACCGATCACTCAGAATGCTGAAGAACCGTCCGAGCGAATCCGCGGTCAGGCGCGCCCGCTGCGCCTGGTTGCGCAGCGTGGCCGCCGCGCTCGTCGATCCGGCGGCGTCCGCCTGCGCGTCGAGGCTGGCGGCCTGACGCAACAGCGTGGCCGGACCGCTCGGCACGTATGGCTCACGACGACGCTGACCATCCGCCGACACCAGCCAGAACAGCTTGTCCTTCACCAGCGGACCTTCCGCCTGCAGCGCGAACTGCTGGACGTTGAAGTTGTTGACCTTCGTGCCATCGAAGTTCTTCGACGTCAGCGCATCGCCGCGATAGTTGGCATACGCCGTCGCCTTCCGGCGATTGGTGCCACCCTTGGAGATGATGTTGACGATACCGCCGGCATAGTTGCCGTACTCCACGTCGAAGCCGTTGGTGATGATCTGGAACTCCTTCACCGACTCGATCGAGAAGTTGAACGGGATACGACTGCCGCCCCGGTTTTCACCGAAAAAGCTGTTGTTCGCATCCACGCCGTCCATCTGCAGATTGGTCTGCGACGGACGAGCGCCGGCGATGGAGAACTGACCGCCGGTGGTCGTTTCCGGCGTGGGGCTCACGAGACCCGACAGATTGATGAAGTCGGTGAAATCGCGACCCAGGGTGGGCAGATTCTGAATCTCTTCCTGACCCACCGCCTGCTTCACCCCGCCATCCGCGACATCGACCTGCCGGGCGGCACTCACCTGCACCGCACCGAGCTGCGTGGCGGCATCGGTGAGCGAGAAGTTGAGCGCCGTGGCCGAGCCGACGGTCACCCGGATGTCGGTCTTCTCCTGCTGCTGGCTGCCGAGGCGGCGGACCATCACACGATACGTGCCCGATGGCAGCAGACGCACCACGTAGGCGCCGTCTTCGCCGGCCACGGCATTGCGTACCAGTCCCGTCTCCGTATTGGTGGCCGTGATCGTGGCCCCCGCCAGCGGCTTCCCGTCAGCACCCAGGACCGTGCCGCGGATGGAACCGGTGGTCTCCTGCGCCCCGAGCATGCCCGTCGCCGAAATGCCCCGCATCTCCGCGAACGCCGGCACGATGGACAGCACCGGTGCCACGGCACCGACGGCAACCGCAAGGACACCCATCCATGGCAGTGCGCGATGACTGAGGCGATGGCCGAAGCGATGATTGAATGAACCGAACTTCATGAACACGGAACCTCCGTCACATCGAACGCGCCACGCGGCTGGAGCTGCGTCGCATTGTTGAAGAAGCCCACGATACCGGTGATGTCGTAACAACGGCCGGTCACGAACCGGGTCGTCCCGATCGTCGTGGCCGCGTTGCCATCGAGGCGTACCTGCGCGGAGCCGCTGCCGTCATCCACGGGTGCATTGCCGCTGACGAAGGTCCCGACGCTCACCCGACGCACGGTCACCAGCCTGCCGACGTTGGCCGCCAGCGGATTGGTCGTGGCCGCCAGCTGCCCGGTCGTGACCTGCACCGGATCGGGCACGGGCGTGCCGCGCTTGATGTTGGGCGCGACGCGCGGGGTGGTGATCTGCAGCTGCGTGTTGAACGCGGCGACGATGCCCGTCACTTCGATACTGTCCCCTTCCTGCAATCCGAGGCTGGTCGGCACGCCGAACACCTGGATGCCAGTGGTGGCGTCCTGGATGAAGAGATTGTCGTTGGCCGCGCGATACCGACCTGGCTGCGCGGTGACCACACCGGCGACGGTGACGCTCGCGCCCACCGCCGCCTGCTTGGCGGCACTGATCCGGATCACGCATCCGAACTTGAGCGGCGTGGGCACGAACGTCGCCTCGTTGCGATACACACTCGGCGACGCGCCACACCAGACGAAGTTGCCGGCAATGATCGCCGAGCTGCGCACGACTTCGAGATCGTGCGTCCCCACGGGCACGACGAGTTCATAACGCCCGTTGGTGCCCGTGATCGCCGACCCGATCATCTGCGTGGTGCCACGCTGCAGCACCCGGATCGTCACTCCTGCCATGACCGAGTCGCCGGCCGTGGGGGTGTACACGTTGTTGTTGTCCCGGTCGAAGAAGAGGATTCCGGAAACGGTCCCCGTCGAGTCGAGCGGCGCCACCGGTTCCGGATCGTCGATGCAGGCCGCGAACGCGAGCGCGCCGGCACACACCGTCAGCATGCGGCGCAGGCGCGGGATGGTGAAAGACATGGGCGATTTCATGGTGTCACATCGCTGGCGAAGCGCGGCTTGATCTGCGCCGTGCCGTTGAATTGCGTGAGAATGCCGGTCACGGTGTACGTGGAACCGACCGTGAAGTTGGCGCGTGTCAGCCCCAGCAGCGGGCCACCCACGCGCACCTGCATCGGGGTCGTGCCCACCGTGCCGGTGACCGTGAACGCCGTGGCCGTGCCGGTTGCCACGCTGGTCACGGTGAAACCGGCCACGCGCACCAACTGTCCATCGCGTGCGAGAGACGCGGCTTCGGGACCGGTGAGTGTCACCGGCGCCACCACCGAACCGGTACCGGTGCGGGCAATGGCCGCGCTGCCCAGTTGCAACTGACCACTGAAGAGACTGCGGCTGCCCGTCACTTCCACCGTGTTGCCCAGCTTGAGCGTCGCACTGTCGGCGGTGGGCGCACTGAAGGCCGCGATGCCACCCGTGGCATCCTGCACCCAGATTTCCGAGTTGACGTTGTTGGTGCCGCTAGTGAACGCACCCGGTGGGGCGGTGATGCGTCCGGCGATCGTGTAGGTGGTGCCATTCACGCCCGACGCGCGCACCGTGCCGATGGGTGTGATCGCGGCGCCGAGTTCGAGATCGCCGGTATCACGGATCTTGAGTTGCGCCGTCGCGTTGAAGCGCGTGAGCACACCCGTGACGTTGTAGCGATTGCCGACGGTGAAGCTCTCACGGGAAAGTCCCGTCGCCACACCGGCAATACGCAATTGCAGCGTGTCGCCCGCGGCATCGGTGCCCAGCACGGTGAATGCCGCCCCGGTGCCGGTGGGCACCGAAACGATCGTGAGATTCGGCACCCGCACCAGCTGGCCGTCTCGCGTCAGCGCATTGGCCTGCGCCGCACTCTGCGCGACGGGCACCACCGGCGTTCCGGCACCGAGATTGCGCACGCGGGAGATGGTGATCTGCGACTGTGCACTGAACACACTGCGCGCACCCGTGATCTCCAGTCGATCGCCCAGGCGATACAGCGCGCTGTCGGCGTTGGGGATCGAAAACGCGGCGATACCGCCGGTGGCGTCCTGCACCCAGACTTCCGAATTGGCGCCAGACGCAAACGGACCGGGGCGTACCACGAGGTTACCCACCACGGCGACCGTGGTCCCCACGGCCCGTGCCCGCGCATCGGCAATCGGAATGATGAGCGCGCCGGTGAAGATGCCGTTCACCGTGGCGGTACCGCCCGCCGCCACCGTGACCTCACGCGACGCACCTGCCGCGTACGTGATGGTGGCCGGGTTCTCCAGCACCACCGTGTAGGCGCCCGGTGCGAGATACTGGAAGGCGAACAGCCCCTGCGCATCGGCCAGTACCGAATCGACACGCACGGCTCCCCGACGCAGCACCACCGCGAGTCCATCGCCCGGTGTATCGCCAGTGCCGAAAGACCCATTCCCGTCGTCGTCTCGGAAGATGCGTCCGCTGACCGTACCCGGAAGCCAGCCGTAACGGACATCCTCGGCGCGCACCTGCCCCGTGGCACTCACCGACACCCGCGGCGTGAGGGACGTCGTGAGAACGGTGCCAGCCGGAATTGCCGCCGACACCACCAGCGTGTACGCCCCCGGGGTCACCTGGGAGAATGTGGCCAGTCCACCGGCAGCCGATGTCGCCACCGCCGACGCGCCCTCGCCTGTGGTGGGGGCCAGCGTCAGTGCCACACCGGTCAGTCCGCTGTCGGCCGCCGTGTAGGTGCCGGAGTTGTCACGATCGATATAGACACGGATGGCCACGTCGGCGGCCTTGCCGGCCGGTGCGACCGCTTCGTCACAGGCAGTGATGCCGAGCGCCATGGCTCCGATGAGCGCCCAGGCACGGGGGATCCGTCGGGGTCCCTGGCAGCCGGAGGGATCTCCGGACCGGGACCGCGGACCTGCCAATGCGGGAGGAATGGGAACAGTCATACAGGGTGTGGAGAGAGCGACAAGGAACAACGTTTGAAACCACGCACGGGCAATATGCAGCAGGTTCCGCACGTTGGTACCGCTGGTTCTGTACCGAACAGTCATCAATCGGCCATCCTTCGAATGGCACCGATGGCTCGGCCGACCTCACTGTCCAGTGTGCTCTTCGTCCCACAATTTGCGGCATGACCGTTCCCACCGACTTCGATCGCCGCATCCGTCCGGCGCTTCCGTTCCTGCTGGTGCTCTTCGTTGGTAGTGGAGCGAGTGCCCTCATCTACGAAGTCGTCTGGTTCCAGCTCCTCGAGTTGGTGATCGGCTCCTCGGCCATCTCGCTGGGTGTGTTGCTCGCCACCTTCATGGGCGGCATGTGCCTGGGCAGTCTGGGATACCCCCGTCTCGCCGCAAGACTGGGCCGTCAGCACCCACTCCGGCGGTATGCCGCACTGGAAGTGGGCATCGGCGTCATCGGGCTGGCCGAACTGCTGCTGATTCCCACCATCGGCACGCTGTATTCCCCGGCGGTGGGCCATGGTGCGCTGGCGATCGCGTTGCGTGCCATCGTCGCCGGTCTCTGTCTGCTCCCGCCCACGATCCTCATGGGTGCCACGTTGCCCGCCATCGCGCGCTGGGTGGAGAGTTCGCCCCGCGGCATTGCCTGGCTGGGATTCTTCTACGGCGGCAACACGCTGGGCGCGGTGGTGGGTTCGCTGCTGGCCGGCTTCTATCTGCTGCGGCTGCACGATTCCACGGTGGCGACGTGGGTGGCGGCGGCCGGCAACCTGCTGGTCGCAGCGGTGGCAACGATGATCGCCGCGCGTACGCCGGGTGAACCATCGGCTGCGCGTTCCGCATCACCGGAGGTCGCGGACCGTTCGGATTCGGTGCCTGCCGCGCAGGACTTTGGCACCCGCAATTACATCTATGTCGCCATTGCGCTGAGCGGCGGTTGTGCGCTGGCCGCGGAAGTGGTGTGGACGCGTCTCCTGTCGCTGACGTTCGGCGCGAGCACGTACACGTTCTCCATGATCCTCGCCGTCATTCTCGCCGGCCTCGGACTCGGGAGTGCCGGAGGTGCGGCCCTCGCGGCACGCACCGATGCGGCGCAGGTCAATGCCCGAGCCCTGGCGCGTGTGCAGTTGCTCGCCGTACTCGGGATCGCCTGGGCTGCCGCAATCATCTATCTCGCATTGCCCAACTGGCCGGTGAATCCGAGTCTCGCCCCCAGTGCGTGGTACAACCTGCAATTCGATCTCTTCCGGTGCGCGGTGGCGGTCCTGCCCAGCGCCGTATTGTGGGGCGCGAGTTTTCCGCTGGCGCTGGCTGCCGTGGCCGTGCCCGGTGAAGACCCCGCCCGGCTGGTAGGACGGGTGTATGCGGCGAATACAGTCGGCGCGATTCTCGGCGCCGTCGTGTGCAGTCTGCTGCTGGTGCCCGGCATCGGGACCCGCAACACCCAGCGATTGCTCATGGCGCTTGCCGCGGTGGCCAGTGTGTTGGCCTATCTCACGGTGCGCGGGCGATCGTCATCACGCCCGGTTGGCCTGATCGTCGCACCGGTGCTGGCCGCGATACTCATCGTGCTCACACCGGCATTACCTGGCGAACTCGTGGCGCACGGTCGCTGGGCCGTCACCTGGCTAGGCAAATCCGAGATGCTCTATGTGGGAGAAGGCATGAACAGCTCGGTGGCCGTCACCCGACTGCTCAGCAACGACGCCATCCAGTTCCATGTGAGCGGCAAAGTGGAAGCATCGAGTCTCATGCAGGACATGCGCCTGCAGAAGATGCTGGCGCACATTCCGGCATTGGTGCACCCCAATCCGCAATCGGTGCTCGTGGTGGGGTTCGGTGCGGGGGTGACTGCCGGTTCGTTTCTCCCCTATCCCACGGTCACACGCCTGGTGGTGTGTGAACTCGAACCGCTCGTACCTCAGGTGGTCTCGACCTGGTTCACGAAGGAAAACAACAACGTGGTGAACGATCCGCGCACGCAGATCCATTTCGACGATGCGCGCAGCTTCGTGCTCACGGCCGATGAACAGTTCGACGTGATCACGAGCGATCCCATCAATCCATGGGTGAAAGGTGCGGCCACGCTGTACACACGGGAATACTTCCAGGCCGTGAAGAAGCTGCTCAAACCCGGCGGCGTGGTGACGCAGTGGGTGCCGTTGTACGAGAGCACGCCCGAAGCCGTGAAGAGCGAGATCGCGACCTTTTTCGAAGTGTTCCCGAACGGCACGATATGGGCCAACAACACGCCGGACGGCGGTTACGACCTCGTGTTGCTGGGCACGAGCGAACCCACCCGCATCGACCTCGGCGTCATGCAGATCCGCGCGGCGGATCCGGGATACGACCGCGTGCGGCAGTCGCTGGTGGAATCGAATTTCACGTCCCTAAGCAACCTGTTCTCCACCTATGCCGGCCGCGCGCAGGATCTGGCGCCCTATCTCGAGGGCGCGGAGATCAACACCGATCGCAGTCTGCGTCTGCAGTACCTTGCCGGATTGGCACTCAATCAGTACACCAACGTGGCCATCGCGCAGGAGCTGTTCCAGTTCCGGCGATTCCCCGACGGATTGTTCGGGGGCGACCCCATGTGGGAACAGCGGATGGCGTACGAGATGGGGTTGATGCGATAGGCCCGCGCTGTTTCTGCGCGGGGCTGTTGATTGTCGACGCGCTTCTGTCGATGACCGGTCGTGGTGTCGATCGCCTCAGGGCACCACGCGGGTGACCGTCGCGCTGTTGTTCCCCTGACGTCTCACGAAACTCGGCGCCGGTGTTCCCGGGGCGAACTCGTACTGTACCTCGTCGTTGTCGTCGCGGACGAAACGCTCGTTCCCGACGTGCTTGAGACCGAACGCCGGCTGTGGTCCCTGCCGCGCGCGCAGACGGCCGTTTTCCACGAAGATACGTGTGCGGCCGTTACCCGTGCCGTACTCTCCCACGAAACGCTCGAGCGCGGACGCCGCGATGGGAACGGTGGACAGATCCCTGATGCCCAGTGCCCGTCGCGCCACGAGACGCTCGACCTGAACCGCCGTGAGCGCGCTGGTGTTCGTCAGCACGACGGTGATCAGTGAATCGTCGGGATAGTGGTGCAGTTCGGAAATGAACCCGTTGATGCCGCCATTGTGGCTCACCTGGCGGTGTCCAGCCAGCACACCCATGCCCAGTCCGAAGCCATAGGTGATCGGCTTGCCGTCGTTCAGTGTTCCGGGCGTCGTCATCATCCGGTAGGAAGCCGCACTGACCACCTTGCCGCCCGCCAGCGCCTGGGTCCACGTCACGAGATCGCCTACCGTGGAGCACAACGAGCCCGCGGCATACGGCTGCGTCATGCTCAGCGGCTCGGCGTTGATGAACGACTTGCCATCGGGCGTCGGCACATATCCCTGCGCACGCCGCTTGATGAGCGGCGCCTGATCGCAGTACACCGTGTTCCGGAGCCCCAGCGGGGTGAAGAATTCGTCCTGCACATACTGGCCATACGACTTGCCACTCAGCTTCTCGATGATCGCGCCGAGCAGAAAGTAGCCCGAGTTGTTGTATCGATAGGCGTCACCGGGCTTGAAGTCGAACGGCTCGTTGGCGAACAGCGCCACCATCGTGTCCGGCGCCAGATCGAGACGCATCACACGCTCCCACCGGGGCCCCATGCTCGTGTAGTTCCGGATACCCGACGTGTGATTGAGGAGATGCCGCACCGTAACGCGGTTTCCCTGCGCCGGATATCCGGGCAGGAATTTCTGGATGGTGTCATCGAGTGTGAGCCGGCCCTGCTCCATCAGCCGCATGATGGCCGCACTCGTGAACTGCTTGGTGACCGAGCCGATGCGATAGACCGTCTGCGCCGTGGCCGGCACGTCATTCTCGAGATCCGCGAAGCCGTATCCTTTCAGAACGATCGGCTTGCCGTTCTTGACCACCGCCACCGAAACTCCCGCCGTGCGATGCTCGGCCACCGCCGCGTTGGCGACCGAGTCGGCATAGCGCACGATGGCCCGGGCATCCTGCGCGCCGGCGGCGGAAGGCGCGAATGCGGGCAGGACCAGCGCGCCAGCCAACAGCGCAATCACGGAGGCGTGACGCATGAGTCGCATGGGGATGGGGGTGGTTCGCAGTCTGAGGTGCCTGAAAATAATTGGATGCAGAATTGTATTCAATATTAGGTTTTTGCTTCACCCGCTAGTACGTCAGACGGAAGGAAATCCGCGATGCATGGAAACGCCATTTCGGCGGCTGAGGTCACTCACGTATCCCGCCACGGCTTCTGGCTGCTGTTGGTAGCGGTCCATTCGTGATCCGGCCGCCTTTCCTTTGATATCCGCCGAGCCGGACAATGCCTCTCCGGCATAGCGTCACATACAAAACGGCGGCGATCCTCGGGGATCGCCGCCGTTTTCATCTTCATACCGACCGTACCGTGAATACCACGACAACATGGCATAGCTGGGGAGAGACTCGAACTCTCGACCTCACGATTATGAGTCGTGCGCTCTAACCGGCTGAGCTACCCAGCCCCAGAACCCACACCGCACAAAACGTCCGCGCGGCTCTCCGGGACACAAACGGCCGGCCCTTGCGGACCGGCCGTTTGAACATGGCGGGGGCGGGATTTGAACCCGCGACCTTCGGGTTATGAGCCCGACGAGCTACCAGGCTGCTCCACCCCGCGGCAGTCTTGGGATATTAGCCACCGATCGCCCGGAGTCAACCCCGACGGGCTCATCCACACGCCCACGCCCGCCACGTGTGCTGTCGGTGCTGCGCACGCTGTCCGCACTCTTCAGGCGATAGAGGATCTCCTTCTCGCCCTTCACCATCCCGTACTCCTCGCGCGCCACCCGCTCGAGTCGCACCGGATCGGTGGTCATCGCCTTGAGCTCGGTCTTCAGCACGGCCACCGAATCGCGCAACTCTTCCAGTTCGGCTTCCAGTTCGGCTTTCCGATCTTTCTGCGTGAACAGATCGGAGGTGCCGTACTCACCCCCTTCCACGGCAAACGCGAGCACCGCGAGGGTGCCGACGCCCCACAGGAGGCGCCGGACCCACACGGAGCTCAACAACGACGACAGGCCACCGCCTTTCGTCGACCGGCCCGACTTAGATCCCGAAGATCGCGCCACCAGGATACTCCGCATAGCCTTCGAGCTGCTCTTCGATGCGCAGCAGCTGGTTGTACTTCGCGACACGATCACTGCGCGACGGCGCGCCGGTCTTGATCTGACCTGCCTGCGTGGCCACCGCGAGATCGGCGATGAACGTGTCTTCGGTCTCGCCGCTCCGATGCGAGATGATCGAGTTGTATCCCGCCGACTTCGCGAGTTCGATCGCTTCCAGTGTCTCCGTGAGCGTGCCGATCTGATTCACCTTGATCAGGATCGCATTCGCCACGTCGTTCTCGATGCCCTTGGCCAGAATCTCGCTGTTCGTGCAGAAGAGATCGTCGCCCACCAGCTGACAACGGTCGCCGATCTGCTCCGTCAGCAGCTTCCAGCCATCCCAGTCGTTCTCCGCCATGCCGTCTTCGATGGACACGATGGGATACTGCTCCAGCCACCCCCCATACAGTTCGGCCATGTCCTTCGCGCTGCGCGACGCCGCGCCGCTCTTCTTGAAGTGATACTGGCCGTTCTGGAACAGCTCACTGGCCGCCACATCCAGGGCGAGCGCGACGTCGTGACCGGGACGGAAGCCGGCCCCTTCGATGGCTTCGACGATGATCTTCAGCGCCTCTTCGTCGCTCGCGAGGTTGGGCGCAAAACCGCCTTCGTCGCCCACGCCGGTGGACAGCTTGCGCGCCACCAGCACCTTCTTGAGCTGATGAAACACCTGCGTGCCCATGCGCAGTCCTTCGGCAAACGAATCGGCACCCACCGGAATCACCATGAATTCCTGGAAGTCCACGGTGTTGGTTGCGTGCGCGCCGCCGTTGAGGATGTTCATCATGGGCACCGGCATCGTGCGGGCCATCGGGCCGCCCAGATACCGGTACACCGGCAGTCCCACCTCGAGCGCGGCTGCACGGGCCACCGCCATCGACACGCCCAGCATGGCGTTGGCGCCGAGACGTCCCTTGTTCTCGGTGCCGTCGAGGTCGAGCAGCGCACGATCCACCGCGATCTGGTCGGTGGCATCCATGCCTTCCAGCGCTTCGTTGATCTCGGTGTTGACGTTGTTCACGGCATTGAGCACGCCCTTGCCGAGGTATCGTGACGGATCACCATCACGCAGTTCCACGGCTTCACGCTCGCCGGTGCTCGCTCCGCTGGGCACCGCGGCCCGCCCGGCCGCTCCAGTCTCGAGAATGACGTCGACTTCCACCGTGGGGTTGCCGCGGGAGTCGAGAATTTCGCGGGCGGATACGGAAATGATGGGGGCCATGATGACGGGAAGTTATGAGTTCTGAGGACGGAGGGTATCGACTGCCGCGGACGTCGATCGTGCTTCGCGCGAAACGAGCGCGGGATTCACACCATACTGCTCGCGCAGGCACTCGGCCATGCGCTCACGCACACGCTCGCCGAGTGCGTCACGATCGTCGTAGGTGAGTCCCTCGGTGGGAATGGGTTCCAGCAGATGCACATGCACCGTCCCGGGCGACGCGCGGAACTCGCCACGGGGGTTCACTTCGATCGTGCCATGCACCACCACCGGCACGATCGGTGCACCCGATCCGATGGCGAGCACGAACGGCCCCTTCTTGAAAGGACGCAGGGCGTACGACACACCACGCGTCCCCTCGGGATACACCAGCACCGAACGTCCTTCGCGGATCTTCTGCGCGGCATCTTCATACGCACCGAACGCGGCCTTGCGGTTCTCGCGATCGATGTAGATGACCCCCACGGCGCGCGCCGCCGGCCCGAACAGCGGGATCTTCTCCAGTTCCCGCTTGGCAACGAATCCGTAGTGCGGCAGCACCTCGATCATCGCGGGAATGTCGAACCAGCTCACGTGATTCGCGATATACACGCGCGATCCGGACACCGGCCGATCCGCGCCATGCACCACGACCTTCACACCGGCCGCGCGCAACAGCCACCAGGCCCACCAACGCGGCGCCTTTTCGTAGACACTGTCCTTGCCCTGCGGCACACCCACCAGCCGCGCGAGCAGCACGATCGACCCGAACACGATCGTGCCGAGCAGCAGAGCCACGGTGGTGAGAGCAGTCCGGAACATTGTCTCAAAGTTCGCCCATCGGACGACCCTTTTCAACGACATCCACGACATCGACGAGCCCGTCGCCGAAATGATCATGTCCTCCGACGCGACCGTCGGTGCCGGCACCTTCCCCGTTCTCCCGCTCCGCCTCCACCCGCCCGATCACGGTGAGCGGAATACCACTCCGCTCGGGCCACACATGCTGCAACCGGTCCAGCGCCGCCGCGGGCAGCGTGACCAGCAGTTCGTATTCCTCGCCGCTCGCCAGCGCCTGCTCCGGCCGGATGCCTTCACCCAATGGCAGCAGCGTCGGATCGATGACGAGCCGTACACCGCTGGCCGCGGCAATGTGACGTGCGTCGGCCGCCAGGCCATCGGAGATGTCGAGCATGGCCGTGGCTCCGGCTTCGGCCAGCAGCATCCCCTCCACGAAACGTGGCTCGGGGTGCACAAAACGCCGATGTGCCCATTCCGATGGCGCCGTGCCCTGTAGCCATGACGTCAGCGCCTCGCCGGGGCCGCCCAGCGTTCCGGTGACGGCGATCAGATCGCCTGCCTGTGCTCCGGAACGGGGCACGGGGCGTGCCGCCGAACCGATGACGGTGAGTGTGATCCCGAATGCCGACCCGCGACTCAGATTGCCACCGACGATGCGGGCACCGGCCCGACGCACCTGGGTGCCGATGCCATCGGCCACGGCGCCCAGTGCCGCCCGCCAATCATCGGGCACCACGAACGCCACCAGGACATACTCGGCTCGCGCACCCATGGCCGCGAGATCGCTCAACGCCGCCGCCGCGGCACGGACGCCCACATCGAACGGGCTGAGCCATGCGCGACGGAAATGCACGCCTTCCACACACGCGTCGGTGGACACCACCCGCTGGCCATCGGTCGGTGCCAGCACCGCGGCATCATCGCCGATATCGGCGGCGAGATCACCCCATCGCGCCATCAGCATGCGAATGGTATCGAATTCGTGCCCTTCGCCCATGGCCTGATGCGATCGCATCGGCAGGAGTTCCTGCAACGGCACATGGGTCTCGCGATCTTCCGGCTGCGACATGTGGGTGTTCATGGCATCAATCCGTCGGACGTCCGTCGCAGTCGTACGAGGCCCTGCGGCGTGCCGAGCCACCACCACGATTCACCGGCCACGACATCCAACACCGGACCACTCACCTCGATCCCGCGCCGCAGCAAACGCGCGTGTCCGTCATGACGGGACACGAACAGCACGCCGTCGGCACCGGCCACCCACATGGTGCGTGCATCCACGCCGACACGCGTGACCGCACCCACCGGTCGCGGATCGAGTGCATCCAGCCGGAACGCCGCCCGCCCGCCACGTGGGGCGATCTGCAGCACCGCGTCGTCGGTGGCGGCCAGCAGCACGCTGTCACTCCACGCCAGTGCGCGCACGGGACGGCGCAGCGCCGGATCCCCATCGGCCGGACGCAGCAGCGTGCCCGCGGCCATCGGGTGTTCGACGGCCACGAGCCCGGCCTCGCTGCCAAGCCACAGGGTGTCACCCATCGACAGCAGCGCATGCACGGTCACGTTGTCGAGCCAGCGCGCTCCCACACCGCGGGATGGACCGGTCACCGAATCGGAGACGAACACCGCCCCGCGCGGTGTCCCGATCCATACGCCCTCATCGCGCGGCGCCACGGCGAGCACACGATTGTCCGGCAATCCATCGAACGTGGTCCACGCCCGCAGTTCATTGCGTCCATCGAGTTGCATGCGCACGAGTCCACGATCGGTGCCGATCCATGCCTTTGCGCCGCGGGTGGCCAGTGCGTGACTGCGCACACCAACCAGCGGCACATTGATGGTGCCATCGATCCAGCGGAACCGCTGCAGATCGTTGGCCACGAAACTCAGACCACCACGTGCACCGGCGCGATTGCCCGCGTTCATGGGAGAGAGCGTCTGCGTGGCGACACCGAGTCCCGCCGCCCACACCCCATCGGCCGCCGGCGCCAGCGCGCCCACGCCGGGGTCGATGAGCCCATACGGCAGTGCCGTGGCCTCGAGAAACGTGGGGTCGAACCGGAAGAGTCCCTCGCCGTCGGTGCCCAACCACAGTTCACTGCTGCGATCCGGTGACGCCGTTCCCGACAGCAGCGTCGCCGGCCGAAGGGCCCGGTCGGGCAGCTGATTGCGCAGGAAGATCTGCGGCTGCGTGCGCAACACCGGAAACTGACCGTACAGATCGGCCAGTTGTTTCGGCACGATCAGGGTCGACAGCGCCGGAGCACCCGAGAGTGGCGTCGTGATGCCCACCCGCGAGATGCGCAGGAACTGTCCACCACTGCGTACGATGACATCGCCGTTGCCACTGCGATCGAATGCGATGAAGTCGGGAACTCCCACCACCATCGTGCGCTGCAACTGTTCCGTGTCGGGACGATAGACCGACACCACCCCGGGTGCGCCGATCCACAGGGCATCCTCCGTGGGATCGCCGGCGAGCAATGTGATCTGCTGTTCGAAGAGGGCACCGTCGGGACCATCCCCCGGAGACAACGGCGGCAGCCAGCGATTGAACACCCGGTCGTAGACCGCCAATCCGCTCGTACCCGCGGCATACACATAGCGCCGGGAGACGGCCACCGCCGGAACCGATGTGAAGCTGCCCAGGCGCACCCGTTCATCACGCCGACCGTAGCCACCGAATGACGCGCCCGAGGTACCGTCGACACCACCGGCACCCCCTGTCGCGCAGGCGGCCATGGCGATCAGCAACGACGCATACGACGCATACGACGCATATGATGCCGTCTGCAAGACCGCATATGCTATCGCAGACCATGGCGCATGACGGATGGCATGGCGTGTCGCACGCACCACCGCGTGCCGTCGTCCTTCCCGCCTCATGAGATGCACTGACGTCCCCCCGTTACCGCAATGCCGGCGCCGGCAACTCCGCGATCACATATGGCGCCGTGACCGGAGGAATCGCCAGCGCGCGCCACACACCCGGAATGGCCGCCAGGAGATCGTCGAGCGTGCTCCCGCGCACGACACCGGCACGGGCGGTTGCCATTTCCGCCGCGCAACCATGCACCGACGCACCCACCACGGCCGCATCGTGCGCCGACATTCCCTGTGCGAGCAGTGTGGCAACGAGTCCGGTGAGACAGTCACCGCTGCCGCCCGTGGCCAGCAGAGCGGTGCCATGCGGGACCACCGTGGGCACGGACGTGTGCGGAGACGCCACGAGCGTGGGCGTGCCCTTGAGCAGGACGGTCACACCGGCGCGATGCACGAAGTCCTGCAGCAGCATCACGCGCTCATCCCAGGCGTCGGGCAGCGGTGCGCCCGTCAGGCGTGCGAACTCTCCAGGATGCGGCGTGCACACTGCCCGCGGCACATCGCGCAACCAGTGGGAAAGCAGAGTGGCCGAATCGATCCCCAGCGTCTGCGCCGCATCGGCGGCATGCCACAGGGCATCGGCGTCGAGCACCATCGGCCGCTCGCGGTGTCGTGCCAGCACGTGCTGCAGCACCAGCCCCGAGCGCCGCGAACGGCCGAGTCCCGGGCCGATCGCCACCGCATCCACCGTGATATCCTCGCGCATCGCACCCACCGGCGTGGCCTGATGCACCGCGCCTGACGCGGAAGACGGTCCATCGAGCGCGGGCCAGCGATGTGCCAGCGCGGCCTCACACAGTGCCTGCACGGCGCTCACACTCTGCGTATCCACCAGCGTGTGCACCACACCGGCTCCCGCCAGCAGCGCCGCGCGCGCGGCGAACACCACCGCACCGGCCATGCCCATCTCACCGCCCGCCACCAGCACCCGGCCGCGGCGCCCCTTGTGCGCGTTCCAATCGATGGGCGGCACACGGGCCGCAAGGTCGCTCACGCCAAGCCATCGCCAGGCCCGGTCGTCGTACGGGGCATCGTGCGTGGCATCGTGCGTTTCGTCGGACGCCCCGTCGTGCCCACTGGGGCGCTCGCCGCGGCCGACACGATCCGCATGCGCGCCCAGTCCGATATCCACCAGCACCACCCGCCCCGCGTGACCACGCTGCAACAGCACGCCGCGCTTGATCGTGCCATAACACACCGTGCAATCGGCTGGCACCGATCCGTCGGCAATGTCACCCGATGTGGCGTCGAGTCCGGTGGGAATATCGAGCGCGATTATCCGCGCGCCGTCGGCACGGAGACTGGCCATGACATCACAGGCGCCGCGCACGGATTCACGCAGGACACCCGCATGACCGGTGCCGAGCAGACCGTCCACCACCACACCCACACGGGCGGTGGCACGCATCGTCGGTGACGTCGATGCATCGCCCGTCATGCGTGCGGACAGGGAGACCGACATCAGAACCGTCATGGACACCACCCCGCGCTCCGGCACCAGCGCGGCCGCCCGACGGGCATCCCCCATGCGTGGGGGACCGTTCGCATACAGGCGCACGGCCACACCGGCCCGTGCCAGTTGAGCCGCCACCACGTAGGCATCGCCCCCGTTGTTGCCCACACCGGCAAAAATCGCCACGCCATCGGCGAGACGATCGGCGTACTCGCGCAGAATGAGCGACGCGGTGGCCGTACCGGCCTGCAGCATCAATCCAAAGGACGGCGTTCCGGCTTCGATGGCCGCACGATCGCGGGCCGCCGCTTCGGCGGCCGTGGTGACACGCAATTCAGACGTGCGCCGTACTCCAGGGATATTCGCGCTCGAACGATTCGGCAAAATCGAACACACCGAGAAAATCGTCGCGGGAGTCCTGCGGCTGACTGATGAGCAGTCCGAGATCGACCAGCGTGAAGACGATGTCACCGATATCGCTGGTGGAACGCACACCCCAGTGTTCAAGCACGAGACGGGCCATCACGCCGAAGCGCTGCATGGCCAGCTCCCGACAGGCGCAGGCGAGTTCCGGCCCGGTGATGTGCCGCCGCTCGGTGAGCCGCGTCTGACAGTGCTCGAGCGACGAGAGCACGAACAGATATGCACGTTCGTCGAACCGCTGCTCTCGCAGACGGATCTGGTCCATGATGCCTTCACGGAACGCCAGCTCGGTCACTCGGTCCTGCTCCCGGTATGAGGGTTGAGCCAGAAAATTTACCGATTCCGGGCGCGCACGGCTATACACCCATCAGCCGGCGCCCCCGGAAGCGTCAGAATCGTCATTTCCGACCGGCGATATCCGCCCCGCACACTCCCGTCAGACGGGCGAAACCGCCCGATACAGCGGGTAGCGGTCGGCCAGCGCCTTCACGTCGGCTTTCACTGCCGCGATCGTGGCGTCGTCCTCGGGCGCCGAAAGCACCCGGTCGATGAGTGCGGCAATCTGTCGCATGGCATCGGCGTCCATGCCGCGC
Source organism: Gemmatimonas aurantiaca (assembly GCF_037190085.1). Classification (NCBI taxonomy): domain Bacteria; kingdom Pseudomonadati; phylum Gemmatimonadota; class Gemmatimonadia; order Gemmatimonadales; family Gemmatimonadaceae; genus Gemmatimonas; species Gemmatimonas aurantiaca. The sequence goes on from NZ_JBBCJO010000005.1 coordinate 725,446, forward strand.
GTCGTCACGGCCGGTGTGCCGATGCGGATACCACTCGTGACGAACGGCGACTGCGTTTCGCGCGGCACCGTGTTCTTGTTCACCGTGATGCCCGCGGCATCGAGCGCCTTCTCCGCCACCTTGCCCGTGAGCCCCTTGTTGCGAAGATCCACGAGCATGAGGTGATTGTCGGTGCCGCCGGACACGATGTGATATCCCCGCTCCACGAGGGCACCGGCCAGCACCTGCGCATTCGCCACCACCTGACGGCTGTAGTCGACGAATGCCGGGGTGAGCGCCTCGCCGAACGCGACCGCCTTGGCCGCGATCACATGCTCCAGCGGTCCGCCCTGCATGCCCGGGAACGTAGCCTTGTCGATGGCCTTCGCATGCTCCGCCTTGCAGAGAATGATGCCGCCACGCGGTCCGCGCAGCGTCTTGTGTGTCGTGCTCGTCACCACATCGGCGTACGGCACCGGCGACGGATACACCCCCGTGGCCGCAAGCCCCGCGAAGTGCGCCATGTCCACCATGAAGATCGCGCCCACTTCCTTCGCGATGTCGGCAAACGCCTGCCAGTCGATCACGCGGGAATACGCACTGTAGCCGGCAATGATCATCTTCGGCTTGTGCGCACGGGCCTGTGCCCGCATGTGATCGTAGTCGATCAGTCCTTCGTCGGTGACACCGTACGACACCGCATGATACAGCAGCCCCGAGAAGTTCACGGGCGAGCCGTGGGTGAGATGTCCACCCTGCGACAGATCCATGCCCAGAAACGTGTCCCCCGGCTTCAGGAACGCGAGGAAGACCGCCGCGTTGGCCGAGGCTCCGCTGTGCGCCTGCACATTGGCGTGCTCGGCGCCGAAGAGCTGCTTGAGCCGGTCGATCGCGAGTTGTTCGACTTTGTCGACCACTTCGCAGCCGCCGTAGTACCGCTTGCCCGGCAAGCCTTCGGCGTACTTGTTGGTCAACGGCGATCCCATCGCCTCCATCACCGCGGGCGATACGAAATTCTCGCTGGCAATCAGTTCGAGTCCATCGCTCTGCCGCTGGATTTCCTCCTCGATGAGGTGCGCGATCTCCGGATCAGCCGCGGTCAGCGCATCGCCTGGCGGCAGGCGATCCCACTGCGACCAGTGGGCGCTGGCTCCTGCACTCATGCCCCTCTCCCCGGGGAAGTCTCCCCGTGTTCGTTGGTCTGTTCGATCTTCGCCACCCGGCCTTCGTGACGGCCGCCTTCGAACGGCGTATCCAGCCAGGTGCGCAGAATCGCGATGGCATCTTCATCGGACACGAAACGGGCCGGCAGCACCAGCACGTTCGCATCGTTGTGTTTGCGTGCAAGCGCGGCGATCTCGGGACTCCACGAGACGGCCGCGCGCACACCCGGATACCGGTTGGCCACATAGGACATGCCCAATCCGGTGCCGCACAGCAGAACGCCACGCGCCACCACGCCGTCCGAAACCTGCTGTGACAGCGGGTGAGCATAGTCCGGATAGTCGGTGCTCGCCGTGCTGTGCGTGCCGATGTCGTCGACGGTGTAGCCCATCTCGGTCAGCACCGTGCGCAGGCGCTCCTTCAGCTCGAAACCGGCGTGATCGGACGCGATTGGAATGCGTTCACCCGGGTGTGCCACGTCCACCATAGTCGTCGATGCCCCGCTCAGGATTCCTTGTTGGGATACTGCGGCCATGTTCTGATCATACCGCGCACGGCTTGAATGCGCTGCTCCGCCACACGATCCGCCGCCTGATAGGTGGGGATGCTGGTGTCTTTCGCCATCCGGAAGACGCTGAGGACGGTCTCGTAGATCTCGTCGGCCTTGCGCAGCGCCCGGTCCCGGCTCCAGCCGGTCAGTTCGCTGTACACGTTGATCACCCCGCCGGCGTTGGCCACGTAGTCGGGCGCGTACAGGATGCCGCGCGCTTCGAGTTCGTCGCCATGACGATCCTCGAGCAACTGATTGTTGGCGGCCCCCGCCACGATCTCCACCTTGAGCTGCGGAATCGTGTCGTCGTTGATCACGCCACCCAGCGCACAGGGCGTGAAGATGTCCGCGTCGACGCCGTAGATATCGTTCAGCGCCACGGCCCGTGCACCGCACTCGTCCACCACACGCTGGATGCGCGCCGCGTCGATGTCCGTCACGACGAGCTGCGCGCCCGCGGCATGCAGTTCTTTGGACAGGTGGTATCCCACATGCCCCAGCCCCTGCAGCGCCACGGTGCGTCTTTCGAGCGAGTCGCTGCCCCAGCGCTGGAACGCCGAGGCTTCGATCGCCCGGAACACCCCATGCGCCGTCACACTCGACGGATCACCCGACTTGGAGCCGATACCGGCCACATGGGTGGTCTCCATGTGCACGAAGTCCATGTCCTCGACCGACGTGCCCACGTCCTCGGCGGTGACATACCGGCCACCGAGGGAATCGACGAAACGGCCGTGCGCGCGGAAGAGCATCTCCCGCTGCGGCGTCTTGTTGTCGCCGATGATCACCGCCTTGCCACCGCCCAGATTGAGGCCGGCAACGGCGTTCTTGTATGTCATGCCACGGGAAAGACGGAGCGCGTCGATGAACGCGGCTTCGTCGGTGGCATAGTTCCAGAAACGGGTCCCGCCGAGCGCAGGACCCAGAGTCGTGTCGTGAATGGCAATGATACCGCGGTACCCGGATGCCTTGTCATGGCAGAAGACGACCTGCTCATGACCCATCTCGGCGATGACTTCGAAATGATGCATAGGACCCACCTGCGGAGGATCAGTCTGGAAGTGATCCGTCGTTGGCAATGGCTGCAGCCAGGGTTTCACGCGCGATGACGACGCGCTGGATCTCCGAGGTGCCTTCGTAGATCTCGGTCACCTTCGCATCGCGCATGTGCCGCTCGACGGGGTAATCGGTCACGTAGCCGTAGCCGCCATGGATCTGCACGGCCTGGGTGGTGACCCACATGGCGGTCTCCGTTGCAAAGAGTTTCGCCATGCTGCTGAAGCGCGTGACTTTCTCGCCGCGCTCCTTCGCGGCCGCCGCCGTGTGCAACAGCGTGCGGGCAGCGGTGATGCGAGTCGCCATGTCCGCCAGCTTGAACTGGATGGCCTGGAACTCGCCGATATTCTTGCCGAACTGTTTGCGCTCGCCCACGTACCGGGTGCTGGCCTCGAGCGCCGCGCGGGCGATGCCGATGGCCTGCGACGCGATCCCGAGTCGTCCGTGATCGAGTGAACCGAGCGCATAGGTGAGCCCGCGACCGACCTCACCTACGAGCCGGTCGGCGGGCACACGACAGTTGTCGAGCACGATCTGCAGCGTCGGGGACGCGCGCAGGCCGAGCTTGTTCTCCTTCTTCGTGAGATGGAAGCCCGGCAGATCCGGCGTCAGGATGAACGTCGAGATCCCCTTGCTTCCCTTGCGGTCTTCGGGCGTATCGGTACGCGCCATGCAGAGCAGCACGCCGGCTTCGTTACCGTGCGACACCCACGCCTTGGTGCCATTGAGCACCCAGGCATCGCCGTCGCGCACCGCCTGCGTGCGCAGCGAGGCCGCGTCGGACCCCGCTTCGGGTTCGGAGAGACAGAACGCGCCGAGCAGTTCGCCCCGCGCCATCGGCGGCAGAAAGCGGGTACGCTGCTCCTCCGTGCCGAAGTTGAGGATCATCTGCGTGGGCAGCGAGTTGTGCACGCTGAGCAACACCGCCGCCGACGCATCACCCACCGCGATCTCTTCGAGCGCGAGCAGATAGCTCTGCGCATCGAGCCCCAGACCATCGTACTGCTCGGGGATCAGCATGCCGAAGAAACCCAGCGCCGCCATCTGCTCCACCATGCTGCGATCGAAGCGTGATTCACGATCGCGTTCGGCGGCCATGGGGACGAGTTCGCGCTGCGCATAGTCGCGCGCGAGGCGGCGGATTTCCTGCTGGGTTTCGTTGAAGTGGAGCAGCGACATGTTGAAGCTTGTTGAAGATTCCGGATGGATGCGGGAACTCGCGACAGACGAACGACTCTGTGCGGGACTCAGTACTGGTAGAAACCGCGGCCCGACTTGCGGCCGTACCAGCCGGCGGCGACGTACTTCCTGAGCAGCGGGCACGGACGGTACTTCGGATCGCCGAGTCCTTCGTGCAGCACTTCGAGAATCGCCAGACAGGTGTCGAGACCGATGAAGTCGGCCAGCGTGAGCGGCCCCATGGGATGGTTCATGCCGAGCTTCATCACCGTGTCGATGGCTTCGGGGGTGCCCACCCCTTCCATCACGCAGTAGATGGCCTCGTTGATCATGGGCATGAGAATGCGATTGGCCACGAAGCCCGGGAAGTCGTTCACCTCCACCGGCGTCTTGCCGAGCGCCTTCGACAGCGCCATGACCCGCTGCGTGGTGTCGTCACTCGTGGCCAGACCGCGGATCACTTCGACGAGCTGCATCACCGGCACCGGATTCATGAAGTGCATGCCGATGACGAGTTCCGGGCGCTTCGTGCGCGCGGCGATCTCGGTGATGGAGATGGAGCTGGTGTTGGTGGCGAGGATCGCACCGGCATCGGCCAGGCGATCGAGATCCTCGAAGATGCGGAACTTGAGATCGGTGCGTTCAGTGGCGGCTTCCACCACGATCTGCGCCCCCGCAACCGCATCGAGCGACGTGGCGGTCGCGACACGCCCCAGCGCGGCTTCCGCCAACGACGCTTCCAGCGCGCCCTTCTTCACCTGGCGATCGAGATTCTTCGCGATGGTATCGCGGCCGCGCGTCAGGGCATCGGCACTGACATCGATCATCGTGACCTGATGGCCACTCGTGGCAAAGACATGCGCGATGCCGTTGCCCATCTGACCCGCTCCGATCACCGCCGCGCGCTGCACGGCCCCCTGCTGGGATCCACCCGTCGACTCCGACATGCTGATTCAGCTCCTCACGAACGCAGATGATGTAGGTCCTGCCGCTGTAGGTCCTGCTGTAAGTCCTGCCGTCGTTCCTGCTGCAATTGTTTCCTCGTGGGCCCGGTGCGTCCCCCGCCTCCGCCACCCGAGCCAGGCACCACCGCCCAGCACGAGCGCGGCCATGAGGCCGCCCTCCGGTCCCCAACTTCCGCCGGACAACCATGCCGGTCCGTCCAGGACCGTCCGATACCCCGGCGCCGAAAACGGTTGTCCGCTGACGGCCACATGCAGCACGGCCGCCATGATCCAGTTCCACGCGAGATGCGCCAGCCATGCCGCCGGCACGCCCGCCTGTTCACGCAAACGCACCAGACACCAGCCGGCGAGCATCACGATCAGCGTCGTGCGCACGCCCGCACCGGGGTTCATGATATGCACCGCCCCGAACGCCACGCTCGATGCCCAGCGCGCCACCTGTGCGCCGGCCGCATCCCGCGCCACCGCATGCAGAAATCCGCGAAACGCCAGCTCCTCCCACAACGCAGCCGGCGCCAACAGCACCAGCAGCCGTACCGCCGCGCCTCCCCACGAATCGCCAACGGGGGCATCGGTCAACGCCGGCACCGCTTCGAAACGCAGCGCGCCCATCATCCAGAGTGGCACCACGGTGAGGCCAATGGCCGCCGTGCCCAGAGCAAGACCAAGCCCCAACCGTCGCCACTGCCATGTGGACGCGTCCAATCCCAGCCACGTCGCGATCCGGGGTTGCTCCCACGGCCTGACCCCGAACATCTCCGGCGTCCCGATCGGGGCGACGACATGGAAACCCGCCCAGCACCCACCCAGCACGCCGGCGAGCGTGGTCCAGGGATACAGTGGCACCGGTTCGCCGATCGTTCGCGACACCCACATCGCCAACGGCCCCGCGAGCGACTCCGTGATCCCCTGCACGAGGATCCAGCCCACGGCGAACGCCGCGAGTTGAACGAAGACGCGCGCGGGGCGCGATGTGGTCAACGATGACTCAGGAAACGCGTTCCACCGACAGCGCCACGGCATCACCGCCGCCGAGGCACAGTGTGGCGATGCCCGTGCGGGCATTCCGGTCGGCCAGCGCATGCAGCAGCGTGACGAGCACGCGTGTGCCGCTGGCGCCCAACGGATGTCCCAGTGCGATCGCGCCCCCATGCACGTTGACGCGGCTCGCGTCGACGCCGAGGCCGCGCGCATCGGCCAGCGACTGACTGGCGAACGCTTCGTTGGCTTCGATGAGATCGTAGTCGCCGATGGTGGTGCCCTGCTTGGCCATCAGATTCTTCACCGCCGTGATCGGGGCGAAGAACAAGTCGCGCGGATCGCCGGCGCCGGTGGCATAGCCGGTGATGCGGGCGAGGATCGGCAGGTTGTGTTCGCGGGCATACGCCTCGCTGGTCACGACCACCGCAGCGGCACCATCGTTGAGCGTGGAGGCATTGCCCGCCGTCACCGACAGCGCCGTGTTGTCGCCGCCCTTGCTCGGGAACGCCGGACGCAGCTTGCCCAGGGAATCGACCGTGGTGTCGGCGCGCGGTCCTTCGTCGGTGTCGACGATGGTCGGTCCCTTCTTGCCGGGAATTTCGACGGGGACGATTTCCGCCGTGAACTTGCCGGCCTGCTGCGCGGCGACGGCCTTCTGGTGGGATGCCGCCGCGAAGGCATCCTGATCCTCGCGCGAGATCTGGGCCTTGCTCGCCGTGTATTCGGCGTGGGTGCCCATGTGCACACCGTACGTGCCGCACCACAGGCCGTCCTTGATCATGCCGTCGACCATGGACTGATCGCCGATCTTCACCCCGCCGCGCATGCCGTACACGTAGTGCGGGGCGTTGCTCATGCTCTCCTGCCCCCCGGCGATGATGACCTGCGCGTCACCGGCCTTGATGGCCTGCGCGGCCAGCATCACGGCCTTGAGGCCGGAGCCGCACACCTTGTTCACCGTCAGCGCCGATGCCGTGGCGGGCACACCGGCTTTGAGCATGGCCTGACGCGCGGGCGCCTGTCCCGTGCCGCCCTGCAGCACGTGGCCCATGATCACTTCCTGCACGTCATTGGCGTCGACGCCGCTGCGTTGCAGAGCGGCCTTGATCGCGATGGCGCCGAGTTCGGGCGCGGACAGGGAGGCAAGGCCTCCAAGGTACCGTCCGACGGGGGTGCGGGCGGCACCAACGATCACAGGCTGACGGGAAAGGTCGGTCATGTCGGGGCTGGAGAAGTGGAACACCAGTGGGTCACCAGTGGAACAGCCTCAGAAATTAACTAATCGCGACGGCCGGGAGTGCCCGTGTCTCCCGCCGGCCCCGCTTCCGGCCGTGTCGCTTACAGAAACAGGGCGGTCATCGACCGCCCTGCTCCACTGGTCCCACTGCCTCCGTCCCCGACGTGGACGATCAGGAGCCCAGCAGGGCGCGGATCTGCCGGACGCCGTAGTCGACCTTCATGTCGAAGATCTTCTTGCCCAATTCCTTGGTGCTCTTCCGCGCGTCGCCGGTGATGCCGTTGTTCTTGCGCGGCACATTCGGATCGGGACGCTGGCCGCGCGGCAGAATGGGATCCCCTTCGGCGTTGGGCAGTTCCTTGAGCCGCACCCAGTCGGCGCCGCCAAGGTAGAGCATTTCCGATGTGTCGATGATGCTGGCGTGGCCGCCGCCGGAAAGTTTCTGCTCGTCGAGCCACTTGCTGAAGTCGTCGTTGGCCTTGCTGTACACTTCGTCGCAGTACACCACCTTGATGCCCTGGGCCGCGTACTTCTCGCTCAGCTTCTTCGCGACATCGACATAGGTGTTGGGCTGTCCGCCGCCATGGTCACCCATCAGCACGACGTTCCGGAAGCCCGTGGTGATGGCCTGCTCACTGATACGCTCGAGGATGGCCGCGAGCAGATCGGGGGTGAGCCCGATGGTCCCCGGCAGCGTGGCGCTGGCGTTGTTGGGCGTGTACGGAAGCACCGGCATCGCGATCGCATTCCCCAGCTTCAGCGCGATGGCCTTCACCGTGGCCTTGCCCATCAGATTGTGTCCGCCGTTCACGTTCTGCGGACCCCGCTGCTCGGTGCCGCCGGTGTAGAACAGCGCCGTCGTCTTGCCGCTGGCCAGGGCCTGCTTCACCTCGGGCCACGTCATCATCTCGAATTCGACGTTGGGTTCCTTCGACGCACGTTGGGCGTGCAACACCGCGGGCGTGCTCGTTACCGCAGTCGCCAGGACCGTGGAGAGGGCGAAGGCGTGACGGGCGAAGCGATGGGAGAGTTGGTGCATTGGATGATCGGGGCGCCTGGGTGGGAGAGGCGGGATCTGCGTGCCATACATGGCATGATCCAGTACGCACGAGCGGCGGGAGACCGTTGCGACCGATCTCCTTCTCCGCAATTCTTTGCCAGTCCGTGGCATGCGGAGCCGTTCCAGGGCGTGTCACGGGTGCCTGATGGCGGATCCGGGGCGTAAACTTCGGGTATGCGCCACCGTCGGTGTTTCCGGGTGGATCCGGCGAGAGGTTCGATCGCCGGCGCATCATTCGAGCTTCTCCGTCGAGTGTCTTGCACGGGTGCCATGCAGACGATCCAGATCAGACTTCTCCTCCGCGGCGCCGTGCGCGCCCTCATGACGGCCGCCCTGCTGACGCCGGTCGCCACGATCGACGCACAGGTGAAAAAACCGCCCGTTCCACCGAAAGAAACGCCGGTGGTGCCGCCCAAGCCGGTGATGCCGGCGCCGTCCGCCACCGCGCCACTCACGCGGGCCCTGGCCACGGTCAGTGGCCTGGTGTTCGACAGCCTCGCATTCGCGCCGCTGAGTGGGGCCACGGTGCAGTTCGTTTCGGCCAGCGATCCGTCCAGGATCCGTTCCGCCACCGCCGATTCGGCGGGCTATTACACCCTGGACTCCCTGCCGGTGGGGATCTATCTGGTGGGCCTCGTCCACAGTCAGATCGACCGTCTCGGGCTCGATGGTCTCGCCGTGCCGGTCAACATCGCGTCCAGCGGCAATGTGGAGCTGCCGCTCGGCCTCCCGTCGGCGCAGACCTACCGGGCCACCAAGTGCCGCGATCAGGGTCCGGGGATGCCGACGGGGCTGTTCGTCGGTCAGGTGCGTTCGGCGCGTGGCCAGTCGCTGGGCGGCCCGGCGCGGGTGCGCGTGCAGTACACGGAAACCAACGTGGGGCCCAGTGGCGTGGAACGCCGACGTCCATTGCGCACCACGGACGCGTCGCCCACCGGCGCCTTCGTCATCTGCGGACTGCCGCCCGACGCCATGCTCACCACCCGCGCCTACGCCGGCAACGATTCGAGCGGGGTGGTGGAACTGCAGGTGCCCACCAATGGTGTGCTGATCCGCGACATGTACATCGGTCAGGCGGAACGGGTGGTCGCCCGCAGCGGTGGCGCGTCGACCACGCTGCTGCGCGGTGACGGCAAACTGCGCGGCGTGGTGCGTGACACCGCCGGGCGGCCGCTCATGGGCGCCCGGCTATCGATGCCCGGCAATGGCGCGGAGGGTGCCGCCACCGGCGGTGGGCAATTCCAGCTCGACAGCCTGCCTGGCGGCACCTGGATGCTCGAGGCGCGCGCCGTCGGATTCCAGCCGCGCCGGGTAGCCGTGGACGTGGTCGACCACACGATCGCCATGACCGAAATCTCCCTCGACGCAGTCACACCCACGGTGGACACCGTGAAAGTGCAGGCCGACAAGTGGAGCGGTCAGATGGCGGCCTTCGAACAGCGCCGCAAACTCGGGTTCGGACACTTCTACGACGAGTCCTACCTCGAGCAGCGCAACGCGCGCACGATCGCCGATGTGCTGCGCTCCACCCCGGGCGTGAGCATCAACCCGGGTCAGAACAGCCGCGATCAGGTCACCATGCGCGGTACGACCGGCACGGGCAAGTGCATTCCCGCCCTGTTCGTGAACGGCGTGAACACGCCGGCCACCAACGGGGTGATCGACGACGTCGTGAACCAGACCGAAGTCCGCGCGATGGAAGTGTACACGGGCACCGGCAGCACCCCCATCGAATTCCAGACCCGCAACGGATGTGGGTCGATCGTGATCTGGACGGGAGCAAGGAGACAGCCGGCCAGATAGGTGGGGGCGGGGAACACGGGGGCTGGAACTACGGGGGCTGGACCTACGGGGGCTGGACCTACGGGAGCTGGACCCACGGGAGCTGGGGAAACGGGAGCTAGAAGAACGGAAGCTGGACCTACGGGACTGCGACCACGGGGGCTGGACCAACGGACTTGACGGAATTTCCCGTCGTCTGCCCGTGGTTCCAGCCCCCGTCGTACGGTGGTTCCCCGTAGGTCCAGCCCCCGTAGGTCCCAGCTCCCGTTTTTCCAGCTCCCGTAGGTCTAGCTCCCGTAGGTCTAGCTCCCGTTCTTCTAGCTCCCGTTCCCCCAGCCCCCGTAGTTCCAGCAACCGTAGTTCCTCCCAACCCGGCCCCCCACAGAGGACTCTCAGTCGTCGTACCCTACCACCAGGTTCCTTCCCGCTTGCCTCGCCCGTTCCACGGCCGTGCCGGCGGTGGACAGCAGACCATCCACGCTCGTGATCGATTCGGTCACGTCGGCCACGCCGATGGAGAGCGTCGCCCGCACGGCCTGGTAGTCGCCGCCGAACACATGACGCTGCATGCGTTCGCGGATACGCTCGGCCAGCACCAGACCGCCGCTCAGTTCCGTGCTCGGCAGCAGCACGGCAAACGCTTCGCCGCCCACACGACCCACCACGTCCGTGGTACGCGACTCCTGTCGTCCCACCCAGGCGATGGCGCGCAACCACTCGTTGCCGAACCCCTCGCCGTACTGCTCCACGAGTTCGCGGAAATGATCGGGGTCGATCAGCAGCATGGTGAGCGGCTGGCCGTAACGACGTGCGCGGGCCACTTCCGACTGCGCGACATCGAAGAAGGCCCGGCGCGCAAACACTCCCGTGAGGTAGTCGGTGTTGCTCGACGCGTCGTCGCGCAACTGCTCTTCGAGTTTGCGCCGCTCCGAGACATCGCGCGTGATCACCGAGAAGCCCACCGTCTCGCCGGACGCATCGCGCAGCGCCGTGACCACCGTGCTGGCCCAGAACGTCGTGCCGTCCTGACGCTGCCGGTGCCCCTCTTCTTCGCACCAGCCGTTGCGCGCCGCGAGTGAGAGCGTGTCGGTGAGGTACCCCTCGCCGGCCTGCTCCGGAGCCACCAGCGCCGTCATGCTCTGACCGATGATGCCCGACGCCGCCCACTGATGCACCCGTTCGGCGGCCACGCTCCAGCTGTCGATGAGCCCGTCACGATCGAGCGTGTAGAACGCATAGTCGTGCACCGCCTCTTCCACGGCGCGCTGCCGCTGCTCCAGACGCGACACCGCACCCCGTGCAGCGGCGAGCCCCGAGGCATCGGTGGCCACCGCGACGATCCGCCCGGTGGCCACTTTCACCAGCGACAGGAACACACCCAGCTGCTGGCCCGGCGCCAGCAGTTCCATGTTGTCCACCACCACACCGCGCGGGCCGTCGAATCCCCGCACCCGGGCCGCGAGATCCGGCGCCACGCCACTCAGCGCGGTGAACAGATCGTCGAGCGTCCCGGTGCGGGTGAAAGGCGTGAGCAACCGTCGCGCCGCCAGATTGGCCACCTCCACCGTACCGTCCTCGTCCACTTCGACGATGCCGACCGGTGAGAGCAGAAACAGATCGAGCAGCGCCTCCGGCGTCACGCCCCGGCCTCCGCCGTCGCACCGTTCGCGTCAGCCGTCGCGGCCGCATTCGCCGCGCCGCCCGACGCCGGCACGAGCGCCCGCGTGCGCACCTCGTCGAGCACCCGCGCGATGAACGCGTCCGTCGTGAGGATCTCCTGTTTCTTCCCCGCCCCGCGGGTGCGCAGCGCCACCGTGTTCTCGTCGGCTTCGCGCCGTCCGATGACACACATGTACGGGATCTTCTCCACTTCGCCTTCGCGCACCCGGTAGTTCAGCGTTTCGTTGCGCGCATCGAGCGTGGCCCGGATGCCCGCCGCCTTCATGCGATCCACCAGGGCCTGCGCGTGTGCGTTGAAGTCGATGGCGATCGGGATCACGCGCACCTGCTCCGGTGAGAGCCACACCGGAAACGCGCCCGCGAAGTGTTCGATCAGAATGGCGATGAACCGCTCGAACGATCCGCTCACCGCGCGGTGGATGACCACCGGACGATGCGGCGCGTTGTCCTCACCCGTGTAGGTGAGATCGAAACGCTCTGGTGCGTTGTAGTCCAGCTGGATCGTGCCGAGCTGCCAGGCGCGTCCGATGGAGTCGGTGACATCGAAGTCGATCTTGGGACCGTAGAACGCCCCGTCGCCCTCCTTCATCTCGTACGGACGCCCCGTGGCTTCGAGTGCGGCGCGCAATCCCGCCTCGGCACGATCCCACAACTCGTCACTGCCGATGCGCTGCTCCGGACGTGTGGCGAACTTGAGCTTCGCCGTGAGACCGAACGTGTCGTAGTGGCCGAGGATGAAGTCGAGAAGGAAGTGCACCTCGCTCGCGATCTGGTCTTCGCGCAGGAAGACATGGCAGTCGTCCTGGGAGAACTGACGCACGCGCGTGAGTCCCGACAACGCCCCAGAAATCTCGTTGCGGTGCAGCACATCGAACGTCACGTACCGCACCGGCAGTTCGCGGTACGAATGTTTGTGCGAGCCGAAGAGCACGTAGTGCGACGGGCAGTTCATCGGCTTGAGCGACATGTCGTGCTCCCCCGTCTCGTTGTCGAGCACGAGGAACATGTTCTCCTTGTACTTGCCCCAGTGCCCCGACTGCTCCCACAGCATCTTGTTGTACAGCAGGGGCGTCTTCACCTCCAGGAACGCCTCCTGCTGACGCTCGCGCACGAAGGCTTCGAGCGTGTTGTACAACGTCGTGCCCTTCGGCGTCCAGAACGCGGCGCCCGGCGCGTGCGGGAAGAGCTGGAACAGGCCCAGCGATTTCCCGAGCACCCGGTGATCGCGCTTCTTCGCCTCCTCGAGATTGTGCAGGTGCTGCTCGAGTTCGTCCTTCTTGAAGAAGGCCGTGGCGTAGATGCGCTGCAGCATCTGACGCTTCACGTCGCCGCGCCAGTACGCGCCCGCCGTGTTGAGCAGCTTGAAGTGCTTGAGATACGACGTGTCCGGCACGTGCGGACCGCGGCACAGATCGATGAACGGACCGTCGGTGTACGTGGAGATGATCTCGTCGGTGCCGTCGAAATCGGCCAGACGTTCCAGCTTGAGCGGATCGTCCACGAACAGCTTCTTCGCCTCTTCCACCGACACTTCCGCACGGACGAACGGATACTTCTCGGCCACGACCTTCTTCATCTCCGCCTCGAACGCCGCGAGATCCTCGGGCGTGAACGGCTTGTCGACTTCGAAGTCGTAGTAGAAGCCATCGTCGATGGCCGGACCGAACCCGATCTTCGCATCGGGGCGCAGGCGACGCACCGCCGTGGCCAGGATGTGCGCGCCCGAGTGGCGCAGCACGGCCAGCGCACGCGGGTCCTTGTCGGTGATGACCACGAACGCGCCCGACGTGCGCAGCGGCGTCATGAGGTCCTGCACCTCGCCATCCACGGCCACCGCCAGCGACGCCTGCAGCAGCCGGGTGCCGATCGTCGCCACCACGTCCCGCGCCAGGGTGCCGGCGGGCACCTCGCGCGTGGAACCATCGGGGAGCGTGAGGACAATCAGAGCGTTGTCGGCGGGCACTGCGGAGGACGGACCGGCGATCATCGGAACCAACGGAGTTGGGGACAGTGAGGGGGACAGCGAACATGCGGGCGCAGGGCGCGGATACCCGATCCGCCCACCCGGCGCGCTCCCTTCACGGGGACGCTGAAGTTATCCTTCGACAGCGAGTTACGCCAAGCTGGACACCGTCGTGCCAGACATGGACGAGACATGTGGCCGGAATCAGGAGACAGGTCCGAGATGCAGAATCGTCGCCGCCCCGAGCGGCAGGGAAAGACCGGCCGCATCGTGCTGGTCGCGCTGGGGGCCCTTGCCGGCCTCGCCATGGGCATGCTGCTCGCCGACAAGCTCGGTGGACTCGAGGCCATCGAGGGCAAACGCTCACGCCGCCGGCATCGCCAGAACGGCTGGCGCACCGATGGCCGGCGGTCCGAATCGTTCGATGAACTCCCCGACGACCATTCGGAACTCGCCCCCGAGTCCATCTCGCACCTGCATCTCACCGAGCACCTCGTCGACCAGGCGCCGCGGCGGGCGGAATCCCGGCGTGCCGGGTCCCGGCGCAGTGAATCCCGGAGCGGCCGGGGGCTCCGGAATTCGCTCTACCGCAGCACGCCGTATCTCTCGGAGACCGATGGGGCGCCGGATCCGGAATCGGCGCCGGTCGTGCCGCTCGACGAGCTCGAGGAGCGTGTGCTGGAGGCGTTCCAGAACGATCCCATGCTGGCGCACCGGGCCATCGACATCGGCGCCGTCTCGCCGGGAGAGATCGAGCTCACCGGCTGGGTCGCCGCACCGGCCGAGATCGACTACGCGCTCACCATTGCCCGTGGCGTGCCCGGCGTGGAGCAGGTGCTGAACTCCCTCACCGCCAACGCCGACGCCGTCGACTGAGTCGGCGACTCCCTCTCGACTGATCCGATCCCGTCGGGCGTGGTTATCTTTGATGGATGACCTCGCCCGACCCCAATTCGCTGCCCTCCACGTACGACGCGGCCTCCACCGAGGCCGCCTGGTACCCCCGCTGGACCGAGCACGGCGTCTTCACCGCCGACCCTGCCCGCGCCGCCACGCACGAGCCCTTCGTGATCGTGATTCCGCCGCCCAACGTGACGGCGGTGCTGCACATGGGGCACGGTCTCAACAACACCGTGCAGGATGTGCTCATCCGCTGGCGGCGCATGGCCGGCGACGAAGCGCTCTGGGTCCCCGGCACCGATCACGCCGGCATCGCCACCCAGAACGTCGTCGAGAAGCAGCTCGCGGCTGAAGGCCAGACCCGTTTCGATCTCGGACGCGACGCGTTCGTGCAGCGGGTGGCACAGTTCGTCGACAAGACCGGCGGCGAGATCCTCAATCAGCTCAAGTCCATCGGCGCCAGCGCCGACTGGACGCGCACGGCCTACACGTTCTCCCCCGAGCTCTCGCGCGCGGTGCGGGAAACGTTCGTGCGGCTGTTCGAAGACGGCCTGGTATACAAGGGTCATCGCGTGATCCACTGGTGCCCGCGCTGCGGCACCTCGCTGTCCGATGAAGAAGCCGAGTTCACCGAAACGAACGGCAAGCTCTATCACCTGCGGTATGCGCTGGCCGACGATCCCTCGCAGGGCATCGTCGTGGCCACTACGCGTCCCGAGACGATGCTGGGTGACGTGGCGGTGGCGGTCAATCCCGACGACGAACGCTATCAGGCGCTCATCGGCAAGGAAGTCGTGCTGCCGCTCAATGGCGTGCGCATCCCGATCATCGGCGACAGCTACACCGATCCGTCGTTCGGTTCGGGTGCGGTGAAGATCACACCGGCGCACGACCCCAACGACTTCGAAGTGGGCAAGCGCCACGGCCTCGCCATGCCGGTCATCATCGACGCCGAAGGCATCGTGCGTGAGGTGGACGGCGCCGCCGGCCGCGTGCCCGCCGAATTGAACGGCCTCGACCGGTTTGCCGCGCGCAAAGCCATCGTGGCGCTGCTCGAGGCGGCCGGTGCGCTGGTGAAGGTCGAGAACCATCAGCACAGTGTGCGTCACTGCTACCGCTGTGACACCGTCGTCGAACCGCGTCTCTCCGATCAGTGGTTCGTGCGCATGCAGCCGCTCGCCGACAAGGCCCTGGCCGCACTGCGCACCGGCGAGTTGCGCATTCTCCCCGAGCGATGGGAAGCGGTGTACGTCAACTGGCTGGAAGGCATTCGCGACTGGAACATCTCGCGTCAGATCTGGTGGGGACACCGCGTACCGGTGTGGTACTGCAACGCGGCCTGCGGACAGGGACCCATCGCTTCGCGCACCGATGTCACGGCCTGCCCGTCCTGTGGCGGCAGTGTGCGGCAGGACGAAGATGTGCTCGACACGTGGTTCTCGAGCTGGCTGTGGCCGTTCAGCACACTGGGCTGGCCCGACGACACGCCCGATCTGCGCGCGTTCTATCCGGGCGACGTGCTCGTCACCGCGCCCGAGATCCTGTTCTTCTGGGTCGCGCGCATGGTGATGAGCGGATGCTGGTTCATGGGCAAGGCCCCGTTCCACACGGTGTATCTGCACGGCACCGTGCGCGACATGCAGCACCGCAAGATGTCCAAGTCGCTGGGCAACGGCATCGATCCGCTCGACGTGGTCCGTCTCTATGGGGCCGATGCGCTGCGCTGGACCATGGTGGCCGGACTCGGACTCGGTGTGGACGTGATGCTGGACCCCACCGATCTCGAGAAGTCGTTCGCGCCCGGACGCAATTTCTGCACGAAGCTCTGGAACATCGGACGTTTCCTGCTCTCCCGCGTGGGCAGCGATCCGGTGGCATCGCTGACCACCCTCGATCCGGCCGTGCTCACGGCCGCCGATCACTGGATTCTGGAGCGGCTCGACGTGGCCATCGCCGACTGTGATGCCGCGCTCGGTCCGGCCCGTCCGGCCAATCTGACGACATGGACCGACGCCGAACGGTATCGCGGACTGCGGTTGTCGGAGTATGCCGAAGCCGCGCGCCGCTTCGTGTGGAACGAGCTCGCCGACTGGTATCTCGAGAGCATCAAGCCGCGCCTGGCGACACCGGGGCCCGATCGGGAAGTCGCCCGCGCCGTGCTGGCCCATGCGTTCGACGGCGCCCTGCGTCTCTTGCAACCCATCGTGCCGTTCATCACCGAAGAACTGTGGCAGAAATTGCCGCAGACACCGCCCAACGCCTTCATCGCGCAGGCGGCGTGGCCGGTGGCGCGCGGCCATGTCACCGGACAAGCCATTGGCAGTGGCGCGGTGTTCGAGCAGGCCCGCGAGGCCGTGCAGGCCATTCGCCAGGTGCGCGCCGAGTACAATGTGCAGCCCGGCGCCTGGGTGGACGTGGTGCTCGTCGCACCGGCCGCGGCGCAGGGCGGGCTGCGGGCGATGCTGGAGACCATCGGGTCGCTGGCGCGCGCCCGCGTCACCCTGGCCGATGTCAACCCGGGAGGCGCCTCGGCACAGGTGCTGCTCTCCGGGGGTATCGAAGTCGTCGTGCCGCTGGCCGGCATGATCGACCTCGACAAGGAGAAGCAGCGTTTGCAGACGGAGCTTTCGCAGTTGGAGAAGCAGCTCACGGCACTCGAAGGCCGACTGGCCAACGAAGGGTTCGTGGCCAAGGCCCCGCCGGCCGTGGTGGAAGCGGAACGGGCCAAGGCGGCCGATTGGCGCAGCCGCGCCGATCAGTTGCGCGGCAAGCTGCAGGCGCTGGGCGCGTGATCCGACGGTTATCCGCATTGGCGGTGGCGTTCGTGGCGGTGCTGGGCATCGGCGCCGCCTGCGCCAATCAGGCGGCGCCACCCGGCGGCCCGCCGGACAACGCCCCGCCACTCATCGTGCGCATCACACCCGACACCAATTCGGTGGGCGGTGTCCCCAAAACGGTGGAACTGCGTTTCGATGAAGTCATCGCCGAAGCACCACGGGGTGGTGGCACCAGTCTCGCGGACCTGGTCTTCATCAGTCCCAAGAGTGGCGATGCGCGGGTGAGCTGGGGACGGACCCGCATCACGATCCGGCCGTCGAAGGGGTGGAAACCCAACACGGTGTATTCGGTGCAGATCAAGCCGGGTATCCAGGATCTGCGCAACAACGGCATCGACTCCATCATCCGCATCGTGTTCTCCACGGGCGGCCCCATTCCCGACACGCGCATCAGCGGTGTGGCGTTCGACTGGTTCGCCGGCAAGGGCATGGCCAGCGCGGTGGTGGAAGCCGTGGCCAGCGACAGCACGGTGTATCAGGCCGTCTCCGATTCGGTGGGACGCTTCGAACTGCGCAACCTGCCGTCGGGGCCGTATCTGCTGCGTGCCTTTGCCGATCGCAACAACAACCGCGATCTCGATCCGCTCGAACTCTGGGACGCCACGCGCGTGACGCTCACCCGGGCCGCGAGCGCGGAGTTGTACGCGTTCACGCACGATACGGTGGGACTGCGCATCACCGAGGTGGCGGTGCAGGACACGAACCGCGTGCTCAAACTGGTCTTCGACAAGCCGTATCCCAACGACTTCCAGTTCGATCCCGAGATGATCGTCGTCACGCGCGCCGATTCCTCGCGTGTGCCGGTGCGAAGCGTGCAGACCGCCGTCCAGAAAGCGACGGCCGACTCCCTGGCGGCCAAACAGAAAGCCGACTCCATCGCCAGGGCCGCGGAAGCGAAGCTCGACACCAGTCAGGCGGCGCGCGCGAAGCGGGATTCCATCGCCCAGGAGCGTCGCCGCGACAGTGTGTTCGCGGCGCAGCGTGCCGCGCAGGAGCGCCAGCGTCAGGCGGCACAGACCGCGCGGGCGCGCGGCATCCGGCCGGCGCCCGTCGATACGACACCCCCACCCAAGATGTCGCGGCAGCGGGTGTACAACGAAATCTTCGTCACACTCGAGTCGCCTCTGCCCTGGCAATCGCAGTTCCGGGTGCAGACCGCCGAGGTGCGCAGTCTTTCGGGTACGGTGAAATCGCCGTCGCGCAACTTCGCCACACCACGGGCACCGCGCGTGGACAGCGCAGCCGCGAGACGGGATTCCGCGGCGCGTGATTCCGCTGCACGCAATTCCGGTGCGCGACGTGACAGTACCACACCACGTCCCCGGCCGGATACCGTGCAACATCTGCTGCCGCTCAGTCTGCGGCGATGAGCGGCACACAGAGAGGCACGCGAAGCGATACGCACAGCGATACGCATCACGATATGCACGGCGACACGCGCCCGGCGCTCTTCATCGACCGAGACGGTACGCTGATCGCCGACGCGCACTATCTGGCCGATGCGGAGCGCGTGGCCCTGCTCCCCGATGCCGTGGCCGCGGTGCGGCGCGCGAACGCCGCGGGGGTGCCGGTCGTGATCATCACCAATCAGTCGGGTATCGCCCGCGGACTCATCACCGAGGCCCAGTACGCGGCCGTGCGCGATCGCACGGTGACGCTGCTGGCCGCCGGTGGGGCCACGGTGCTGGCCACCTATCACTGCCCGCATGCCGCCACCACTCCGGCCTCGTGTGACTGCCGCAAGCCGGGACTTGGCATGTATCGACAGGCCGCGCGTGAACACCAGCTCGATCTCGCGCGGTCCGGTTATATCGGCGATCGCTGGCGAGACGTGCAGCCGGCGATCGCCGTCGGCGGTGTGGGCGTGCTCGTGCCGGGTATCGAAACGCCACCAGCCGATGTCGAAACCGCACGATCGTCATCCGAGCCGCGTGTATTCCTGGCCGACCGGTTGCTGGAAGCCATCACGATCGCGCTCGCGGCAATCGGACCCATTCCAGCGCGGCCCCTGTAGCAGACCCGTCGGAATCGATAGTTTGGGACCATGACCGCCGCCGCCGACTCCGCTTCGTCGACATTGTCTCCCCAGGAGTCCCCGCAGCGGTCGCCGACCCGCATCGCCGTACTCGCATCCGGCGGCGGCTCCAATCTGCAGGCGCTGATCGATCATTTTGCGGGCCCCGGCGCATCGGCGGGCACCATCGTCTACGTCGCCTCCGACAAGGCATCGGCGGGCGCGCTGGCCCGCGCCCGGCAGTCCGGCATCACCACCGGCGTGGTGCAGGTGCCCGCCGATGATGAAGCGCTCGTGGCGCAGTTGATGAATGCCGGCGCCGAACTGCTCGTCCTCGCGGGCTATCTCAAGCTCATTCCCGCCGCGGTCGTGCAGACGTTTCGCGGTCGTCTGCTCAACGTGCACCCGGCGCTGCTGCCCGCCTTCGGCGGTCCCGGCATGTATGGCCAGCGCATTCACGCGGCCGTGCTCGAACATGGCGCCACCGTGACCGGTGTGACCGTGCACTTCGTCGACGAGCACTACGATCGTGGTCCCATCGTCGCGCAGTGGCCCGTGCCCGTCCTGCCCGCCGATACGGTGGCGTCACTGGCCGCCCGTGTGCTGCGCATCGAACATCGTCTGCTGCCGCTCTGTGCCGCCGCCGTGGCATCGGGAGCGATCGTGCTCGGCGACGACAATCGTGTGCATGGACATCTGCCCGTGCCCGTGAACATGGCCACGCACGACTGGCGATTCAGCGTGGCCCCCGATGGAGCCGACGATGCATCCACGTCGGCCTTCGGAGCCGATCTGGCGCGACTCTTTCCGCGCTGATCGGCTCCCTATGTTTCGTTCCTTCTGAGATCTTCGACCGGATATTCATACATGCGCGCGCTGCTCTCCGTTTCCGACAAGTCGGGTCTGTTGCCCTTTGCCCAGGGTCTCGCGGCCCGGGGCGTGGAACTCGTGTCCACCGGGGGGACGGCGCGCATGCTGCGCGATGCCGGCCTCGCCGTGAAAGACGTGAGTGAACTCACCGGCTTCCCGGAAATGCTCGACGGACGCGTGAAGACGCTGCATCCCGTGGTGCATGGCGGTCTGCTCGCGCGTCGCGATCTCCCCGAGCACATGGACGCCATCGCCGCGCATGGTATCGGTCCGATCGATCTCGTGGTGGTGAATCTCTATCCGTTCCGCGAGACGGCCGCGAAGCCCGGTGTGCATCCGGACGAAGTCATCGAGAACATCGATATCGGCGGACCGTCGATGCTGCGTTCGGCCGCCAAGAACTTCACGTCCGTATGGGTGATCGTCGACCCGGCCGACTACGCCAGAGTGCTCGGTGTGATCGAAGCCGGCGGTGACGATCAGTCGCTGCGCAAACTGCTGGCCGAGAAAGTGTATGCGCACACGAGCGGATACGACGCGGCGATTGCGCAGTGGTTCGCGCAGCAGCGTGGTGAGCCGTTTCCCGATCGCTATCCGCTGGCGTTCGAGAAGCAGCAGACGCTGCGGTACGGCGAGAACCCGCAGCAGCGCGCGGCGTTCTACGTGGAGAAGCCCGGCACCGGACTCGGCGCGCTCGTGCAGAAGGGTGGCAAGGAGCTGTCGTTCAACAACCTGCTCGACCTCGAAGGCGCCCTGCTGGCCATCGAGCCGTTCGGCGATCAGCCCGCGTGTGCGATCATCAAACACACCACGCCATGCGGTCTCGCCACGGGCAACGATGCACTCGACGCGTATCGCAAGGCGCTGGCATGTGATCCGGTGAGTGCGTTCGGCAGCGTGATCGCCTTCTCGGTGCCGGTGGATATCGCCGCCGCGGAAGCCATCTCCAGTTTGTTCGTGGAGTGCATTGTAGCGCCCAAGTTCGCCGACGAAGCGGTGGAGATTCTCGGCCGCAAGAAGAATCTGCGGGTGCTCGAAGGCAAAGCCACCTGGCCGGCGGGGACGATGGATCTCAAGCGTGTGCGTGGTGGTCTGCTGGTGCAGGATCGCGCGCCCGCGCCATCGGAGCCCGCACAGTGGCAGGTGGTGTCGTCGCGCCAGCCCACGTTGCAGGAGCAGCGCGATCTGCTGTTCGCGTGGAAGTCGGTGGCCAGCGTGAAGTCCAACGCCATCGTGCTGGTGCGCGATGGTGCGACCATCGGCATCGGCGCCGGTCAGATGAGCCGGGTGGACGCGAGCTTCGTAGCCGTGCACAAAGCCACGACCATCGGCCACGCCACCGCCGGTTCCGCACTCGGCTCAGACGCCTTCTTCCCCTTCCGTGATGGCATCGATCAGGCCGCCGCCGCGGGTGTGACGGCCATCGTGCAGCCGGGCGGTTCCGTGCGCGACGCCGAGGTGATCGCCGCCGCGAACGAACATGGCATCGCGATGGTGTTCACGGGGGAGCGGTTGTTCCGGCATTGAGGCGGATACGCCATGAGATCGACTTCCCGTCGGTCATTCTCATGGCGCTCCTCCCCGCCAGCACGCACTTTCTCCGCCATGCCGCCCGCTGTCCCGCCCGCACCACCAATAGCCGACCCCCTGCGCGATTCCCTTGAACGCGCGGTCGCGGGCCGCTACACGGTGCTTCGCGAACTCGGTCGCGGCGGCATGGGTGCCGTGTACCTCGCGCAGGATCTCTCGCTCGACCGGCCCGTCGCCATCAAGGTGCTGCCGCCCGAACTGGCGGTGCAGCCCACCCTCCGCGAACGGTTCGTGCGCGAGGCGCGGCTGGCCGGATCGCTGTCGCATCCCAACATCATCCACGTGCATGCGGTCGAAGAGCGGGGCGATCTGCTCGCCATCGTCATGCAGTACGTGGACGGAGAAACGCTCGTCCAGCGCATCGCACGCACGGGACCGTACGATCCGCAGGACGTGGCCCGGCTCATGCAAGACATCGCCTGGGCGCTGGGTTATGCCCACGGCCGCGGTATCGTGCACCGCGACGTGAAGCCCGACAATCTCATCATCGAGCGCGGCACGGGACGCACGCTCATCATGGATTTTGGCATCGCGCGAAAGGAGCAGGCCACCTCGCTCACCGAAGTCGGCCAGTCCATCGGAACGCCCACGTACATGAGCCCCGAACAGGCCGCCGCCGAAGACGTGGATGGCCGGAGCGACGTGTATTCACTCGGCTGCGTGGGGTTCTTCGCCGCCACCGGTCGACCGCCGTTCGTGGCGCCGAGCGCACACAAGCTGCTCATGATGCACCTGACGGAGGCCGCGCCGTCCATCGGCTCCGTGCGCGCGGGATTCCCGGAGAAATTCGACGCCATTGTCTCGCGGTGCCTGGCCAAGGAGCGCGGCGAGCGGTTCACCACGGCGGAAGCCCTCGCCGAGGCCATCGGCGATCTGCAGTTGCGCACACGCGAAGTCGCCCCGTTGCTCCGGCTGTTCCATCAGCAAACCGCGCAGTCGCTGCAGGCGCTGCTGACGCTCGTCCTGCTGCTCGTCGCCTACTGGGCGGCCAGACCGCAGGCCGATCCTGCGCTGGATCTGCTCGTCAGCATCCTGTTTCTCACCGTGAGCATCACCGTGGTGATCCACGTGTTCGACCGGGTGCGTTATGCCGTGCGACGCGGGTTCACCGTGCAGGACGTGCAGACCGCGTTCACGGCCATCGGCGACGAGATCCGCACCGCGCGGGAACAGCTCATGAGCGATCCCGCGGAACGACGGCGCAATATCCGTCGCCGCTGGTTCGCCGCCATCGCCGGCTTCACCGGCGGCGCGAGCTGGCCGATCGCCCTGTGGTGGCTCAGTGAACAGGGGACCGGCGGTGTGCGGCGTTTCACGGGCACCGGCGCGCTCACGCTGATCCTGGGCACGGTCTGCGTGGGCATCTCGATCGCATTCTGGGCCACGCGGCCTGTGCGGGTGACCCTGGCGCAGCGGATCGAGGGGCACTTCTGGAGCAGCCGCCCTGGCCGCTGGATCTTTGCGCGGGCCGAGCGGCGATATGCACGGGAAGTATCGCGTCGGAAGGAATGACGATGCGCATTCGCCGTGCGTTCTTCGCCTGCTGGCCGGCGCTGTTGCTCATGGCCTGCCAGCGCGAGCGCACGTCATCGGAAACGGTTCGATCCACCATACCCACGTGGACGCTCGACACGCTCGCCGTTACCGACATCGATGCGCCGGCAGACAACTCCCCACATCCGATCGCGCACCTCGGTGGCATGGCGCGTCTGTCCGATGGACGGTTCGTGATCATGGACGTGGGAGCGAGCGAGGTGCGCATCGTCGATGTCGCGCGCCAGGTCACATCGATCACGGGTCGCCGTGGAGATGGTCCCGGCGAATTCCGATTTGCCCGAGACGTGGGCGTATGCACCGGCGATTCCATCGCGGTCTTTCAGGCAGGTCGTCTCTCCCTGCTCGATCCGAAAGGTGCATTCGCGCGAAGTGTCACGGTGCCACCTGCAGCGGGCACCAATGAAACGCCCATCGCGATCGACCGACAGGACTGTATGCGGTCGCTGTGGCTGCGCAGAAGTCCCCTGCCTCTCGATTCCACGGGTTGGCTTGGTCAGCAACACGAGTTGCTGTGGCGATCGGGAGCGGACACGCAACCGGTGGCGCGCTATGCAGGCCTCACGCGCTACCGTACGCAGGTGGACGGTCAACCGGCCATGCTCTCCATTCCGTGGTCGGGCAGTCCCGCGGTGGCCGTACACGATGGCGTCGTGGCTCTGAGTACGATGGGTGGAAGCACCGTGCGTTTCTTTGCAGGGACATCCGCGCCGCGCGACATCACATGGAATTTGCCATCCATGCACGTGACCACTGCCGATTTGCAACGGTACGACAGCACGCGCACGGCCTGGATCGCCGAAGAGCCACGATATGCCACGTCACTCGTGCCGTCGGTATCGCTGCCAGTCACTCCCACCGTGAAGCCGCCCATCGCCACCATGCTCATGGCGGAATCCGGGGACATCTGGGTGCGCGCCTACCCCACCGGCACCGATGGGCTCGATCAGGCTGCGCGCAGTCGCGGCCACACCGAACAGTGGCACGTCATGCGACCCGATACGGAGGCGCCCATCGCTGCGATCGCGATCCCGACGGCCTTCCGTCCGAAAATCGTCACCGCCGACACCGTCTTCGGCGTGTGGACCGACGACGATCGAGGGCAGATGGTGCGGGCGTTTCCGCTTCGGCATCGTTGAGTCATTCGGAAGTATTCGTCAGGGATACTTGGGCCGCCGCAAGCGATCCATGATCTGCCGGGGCGTCCGCGCCACTACTCCATACGGACGCGCGTCAATGAAATGTCTGATGTTGCCCGTGATGAGCACATCGGCACGCCCACTGATCGCGACCTCCACGAACGGAAGATCGTCGGGGTCCGGCAATGCGACGTGATGCGGCCGTGCGATCACAGGCTCGGCGATGGTATCGAGCACGTCCAACAGCATACGCCGTTCCTTCGCGTCAAATCCGAAAGAAGGTCGCGATGTGACCTCATCGTATTCCGCCATGATGCGGGAATCGATTAGCAGATGCAGATCGCCTCGAAGAATCGATTGCACCACTTCATCCGGAGCGCCACCGCCAGTCACCATGGCCGAGACGAGCACATTGGCGTCGAGCACCACACGCATGGATTGTCGCCGGTTCAGCGTTCCGTAGCCCGTCGCTCCTTTCGGGCGAGCGCGATTTCGGCATCGATCTGCGTGCGGCTCAGCCGGCTCGTTCCCTCGACACGGGACTTCGCCTGCAGACGCTGCAAGGCCAGCAGCGCCCGCCCCCGTTGCCATGCGGCCTTCACGGTCTCCACATCGCCATCGTCGACAGGAATGAGCAGTGCCTTCGCCTCGCCATCCGCGACGAGGGTGAGCGGTTCGCCCTCGGCGAGTCGCTCATAGACACGGCCGGGTGTGTTCCGGAGATCGCGATAGGTAACACTGCGAGAGGACATGGGACACATCGCTACATGATGGCTACAAAATGGCTACACAAGCAAAGATGGCGCCCCAGGACCCACCAGACAATCCCGCCGTTCTGTCCTCGATTCCCGAAGCGAGAACGACTGGCTGGGAAGGAGTCCGCTCCGGTTGTGCCCTCCCCTTCCCCCGGCGAACTTTCAGGATTGCCAAAGCCCGGGCCCGCCTCCGGTTCCGGGTGCCACACCCTCCGTCCTGGTTCATGAACGTCGCAGCCACCGCCACCCAGGCGACGGCCCGCACCACGAGCGCGCCGCGCTCCAGTGCCGCCGACCTCGACTACCGCCCGTCCTATCTGGCCGCCGCCATCGCGGGGCTGGTGACCTTCCTGCTCTACGTGGTCACCCTCGCCCCCACGACGTCCATGTGGGATACCAGCGAGTACATCGCCGCCGCCTACGTGCTCGGCCTGCCCCATCCTCCAGGCAATCCGTTCTTCGTGCTGATCGGCCGGGTGTTCAGCATCCTGCCCATCGCACCCACGGTGGCCATGCGCATCAACGTGCTGGCGGCGCTCTCCAGTGCCGTCTCGGCGGCGTTCTGGTTCCTCGTCACCGAACGCGTACTCGTGCAGTGGATGCCGCGCCGCTGGCAGCGCATCGTGGGTGGGTCGCTGGCCGTGCTCATCGGCGCCACGGCGTTCACGGTGTGGAACCAGTCCGTCGTCAATGAGAAGGTCTACACCGTCTCGCTCGTCGGCCTGGCCTTCATCTGCTGGCTCACCGTACGCTGGTGCGACGATCCCGAAGGCCCCGTGGCCGATCGTCTGCTGGTGCTGATCGCCTATCTCTGCGGCCTCGGATACACCAACCACATGGCCGGCATGCTGGCCGTGCCCGCCGTGGGTGTGGCGGTGCTCATCCGCCGTCCGCAGACGGTGCTCCGCTGGAAGCTGCTCGTGGCCTGCGCCGTGGCGCTCGGATTCGGCCTCACGCCGTTCGCCACGCAACCCATTCGCGCGGCGCATTTCCCCGCCATCAACGAAGGCGAACCCACGGGATGCGCCACCGAACTCAAGGCGGAGTGCACGTTCAGTCAGCTCACGTACGACCGCTTCATGTACAACTTCAATCGCGGTCAGTACGGCAAGCCCGAACTCGGTGAACGCCAGGCGCCGTTCACCGCGCAGCTCGGGATGTACTGGATGTACTTCAAGTGGCAGTGGCTGCGCGACGCCTACAACGAAAGCCCTGGCGCACAGAACGGTCTCGCCGTCTTCTACTTCATCCTCGTCCTGCTCGGTGGATGGATGCACTACAAGAAGGACCGACGAAGTTTCTGGTTCTTCGGCCCCCTGGTGTTCACGATGACCCTGGGGCTCATCTTCTATCTCAATTTCAAGTACGGGCATTCGCAGGCACCGGAGCTGGGGGACTCGGTCCCCCGTGAAGTGCGCGACCGTGACTACTTCTATCTCTGGAGTTTCTCGGCGCTCAGCGTGTGGGCCGCGTTGGGCATGTTCTATCTGTGGGAGACGGTCGCCACGCTTTTCGGCTCCGACGAAGTGCGTCTGGGCAAGGAGACCGTGCTGGAGCCGCGTCCGCGCAGCTTCGCTCTGGCCTCGCCGCTGCTCGCGGTGGCGTTCATCCCGCTCTTCGGCAACTGGACCCAGGCCTCGCGTGCCGGTCAGACCGACACAGGCGACTTCGCCCATGATCTGCTCAATTCGGTTGAGCCCTATGGCATCCTCATCACCGTGGGCGACAACGACACCTTCCCGCTGTGGTATGCGCAGGAAGTGGAAGGCATCCGCAAGGATGTCATCGTCGCCAACACCTCGCTGCTGAACACCGACTGGTACGTGAGACAGCTCATCCGTCGTCCGCCATCACCGTACGAAGCGGACAAGGGGCCGGCGCTCTATCGCAACATCACCGCGACGATGCCCACGGGTTCGCCGGTGAAGATGACGTTCGAAGAAGCCGACGCGCTGCCGCTGGCCATCCAGACGCCGCAGAACGCCGCGTTCGTCAAGGGGGAGATCGTCGCGCAACCGCGCACACCGCAGCTCATGAAGTCCGATCAGCTCGTCTACTTCATGATCCGTGACGCCTTCCCGCAGCGGCCCATCTACTTCAGCCGCACCGCGGGTGGCTACCCGTACGAACTCGGACTCGAACGGTATGTCGTCACGCAGGGCATGGCCAAGAAGCTCATGGACAAGCCCGTGGAGCCGTCACCGGACATCATGATGGTGCCGGGTGAAGGCATCATGGACGTGAAGCGCAGCTACGAGCTCTGGAACACGGTCTTCACCGCCAACAAGTCGCTCGCGAAGCGCAACGGGTGGGTGGACGATGCCTCGGTCGGCATTCCCGATCTCTACGTCATCAGCGGCATCACGCTGGCCGAAGCGCTCGCACAACTCGGACAGACGGCGCGCTCCGACTCGGTGTATCAGCAGTCCAAGGATATCGCCACGGCCATGCGCCGTGCACAGGTATTCGGCTTCGACCGTCAGCCTTCGCTTCCGGTGACACCGGGTGCGGACACGGCCGCGCAGCAGCTCCTGCTGCCGCCGGCCGGCGACAAGAAGTGACCCGGATCGGAGGAGTCTTCGTGCGTCGTTCACTGCCTTGCTCATTGCATCGCTCGCGTCCGCGTTCGCGTCCGCATTCGCTGCCTCGTTCACGCGACATCGTTGGTGGGGCGATGCTGACCGCCCTGGCGTTCCCGGCGCTGCTCGCCGCTCAGGGATTCCGTGGTGGCACGCAGATCAAACCGGGCGAGGAGTGCCCCGCCGGCATGACGGAAGTGCGCCCCCGTACCTGCCTCGCGCCCGAGAAACCGGCGCCGAGTATCGTGGACTATCGCCCCAAGTCCACGCTCAAGGTGCCGGGCGCGATGAACATGAAAGCGAAGTTTCCCGTGGTGGATTTTCACGGGCACCCGTCGGGGCAGCTGGGCAGTGTCGACGCCATCGAGCGCATGGGCCGGTCGCTCGACTCGCTCAACGTGCGCCTGATGATCGTCGCCAACAACGTGTCGGGTGAGCAGCTCACGCGTGGGGTGGAGCTGGTGAAGAACACGCCCACGATGAAGGACCGGGTGCGCTTCCTCACCGGTATCAACTTCAACGGGGTGGGCACGCCGGAGTGGGCGGCCAGAGCGGTGGCGCAGCTCGAAGCCGATGCGAAGGCGGGCGCCGTGGGGGTGGGTGAGATCAGCAAGAGCTTCGGACTCACGGTGAAAAAGGCCGATGGCTCGCGTCTCAAGCTCAACGACCCGGAACTCAAGCCGGTGTGGGAAGCCGCCGCGCGCCTCAAGCTGCCGGTGTTCGTGCACACGGCCGATCCACAGGAGTTCTTCCGCGAGGTCGACAACACCAACGAACGCTGGCTCGAGCTCTCGCTCTTTCCCGAACGCCGGTATCCGCAGGATCGGTATCCGAGCTTCGAGCAGCTCATGAATGAGCGGGACAGTCTCTTCCGCGCCAATCCGAAGACGACCTTCGTTACCGCGCATCTGGGCTGGCACGCCAACGATCTCGGTCGCCTGGGCAAGATGTTCGACGAGATGCCCAATCTGCTGGGCGAGATGGGCGCCGTGCTGTACGACATCGGTCGCCAGCCGCGCGCGGCGCACGACTTCTTCATCAAGTATCAGGATCGCCTGCTCTTCGGCAAGGACAGCTATCAGCCGGAAGAGTATCCGTACTACTGGCGGGTGTTCGAAACGCGGGATGACTATTTCGACTACTACCGCGACTACCACGCCTTCTGGAAGCTCTACGGCATCGACCTTCCCGATGAGGTGCTGAAGAAGATCTACTACAAGAACGCGTTGCGTATCATGCCGGCGATTCCAACGGCCGGGTGGCCGAAGTAAACGCATGAAACCGGCGTATCGAAGCATCACATCGCTCGCGGCGGCAGCGCTGCTGCTCGCCTGTGGAGCGGCGGAGGAGTCGGGAAGCACCACCGTGCGGAAGGGAGAGATCGTCCAGCTCCCGTCTCCCGTCGACATGCTGGATTCGGTGGTGCTCCGTGACAGCGCCAATGCGTTCATCGCCGAACCGGCGGGTGTGGCGATGAATGGCGCCGCGATCTACGTCACCGATGCCGGCTCCTCCAGCGTGTTGCAGTTCGATCGCGACGGCGGATTCGTCCGCCGCATCGGTCGGCGCGGACGGGGTCCCGGTGAGTTCTCGGCGCCCGGGGCCATGGCCACGATCGGCGACACGCTGCTGGTGGTCTCCGATGTGGGCACGGGGAGGATTTCCCTGTTCGACACCCGCACCGGTCAGCTCGTGCTGATCAAGCGGTTCCCCGGTGCGCCCTTCACGATCAGTGCCGTGGGTGACACGCTGCTGGGTGGCACATACGACGCCATGCAGATCAATTCGATGTTCCGGACCACGCTGAACGACAGCATCGGTCAGGTCATGGGGCCGGTGTCGCCCGACTACACGAATGGTCAGCGCGTCAGGTTTTCTTATCCGTTCTCCGCGGCCGCCCTGCATACCGGTGGTGCCATCGTGGCCATGGTCGGATCGCGCCGGATGTATCGCACGGATGCACAGGGTTCGGCCACGGATTCCATCGAGCTCGCATCACGGGTCAGGCGCGGGGTCCCGCAGGATCTCGAACGCGCATTGGCCGACGCCAGGGATCCGGCGAGTCAGATGCTGCTGGTCTCGATCCTCACGGCGCTGTCCCGCATCGATTCGTCGACGGCCATGGTGCATGTGGATTTCAGCCCGAGCGACCGGAGTGTGTCGGGCAAGGCGTATCTGTCGCTGGTCAACTGGCCGCTGCATGCGCAGTGTGTGGACGCGGAGATCCCGCTGGCGCCCGACACACGGCCGGTGTTTGCTTTCCGCAACGACACGCTGATCTCGGTGCAGAACGTGGTGACGGGCACGGATTCGCTCACGTCCTACACGCGCCTGCAACGGTTCCGGGTGCCGGCATGCGGGAGCGGTTCGCGCTGAGTGTTCCGGCGACCACGCCTGCACACAAACGACACGGCCTGCATCAGGGCATGACGCCCGTCAGTCGTTGTTGCGTCCCTGCAAACGCGAGAGCAGACGCAGCAGCTCGAGATAGAGCCAGATGAGCGTGACCAGCAGGCCGAACGCGCTGAACCACTCCATGGTCTTCGGCGCGCCCATGCGCACGCCCTCTTCGATGCGATCGAAGTCGAGCACGAGATTCAGCGCGGCCACACCGGCGATCACCAGATTGATCACGATGGCCAGGGTGCCATTGGACGTGAAGTACCCGATGTTCACACCGAAGAAGCCCAGCACCATCGAGCCCACATAGAAGAGCATGATGCCGACCATCGCACTGATCATCATGCGACGAAAACCGGCCGTGGCCCGGACCACCTTGAAGTGGTACAGCGCAAACACCCCGGCGGCCACGCCGATGGTGAGCAGCACCGCCTGCTGCGGCAGGCCGGCGAACCGGGCGTTGTACAGCGCCGAGATGGCGCCGAGCAGAATGCCTTCGAGTGCCGCGTAGATGGGCGCCGTATAAGGTGCCGTCTGCGGCTTGAACGTGGCGATGAGCGCCACGATGAATCCACCGATACCGCCCACCAGCATGGCCGGCATGACGAGATCGGTGCGCCCGGCCGCCACCTTCTGCCAGACCAGGGCCGCCGAGAAGCTGAGCACCGCCAGCAGGATGAGGGCTTTGGTGGCGGTCCCCGACACCGTCATGGTATCGGAGCGGGTACCGGCGATCGCGGAGTTGACGGTGGCACGGGTCGCATCGGCGAACCGGGCAAGCATCGGATTGTTGGAGCGCATGGCAGTGTTGAGAGGGACGGGACTGATGCGACCTCGGGGCCGCACCCAAATCATACACCAAGTAACCGGGAAACGATCAGATCCATGCCCCCGCGCAGGGGGTCGCAGACCGGGACGCCCATCTCCTGCTCCACCTGCGCCCGGTATCGCGCCCAGGCCCCGTCGTCCAGCGAGGAGGAATTGATACTCACCCCGGCCAGCCGCACGTTCCGGTTCGTCACGCGGGCGTTCACCAGGTACTGCTCGGCGGCCACGGGCAGTGGCGGAATGGGAAAGTCGGGGCGGTATTCGATGGTCTTGCGGGTGGGGTCATGGCACAGCACCAGAAAATCCGGCTGGGAGCCATGCAGCAGACCGAGCGTCACGCCGGCGTAGGCCGGGTGAAACAGCGACCCCTGCCCTTCGATCACATCCCAGTGATCGGGATCGTTGGCGGGCGACAACACTTCGGCCGCGCCGGCGATGAAATCGGCCACCACGGCGTCGATGGCGATGCCGCTGCCGGCGATCATGATGCCCGTCTGTCCGGTGGCGCGAAACGTGGCCTTCTGCCCCCGGGCCTCGAGGGCGCGGGTCAGGGCGAGGGCCGTGTACTTCTTGCCCAGCGCACAATCGGTCCCCACGGTGGCCACCCGCAGGCCCGGTCGCGGGAGGCCGGTGCCG
The DNA here is from genome assembly GCF_037190085.1 of Gemmatimonas aurantiaca. Taxonomy (NCBI): domain Bacteria; kingdom Pseudomonadati; phylum Gemmatimonadota; class Gemmatimonadia; order Gemmatimonadales; family Gemmatimonadaceae; genus Gemmatimonas; species Gemmatimonas aurantiaca. Next base: position 757,144 of record NZ_JBBCJO010000005.1, read on the forward strand.
GCGGGAAAGGTGGTATCGCTGTGACGGACATCGTGCAGCGTCACCCCATGGCGCGCCGCGGCCGCCACCAGCGAGGAAAACGACGTGAGCCGCGTATGCATGCCGCTCACGATATCCATGCCCGCCGCGATGGCGGCTTCGAGATCGGGCAACCAGCTGTCGGGGACCTTGCCCCCCACCGACGCGATGCCGATGACGAGACTGCCCGCGCCCTGCGCCGCCGCTTCGGCGGGCGAGCACCGCGGGAGTCCCACGCTCACCGCGGCGGTGGGAAGACTCCATTCGCCCACGACATCGGCGGGGCACCAGTCGCGCAGACCGCATGCGGTCTTGGCATCGGTGGGATGCTGCGCGTCCCCCAGATACAGCAGATACGGCTTGCGAAGTTGCGGCATGCCGAACGCTACGTCCCGACTGGGGATGCCGCCACCATCGGGCTCCGGATACTATCCGGACATGCCCGATCTCGCCGAACTGCAAGCCCGCGTCACGCGCGGACTTCCCGGTCTGCTCGGCATCCGCATCACGAAGCTGGTGCCGAATGCCCTGCACGCCGAACTCCCGTTGCGTCCCGATCTCATGGCCGTGAACGGCTATCTGCACGCCGGCACGGTGGTCTCGCTGGCCGATACGGCGGCGGGCTTCGGATGTGTCGCGCACTTGCCGGAGGGTGCCGAGAGTTTCACGACCATCGAACTCAAGACCAATCACATCGGCACCGCGCGTGACGGCACGGTGGCCTGCGTGGCGCGCCTCGTGCATGGCGGCCGCATGACGCAGGTGTGGGACGCCGAGGTGACCCATGTGGAGACCGGCAAGATCATCGCGCATTATCGGGCCACGCAGATGATTCTGTATCCGCGGGGATGACCGGAGGGTGAGGGCGCATCGATGTCCGATGCGCACGATGATGTGCGGGGACGTGCAGCGATGTACGGTATGTGCGGGATGTGCGGGCCACGGAAAGCGCTCCCGCTCCGGCCCGCGGCATTCTAGGTTTATCGGTATTGCCACCGACGGGTGGTGTATGAGGGGAGATGGTCGAGTGGTTTAAGGCTCCGGTCTTGAAAACCGGCGAACCGGCAACGGTTCCGTGGGTTCGAATCCCACTCTCCCCGCTTTCACGGACCCCTGATTCGCGAATCCCGCGGATCAGGGGTCTGTCACGTCATGGTTCGCTTCACCGCCTACATAGTTCCGGCGTACGTCGGTGTCAGTAGAGATTGTCCCGATAGTCCTTCTCGAGGCCCTTTCTGAAGAGAGCCTTCGCACCCGGCACGGCGAGCGCGGCACTCGCGAGTTTCGCCGCGAAACCACGCTCGCGATTCTGCTTGATGTGCTCCATGAACAACCTGGCCGGCTCGATCTCGTGCGTCTTGGTCGCAACCGGCCAGAGTCGGGCACGGGCGAGCGCGGCGCTGGTGTGCAGATCGAGGTGACTCGTCTCCACACGCACGGCGAGCAGCGGTGTCCGGTCCTGCACAACGAAGTGCGACCGCGCCGTTTCGTCGGTGGTGAGTTGCGCGATTCCCCGCAGAAACATCACCCGGTCGGAACCGGGAATCAGCACGGCGGCCGCGACATGCGGATGTGCGAGAATGTTGCGGAAGCTGTCGACGCGTCGATTGCCCGGCCGGTCCGCGAACCAGAAGGTGTCACCCTCGAGGCGAGCCATGCGGCCAGCGGGATCCCCTTTGGGACTCAGGTCCGCACGTCCTTCCGCATCGATCGTCGCCAGCGCGACGAAGCGGCTCGCGGCAATAAACGACGTTCGATCGACGGGTGCATCGACGATGGGAGCGGCCTCCCACCACTGCGAGCGGATGAGCGCCTTGGCACAATGGCCGTAACACTCATGAACGGCGACAACGATCTCATTCGCATCGGCACTCGTCACGCGACCGTTGACACGCAGTGTCTCCCCGAGACCGGGGATCAGAAACAGCGAACCGAATGCCATGCCGGCACGAATCGTGGCGGGACGATCGAGCAACGTCGCAGGCAGACACAATCGGTGTGCATCGGCACGTGCGAATCCGGCCGTACCGCCGCCGAGTGTCATATCGATACTCCATGCGTCCCCATAACCGGCGAACATCAACGGAGCCGCGGCGATCCAACGCAGGGCCCCTGCATCGAGATGATCGATGACCTTGAGGTGCATCGCGCCGGGCATCTTTCCAACGACCCGTTCCAGTGCCTCGACGTCGTCGATGCTGCTGCCGATCCTGTCCGTCATCGGAGTGTCCGCATGTCGTATAGCTTCCCGCCACGGCCCATGGGATCAAGTTGCGAGATGTACCTACGCTCACTTGCGGGTGCTGCACCGGTTGCATATTGGTAGAAATCGGATCCTTCACCCGGCGCATATCGGAAGCAGCTCCCGGCGCATCCGCACTCCCATTCTCCAATGAGTCCCGCATGACCCATTCCCCGCCATCGCACCGCTCCCGGTCTTCCCGGCGCGCCGCGCTTTTCATCGGCGCATTGCTGGCTGCCGCATCGGTGACGCCGTCGCTCAGCACACCGCTGGACGCACAATCGGCACCGGTCATCGAGACCTCCGTGCCGTTCGATTCGGCGGGGCGTATCACGACGATCACGCCCACACTGGCCGCCCGCCTCGGTCTTGCGGCGCCGGTGTGGCCCGTGACCGGCGCCTTCCGCGAAGCCCGCATCTACCGTGGCGACAACGGGACCATCGTGCTCGCCGTGCAGCGCATGGATGCCACCGTCGCACGTTTCACGCTCGACGAGACGGCCGTGAGCACCCTGCGTCGGGGCGTCGACGCAGGTCTGCTCGCCGTGGGGCGCAGTCAGGACCGGCTCGTGGGAGCGGCCACCGGTCTCGAGGTCTCGCAGCCGGCCGGCAACATCTTCGTGCGCAATCAGACGTTTCTCGGACTCGCGGCCTATGGGCCGGCGGCGGCCGCGATGCTCAGCGATCAGGGGGGTCCCTCGGCCGCCGGAGCGTACTTCCTGGCAGCGGGCGCCTCGTTTTTCGTGGCCGCGCGCACGGTCCGCAACCGCACGGTCACCCGCGCGCAGGCCCTGCGCTCGGCCCACGGCGGAACCCGCGGTGCCGTGGTGGGCCTGGGGATCGCTGCCATTGCCGACGCCGACGGAGCGCCGGCACGGGGCGCCGCCGTGCTCGCCGGCGCCATCGGCGGGACCGTGGCCGGTTATCTGCAGGCCCGTGGGCTCAGCGACGGTGAAGCCGCCAGTGCGGGGTTGTTCGCCGACCTCGGCGCCGTCACCACGGTCGGCATCGCGGCCGCGAGCGGCGTCTTCAAGGGCCGTACGGTGGAGGTTCGGGAGCAATATCCCGGTGGGGAGTACATCTACCAACGCACCGACAACAGCCTGCGGGGCCCAGGCAAAGCCGCGGTCGGCGCCGGCATCGGCGCGGGCATACTCGGATATGCGCTGGGTCCGCGGTATGCCCGGCTGGCGAGCTACAACGTCACCTCCGGCGATGCCAGTATGGTGATGACCACGGCGTTGCTCACGGCCGCCGGCTTCAGCGCCACGGCCAACAAGGGGAATGACCGGGCGGCCTACGGCGCGGCGACCGCCGGTCTCCTGGCCGGCGCGCTGCTGGCGGATCGCGTCTTCGTCCGTCAGGCCGACCGCAGCAATGCCGACGGCACACTGGCACAACTCGGCGGGCTGGCCGGCGGGCTCATGGGCGTGGGTGTGGCGGCCATGGCTGACGGCGAGCAGCGGGCCCTGCTCGGACTGGGAAGTGTGGGTGGTCTCCTGGGGCTGCTGGCCGCCGACCACCTCATCGCGCCTGCCGCCGACGCAGGACCATTGCGGGGGGTCCTGCAGCGTCAGTCGTCGGACGGCGATTCACGCTTCTCGCTGTCCGTGGGGCCGGTGACGTCGTTGCGCATCACGTTCTGACCGGACGGCCGCCACGGAGCTACCTTGGCGCATGATCACTGAAAAGGTCTCCGTTCGTCATCTCGCGTACACCCTGCGCGGCGTTGCCGGTCTCCTGCTGGCAGCCCTTCCGCTTCCCTTGCAGGCGCAGCGGGCCGCCGCTGGCAGCGCCCCCCGCATTACCGAGCAGCAGAGTGGCGTGACGCAGCTCATCCAGGCCGTCCACGCCACCAGCGCCAATGTGGTGTGGGCATCGGGCCCCGGCGGGACCGTGCTCCGCACGCTCGATGGCGGCGCGACGTGGCAACGCCGCATGACACCCGCCGGCGATTCGCTGCAGTTTCGGGACGTGCACGCGCTCAACGCCGATACGGCCTGGGTGCTGTCCATCGGCAACGGCCCCGCCTCGCGCATCTATCGCACCGTCGATGGGGGGACCACCTGGGCCCTGCAATTCATCAATCGCGACAGCACTGCGTTCTACGACTGCATGTCCTTCGGCACGCACGATCAGGGCATCGTCTTCGGTGATGCCACCGCCGATGGCACGCATATCCTGCGCACCACCAACGGGGGCAACACGTGGTCGCTGCTGTCACGTGATGTCGTCCCGGCGCCGCTGCCCAGTGAAGGTGCATTCGCTGCGAGCGGACTGTGCGTCATGCACGCCGATGCGCGCACCGTGTACATCGCCACAGGTGCCCCGGGAGCACGCCTCTTCAAGAGCACCGATGCCGGCGCGCATTGGACGGCCATGGAAACCCCGTTCGTGCGCGGCAAGGTGGCCGGATTGACCGGGCTGTCGTTCATCGGCACGCGCGGTGTGGCCGTGGCCGCGGACATCGATCGTCTGCGCACCGATACGTCCAGCAAGGTGGTGGGTCTCACCAATGACGGTGGACGCACCTGGTCACTCACCAATCGCCCGGCCCTGCCCGGCGCGCTCTCCGGCGTGACGCTCGTGCCCGGTGCGGACCGCGATGTCACCGACGTCATCGTGGCGGTGAGTTATGGCGGCGCTTCGTATACCACGTCAGCGGGTCGCGAATGGACCACCATCGCCAACGTGGTGACCACCGGCATCAGCGCTCACGACCGCACGGTGTGGATCGGCGGTGCCAACGGCCGGATCTGGCGACTCGATTTTCCCGCGCCGGCACGCTGATCACCCCACGCTGATCACCCCACGCTGATCGCCTCACGCTGCGCGCGTTTCCTGCTCCCGCCCTTCACACGAGCCCGCTCACACCATGTCTCCCGTTCGATCTCCGATGCGCTCGGCATGCGCTCCGTTGCTGCTGGGCATCGTCCTGAGCACCACACTCGCGGCGTGCGCCGGTGACTCCGGATCCGGTGCGTCCGCCAGCACCGATGCCCCATCCGATCCGGCGCTTGCCCCCGCCTACGCGGCGATCACGGTCGAGGGTCTGCTGGCGCACGTGAAAGCCCTCAGCGACGACTCGCTCGAAGGACGTGCACCGGCCACGCCCGGCGAAGAGAAGACGGTGCGCTACATCGAGCAGCAGTTCCGCGACCTCGGACTCACGGGCGGCATGCCCGATGGCTCGTTCATGCAGAACGTGACGCTGCTCGGCTTCACCGCACATCCGGAGATGTCGTTTCACATCGGATCGCGGGTGATTCCGTTCTCGTTCCCTTCCGACTACGTGGCCATCTCCCGACACGAACAACCGGTGGTCGATGTGAACGCCGAGATGGTGTTCGTGGGCTACGGGGTGGACGCGCCCGAATACGGATGGAACGACTACAAGAACGTCGACGTGAAGGGCAAGGTGCTCGTCATGCTGATCAACGATCCGGCCGTTCCGGACCCCGCGGACAGCACGAAGCTCGACAACGCCATGTTCAAGGGCAGCGCCATGACGTATTACGGGCGCTGGACCTACAAGTACGAAATCGCCTCGGCCAAGGGTGCGGCCGGTGCGATCATCATTCATGAGACGGGACCGGCCGGTTATCCGTACGAGGTGGTGAGCGGAAGCTGGTCGCGCGAGAACTTCGACATCAAAGCCCCTGATGGCAATGCGGGGCGCGTGAAGATCGAAGGCTGGATCACGCAACCGAAGGCCGAGGAGCTGTTCAAGGCGGTGGGCAAGGACTTCGCGACACTCAAAGCCGCCGCGCGTCGCAAGGACTTCACACCCGTTCCCCTCGGAGCGTCGGCGCGCATTCATCTGCGCAACGAAACGCGCACGGTACAGTCCCGCAACGTCGTGGCCACGCTGCCCGGTGCCGACGCGGCCCGACGTGACGAATACGTCATCTACTCGGCGCACTGGGATCACCTGGGACGCGACACCACGATTGCCGGCGACCAGATCTACAACGGTGCCCTCGATAACGCGTCGGGCATCGCGGAGCTGCTATCCATTGCGAAGGGCTTCACCGCGCTTGCCACGAAGCCTCCCCGTTCGGTGATGTTCGTGGCGCTCACGGCCGAAGAGAAAGGGCTGCTCGGTGCCCGCTACTTCGCCGCGCAGCCGCCGGTGCCACTCTCCAAGGTGCTCGCCAACATCAACATGGACGGGTTCAATCAGTGGGGACGCACGAAGGACCTCACGGTGATCGGCTATGGCAACAGCACACTCGATGACGTCCTCGCCGATGTCCTGCGTCCCGCGGGTCGCACCATTCAACCGGACCAGGAACCGGAGAAGGGTTTCTTCTATCGTTCCGATCATTTCGAGTTTGCCAAGCAGGGTGTGCCCGCGCTCTACACCGAGGCGGGCGTGCAATTCATCGGCAAGGACTCCACGTACGGCATGAGCAAACGCGAGGAGTACACGGCGCGTGACTATCACAAGCCCAGCGACGAGATCAAACCCGACTGGGATCTGAGCGGTGCGGTGGTGGATGCCCGGGCATTGCTCGACGTGGGCTATCGGGTACTGAACGCGTCGACCTGGCCCACCTGGAAGCCAGGCACCGAGTTCAAGGCCCGACGCGATTCTTCGTTGGCGGGGCACTGAGCGGCGACGCTCGCACCGTACGGTTGTTCCACAAACGACGACGGCCGCGCATCTGCGCGGCCGTCGTTTTTTCTGGTACCCGCTTCAGGACTGCTTCTCGAGATGCGCCTCGACGAACCAGAGCTGCTTGTCGGCTTCACCGGTGATGCGGGTGAGCAGGTCGGCGGTGATCGCGTCATCGGCATCGTCGGCGGCATTGATGTCTTCCCGCGCCGCGTTGGCGCAGGCCGCCAGTGCATCGGCCACGACCTGCACCCACTCCGTGGGCGTCTCGACATTCACCGGGCACTCCGGCAACTGGCTGCGTTCGGCGATCGTCTGCACCGAGCCCTCGGCCACACATCCCAGCTGCACCGCGCGCTCGGCGAGATCGTCGGACCATGTCACGGCCAGGGCGGCCACCTGATCGAACAACTCGTGCAACTGTTCGAAATGGATGCCCTTCACATTCCAGTGGGCATGCTTGGCCTGCCGTTCGAGATCGAGGAAATCGGCCAGGCGGTGGTTGAGCAATACCCCCATGGCGGACCGGGTCTCGACGGAAAGGTCGACGCGCGTGGGAAATGGGGGCTTCGATGCAGTCTTGGCCATGGGGACTCCGTATATGGTTCAGGGAAGGACGTGCGACCATTGCCTCGGTGGCATCTTGGTGACTACATTGCCGCTCCGGCGTTGTTCCACGGCCTCCGCGGGCGGTGTCGGCGAAGACTGCGTAACATGTTGTTCTGCAACGTGATAGGCGACTTCGTAGGGGTCTGGAGAGATGGCCGAGAGGCTGAAGGCACCGGTTTGCTAAACCGGCATACGGGGTCAACCTGTATCGCGGGTTCGAATCCCGCTCTCTCCGTTCCGCGGGCCCGCCGGATGACCGGCGGGCCCGCGTGTGTTTTATGGCACTTCCGACGACCACCGGTCGGTGACAGATATGGCGTCAGTGATTCCCGCATCGCGTCCGCGCGTCCGTTTCGCCCCCTCGCCCACGGGCTTCCTGCACGTCGGCGGAGCTCGCACAGCGCTCTTCAACTGGCTGTATGCGAAGAAGTTCGACGGCGACTTCCTCCTGCGCATCGAGGACACCGATCGTCAGCGCAGCACCGACGAGAGCACCCGCGCCATCTTCGAGGGGCTCGAATGGCTGGGGCTCACCTGGGACGAGGACGTCGTCTATCAGGGCGCGAACGTGCAGCGGCACCATGCCGACGCGCACCGGCTCCTGGAGTCGGGCGCGGCGTACCGCGACTTCACCCCCGCCGCGGAAATCGAGCGGCTGCGCGCCGAAGCCGAGGCGCGTGGTGAGGCCTTCCGTTTCGATCGGGCCCTGGCCGATCTGAGCGACGCGGAAATCGCCGAGCGGCTCGCCCGTCATGAGCCCTATGCGATCCGCTTTCGTGTGCCCGAGGGCACGACGGAGTGGGACGATCTCGTGCACGGGCGCATCGCGTTTCCGAACAAGGACATCGAAGATTTCGTGATCCTGCGCTCCGACGGCACGCCGGTGTATAACATGGCCGTCGTGTCCGACGACATCGCCATGGGGATCACGCTGGTCATGCGGGGCGACGATCACATCTCGAATACGCCCAAGCAGATCCTGCTGTACCGGGCGCTGAGCGCGACGGTGCCGCAGTTCGGGCATGTGCCGATGATTCATGGCACCGACGGCAAGAAGCTGTCGAAGCGTCATGGCGCGACGGCGGTTGGCGACTATCAGCATCAGGGATTGCTGCCGCAGGCGATGCTCAATTTCCTCGCGCTGCTGGGCTGGTCCACGGGCGACGATGTCGAAGTGATGACGCTGCCGCAGTTGATCGAAAAATTCCGCGTGGAAGGTCTGCAGAAGAAAGCCGCGGTGTTCGACACCAAGAAGCTGGAGTGGATGAACGGCCAGCATCTGGCGCTCATTCCCATCGACGAACTGGCGGCGCTGATGACGCCGCTGATGGAGAAGGCCGGCCTCGCCTCGGCGGACGATCTGCGGGCGCGTCACGAGTGGTTCTGCGGTGTGCTCGAACTGCTTCGCGTGCGCGCGCGGCTGCTCGACGAAATCGTGGATCAGGCGAAGCCGTTCTTCACGGAGTTCGTGGAGTACGACGCCGATGCCGTGAGCAAGCAGTGGCGCGACGCCGCGGCCACCGCGGATATCCTCGAGGCCACTCACGACCGCCTGGCCGCGGTCTCCACATGGGAGCCGGCCGCGATGGAGGAGGCGTTGCGCGCACTCGCCGAAGAGCGTGGAATCTCCGGCGGAAAGATCTTCCAGCCGCTGCGTGTGGCGCTGGTGGGGCTCACGGTGAGCCCGGGCATCTTCGACGTGCTGCAGTACGTCGGCCGGGAGCGCTCACTGGCGCGCATTGCCGCGGCGGTGCGGTATCTGAAGAACGGGTGATGGGTTTGGGGTTTGGGGTTGGGGGGTGAACAGCCGGGTCGTGGGTGACGGGTCGCGGGACCGCGTGCCGCGTCACCCGTGACCCACGACCCGGCTGTTCCACTCCAAACCCCAAACCCAGAACCCTGAACTGCGCAGCACTACCGATCGCTGCTCTTCTCCGAACTCTTGTCGGGTGTCTTCACCGGCGCGGCAATACTCGCACTCGGCGCGCGCAACCGTTCGCGCCGTTCGGTGTCACGACGCTTGTCCATCTCACGCACCACGCGTCGGAACTCGGCTTCACCCATCGTCCGTTCCGACATGCGCTGGATGTCTTCCCGCGATGCCGCGAGACGCCGATCGGCATCCATCCGCGACATGTTGCCGGACATGTTCGCGGCAGTGGCGGAATTGAGCGGCAGGAGCGCCAGCAAGGCGTTGGGGATCATGACCTTGCCCAGGCGGATGCCCTGCTGATCCCAGCCCCACTTGTTGCCGTCCTTGTCGGTTTTGGTCCAGTCACCGGGCGCCCGCCCGTAACGCCCCTGCGCACGGGCGAGTGAATCGAGCGAGTCGCGCGCGGCCATGATCGCGTTGGCCATGATGCTGTCCAGGCCATCGGCGCGATCGCCACGTGCCACGGCGCCGTTGCCCGCACCGCCGCTTCCACCGCCGCCGAATCCGCGCCATACCCGCGGATCCTCATACCCGGGGCGGACACCCCGGACATTGGGATCGAGCGCCCCGACGCCATTGCCCGGGGGCGCCCCACGCCCCGTGTCCCGCGGAGCCGAGGGTATCACGGGAATCGAGGGCGTACCGGCGGCCGGACCGGTGGGCTCCGGAGCCCGGGCCGGGGTCGGCGTGGCCGGCCGGGTGGTCGGCACCTGGGCGACAGGTCGGCGGGATTCGGGCGTCTCCACGTAGGTGAGCCGCTCTTCGCGCTGATCTTCCCGGTCGCCGAATTGCATCCACGACGGCAGACCATGACCGAAGGTGAGCCACTGCACGAGAACGGCCGCCACCAGCAGGTGGACACCGATCGCGATGGCCAACGCCTTGGGTGAACGTCGCTCCCGTTGCATACCTCCTGCCCGGGCCCGCGCGCTGATCCGTCCGGTTCTCTGCGCGCCTTCCTGCCCCTGCCTGGACGTACGCGCCTCCCCACCCGAGGGCACCGACTGGTGCGGCGGACCGCCACCATCGCGGGACGACTCAGGAGGGAGAGGCGGTGTCATCAAAGAAAGATACCCGGTTTTCCGCAGGGTGTGCCTGCGGAGAGCGGTGAGTCAGGAAATCGTGGAACGATCACGCGGTGCCGGCCACGACAGGGTTGGAGACCCGACTGATACCGACCAGCTCCACTTCGACCACGTCACCCGCGTTGATGCGCTTCGTCCCAGCAGGAGTGCCGGTGGCCACGAGATCACCCGCTTCGAGCGTGAGATACTGCGAGATGTACTGCAGCAGGAACGGGATCTTGAACACCATGTCCGAACCTCTGGCCCGCTGCGCCACCTCGCCGTTCACGCGGGTGATCAGTTCGATACTCTCGAGATCGTCGGGCACGGCGCCGGGCTCGCCCACGGGACAGAACGTGTCCATGCCCTTGGCCCGCGCCCATTGCCCGTCGCTTTTCTGCAGATCGCGCGCCGTGACGTCGTTGAGCGCCACGATGCCCCCGATGGCGGCACGCGCTTCCGCTTCCGATGTGGCCTTCGACAGCCGCGATCCCATCGCCACCGCGATCTCTCCCTCGAACTCGATGTGATCCGACACCGGATGCAGCACGATGGGTTGCCCCTCGCGGATGATCGACGACGGCGGCTTGAGGAAGAGCAAGGGCTGCTTGGGAACATCGTTGCCCATCTCACGGGCATGCTCCACGTAGTTGCGCCCTACGCAGACGATCTTGGTCGGAGCGGTCATGATTCCGGTGGACTCGGTTCGGAGGGGAATTCGTTTGTCGCGGGCGTTTGCGGGAAGTCCCGGATCCCGCAATGGCGATGCACGCCCGTGCGAATGTTACGCCAATTCTACCGCGCGCTCCGGTAGAACGCTGACACCTGAGCGCGAATGTCCCCCCATGCGCCGATCACGCGTTGTGCCGGTGGCAGGCCGTTGAGCAGCGCCCGCCCGTATCGTTTGGTCACCACGCGTGGATCGCTGAGTATCACGACGCCGGCATCGGTGGCCGTGCGAATGAGCCGGCCGAATCCCTGCTTGAGACGCAACGATGCGTGGGGCAGCATGTACTCCACGAAGGCGTTGCCACCACGCGCATCGATCGCCTCGCACTGTGCCGCCACCATGGGCTCCGTGGGCACCCGGAACGGCAGCTTTGCGATGAGCAGTCCGCGCAACGCATCACCCGGCACGTCGATGCCTTCCCAGAACGTGGCGGTGCCCAGCAGAATCGCACGCCCCGAGTCGCGGAACCGCTGCAGCAGCTGATCACGCGGCTCCTCGCCGTGCACCAGCAGCGGCCATCGTCCCGCGAGTCCGCGGCCACGCATCCATTCGGCCATGTCCCGCACATCCCGATGACTGGTGAACAGCGCGAAGATCCCACCGTCACTGGCCTGTGCCAGTTCGTGCAGATGGCGCGTGACGGCGGCAAAATGTTCTCGCGGCTGCTCGTTGGGGGCCGGCAGATCGGTGGGCACCACCAGCAACGCCTGTCGCGGATAGTCGAAGGGCGACGGAAAAATCGCGGAACGTACCGGCGCACTGCGCCCGGCCAGACCGAGCCGCCGCTCGAGAAACTGAAACCCTCCATCGGTGGAGAGCGTCGCACTGGTCACCACCGCGGTGTCCACGCGCCCGAACAGATCGTCGCGCAGCACCGGCGCGAGATCGAGCGGCACACAGTGCACGGCGAGATTGCGCTCGGTGACACCGGGCTTTCCCTGAAACTCCATCCACCGCACGACGGCCGGTCCGTCGGCTGGCGGTATGAGGCCTTTCATGAGTGCATCGCCCGCATTCTGCAGGCGACGCGTCACGCCACGGATCTCGCTGATCGTGGGACCGAGTTCCTCGGCGCGCGCCTGATCGCTCTCCAGGCGGAGTTGCACTTCGCCCAATCCCTGACTGATCGCGTCGATCTCGGTGAGCAACTCCTTGAGTGTGCCATCGATGCCATTGCGCCAGAGATCGTGTTCCTGGAAGGACTCGGTGAGTCGCATCACGGCACCGCCCTGCTGCTCCAGCACGGCCACGAGCAGTTCGAACAGCAACTGCGTGCGATCGCGCGCCGTCAGCACACTCGAGAACAGGCGCTCGCGCACCAGATCCATACTCGCCACGCTGAGCAGATCGTTCCGGCCCGACAACTTCGCCGCCAGCGTGGGCAACAATCCCTTGCCCCGTCGTTCGAGCCGATTGAAGAGACGCGCCAGCGCCCGTCGCGTGATGGAGCTGCCGAGGTGTGAACCCGCGGCTTCCTCGAGATGATGCCCTTCGTCGATCACGAGCCGTTTGTAGGCCGGCAACACGGCCGAGTCATCCCAGTTCTGCACCTGACGACGCACGGCCACATCGGAGAGCAAGAGGTGATGGTTCACCACCACCACGTCCGCGGCGGCGGCTTCCTTGCGCGCCTTGAACAGGAAGCAGTCGTTGTAGCGACTGCACTTGAGCCGTCCACACAGATCGGGTTCGGCGGACACCTCATCCCACACCTCGGCGCGCGGTGCGGTGGGGAGATCGGCCAGCGAACCGTCGGTGGTGCGTTTGGCCCACTCCACGATCGTCGTCACATCGTCGCTGACATTGTCATCGAAGAGTGCCGCGCCGGCACCCGTGGCCTGCTCGAGACGATGCAGGCACAGATAGTTTCGCCATCCCTTGAGCAGGGCGAACCGCACTTTCTGATCGGACAGCGCACGCTGCAGGAACGGCAGGTCCTTGGCCACGAGCTGCTCCTGCAACGTGATCGTCGCCGTGGACACCACCGTGCGTTCACCGTTGGCCTGCGCCCAGCGCAACGCGGGCACGAGATACCCCAGTGACTTGCCGACGCCCGTGCCGGCCTCGAGCAGCGCCACGCCGCCTTCGTTGAAGGTGGTGGTGACAGCCGTGGCCATCGCCCGTTGACTCGGGCGGTCTTCATATTCGCGCACACCGTACATGCCGCGCATGGCCTGCGCGACGAGACCATATGGTCCGAGCGTGACGTCGACGGCATCGGGGTCGACCGGGACTGGCTGTTTGCCACGCGGCACTTCCGTGACCACATAGACCCGCGTGGCCTGGTTATCGACGATGCCGAACCCCACGCCATTGCCGTGCAGGCGATACGCGACCTCCATGTCGGCATCGCTGGGCGTGAGTTCACCCGACGGATGGTTGTGCAACAGCAATTCACCGCGCGCCGCAACACCAGGCAGCGCCAGCACACTGCTCACGTCGCCCGCCGCCACCTTGCGGGCCGTATCGATATTGCCGTCGGCGTCCAGCGTGCAGACGAAGCAGACTTCGTTGCCGCCATGCAGACGGATGGTCGTGCGAATCGCCACGGCGACCTCCCGGGTCAACCGCGCTTCACCCATGGTCACGGCGGGATCACGTCTTGCGCGGCTTCTTCTTGGCGGCCGGGAAGAGGACGTTGTTGAGGATGAGACGATATCCCGGTGAATTGGGATGCAACGACAGATCCGTGGGCGCGCTGCCGATGGCATGCTGCGGGTCCTCGGGATCATGTCCGCCGAGGAACGTCCACGATCCCTTGCCGTAGTCGCCGTGCAGATACTTGGTCCACGGCGCCCCATCCTCCTGCGCGAGCACCGTCACGCCGGGCTTCACCACCGCGCGATTGAAGCTCGTGGTGACGCCGTAGAAGTCGGTGATGACCGTGCGATGATCCTGCACCAGCATCGTGGCCACCGGATCGAGCTTGGCACTGAACCCGAACAGCGAGAAGCTGCCCAGCGGTTGCCGGCGCGACGGCACGTTCACCTGATGTCCATCGATGTCGCTGAGTGCGTTCACGTACGGTGAAGGCTCGATGTGCGCCCCGGTGAAGGCCAGCGTGCGTGTCCAGTCGAGCTTCGCGTCGGCATCGGGCGCGATCGGGGTGCCGTCGGAAAACGGGCCGGCGATGTCCACCGCCCACGAGGCGATCGACAGATCGAGCGACTCGGTGGCGCCGCACATGGCGAAGAGAAAACCGCCACGATCGACGAAGCCGCGAATGCCGTCGGCCACGGCCTTCTTGAGTGCCGGCACATCGTTCTTGCCGAAACGACGACCGGTGGCGAGATCCTTCTCCCGCTGCGCGACGAACCAGGGCGCGTCGCGATAGGCGAGATAGAGCTTGTTGTACTGCCCCGTGAAATCTTCGTGATGCAGATGCACCCAGTCGTACTTGGAGAGTTCGCCCTTGAGCACATCGTCGTCCCACACCGAAGCGAAGTCGATGCCGGCGTACGTGAGGGCGAGCGTCACGGCATCGTCCCAGGGTGGCTGATCCACCGGGCGATAGATCGCGATGCGGGGCGCCCGTTCGAGCACCACCGCATCCATGTTGCCGCCGGCGATCTCCGCGCGCGCGGCCGCGACATCCGCATCCGTGAGGGGTTCGACCGTCACGCCATCGAGCGCCGCCCGTTTGCGCAGATCGGGTACGTCGGGCAGCAGGAACGCACCGCCGCGGTAGTTGAGCAACCACTCGGCTTTCTGGCCGTTCTTGAGCGCCTGATAGGTGACGCCGTAGGCCTTGAGGTGATTGCGCTGCCCGTCGTCCATGGGCACCAGCAGATGCTGCGCCCGCGCGTTGGACGTGCCGAGTACACTCAGCGTCAGTGCGAGCAGGAGATGTCCGGCCGCGCGCAGGGCGGCCCGACGGAACGAGAGCAACGACATCATGGAAATCTAGATGGAGAACGGGCAGGAATGGTCGTCGGAGCAGCCGCCTGTCCCGGCGGGACCTGTCCCTTCAAGCGTTCCAGTTCGCGACGTCCCTGCGGCGCCAGTGCACTGTCGGTGTAGTCCACGAGCATCTGTTCGAGCTTGGCGACGGCTCCCGCGCGATCGCCCGCGTCCCCCAGCGATCGTGCCCAGGCGAGCAACGCCTCCGGTGCTTCCGGACTCTTCGGATACTCCCGCACGATGCGGTCCCAGAGGGTCTGTGCGTTGCGAGGCGCCGACAGACGGGCCGCCTGCGCGAGCAGGGCGGGCGCCGCAGGTCCCACGGAGTCGGCCAGTTGCACGAATCCCCTGACCGCGGCCGCCGAATCCCGGCGGGCCATGGCCAGAAACGCCGACCCCAGGGCGGGAGATCGGTCCAGACGAATGCGGGCCAGGAGACCCAGAGCATCCACGAGTTCGGAGCGCTGCGAACCCGCACGCACCAACCGGCGCCGTGCTCCCGCGAGATCGCCTTCATACAGCGCGATCCAGCCCAGCATCTCGTCGTCCTCTTCGAGATCGGTGCCGGCCATCGCGGCGCGCGCACGCGGCAGATCGCCGGCGCGAAGCCATCCCATCACCAGCGGACGCGCCAACGCGGCCCGGGTGAGCGGATCGAGCGATTTACCCTGCCCGTCGAGCAGTTGCTGCGCATCGTGCATGCGCCCGAGCTCACCCAGGGCGGCAATCTCGAGACCAAGCAGGGCCTGCGCGCGGGTTTTGTCATCGGCCTTCGAGGGGCGCCGCACCAGCGCGAGGGCGCCGGCGGCATCCCCGCCGCGCAGCGCGGCGTCGACGGCGTGGCGCTGCGAGGCCAGGTCGCCGTTTCGCGCGAACAACGCGCTCCAGGCATCCCGCGCCACGAGCCACGAGCCGACCTGCTCCGCCCGTTCGGCAAATTCGCGCCAGGCAGCGGCGGTGGAGTCGTCGGGTGGCAGCGTGGCGAGCGCGGTCCAGGCGCGACGCGGCTCTCCCCATGCCGACTCGAGCGCGGCCAGCAGCCGCCGCGCCGGCAACAACGGAGGATCGGCAACGAGCACGGCGCGTACCGAATCGCGCGAAGCCGACGGCGTGCGCTGCAGGCCATAGAGTCCCGCCGTCTCGAGCCATGGCTGCGTGATCAGCGCATCACGATACGCCTGCGCCGCCGCTTCCCAGCGCCCCAGCGAGACATTGAGCTGCGCGGTCTCGCCGGTCAGCGCCGCATTGCGTCCCAGGAAACGCGTGGCGTCGGCCAGAACGGTGTCAGCCGCCAGCGAACGGCCGCGCTGCAACAGGAGCCGGGCGTACTCACGATACGGCGCCGGATCGCCGGGATTGGCCCGGCGCCACGCCAGAAAAGCGGCACGGGCTTCGTCGTCCCGCGCCAACCCCGACAACGTGCGAAGCTGCACCATGCGCGCGGTGGGATCGGTGGGACGGAACTGCAGAACACGCTCCACGACCGGCATGATGGAATCGAGTTGCCCCTGCTCCGCCATCACCCGCTCGAACCCGAGCATCGCCAATGCGATGCGATCCCCCTCGGTCGTGTTCACGGACAGTGCCTTCTGCAGCACCTCGCGATACCCGGCGGCGGCGCGCTTGAAGTCACCCTTGTCCTCGGCATCGAACGCGCGGGCCATGGCATCGGCGGTATCACCGGCGGTGAACGTGGTCGATGCCGTTCCCCCGCTCTGTGCGCGCAGCGGAGCCGCCGATATCGCCGGCTCCGCCATGCTGCAGCCCCCGATGATCAGGACGGCATGGACGAATGCGCTGATGCGCGGCGTGCGCGCCCGCACCTCTCCATGCCGGCCAGCCCCGACGTCATTGCGGTGCGCCACTGCCATTGAGCCGCCGGAAATATTCGATCACGATGCGCCGCTCCTCGGGGCCGAGTCCACGCAGCTCGTTCCAGGTGGGCGGTGCGAACTTGTTGGCCGCGCGTCCCGACTGCGGACCATCCACACGGCCGGACGATCCGTTGCCATTGGCGGCCTTCGCTTCACGCGGACCTTGATCGTCACGTTCGTCCTGTTCGAGGAACCGACCCGCGTCGAGCAGACGACGGTACAACTGCTGCTGCCGCGCGGCGACCGTCCCATCGAGACCGCTGCGTTCGAGCTGCTGCGCGAGGTTCTGCGCCTCCCTGGCCAGCGCATCCGTGCGACCGGTCTGATCGGCGTCCGCCACGTCCATGAGATCGCGGGCCACCGCGCGCTGCTGACGCGCGAGCACACGCGCCTGCTGCTGCGCCTGATCCCCCTTGGCGCCGCCCGGCATCATGTTGAGCCCCTGCATCTGACTGTTGAGCTGCCCCTGCTGCTGCGCGAGCTGCTTGAGCTGCTCCATCATCTCGGTGAATCCCGACGCCGACTGCGCGCCATTCACCCGCTCGCGATCACGCACGAGTGAACTGAGGGCCTGATTGAGCGCCTCCGACGCATCCTTCATGGCATTCTGCGTCTGCTCGTTGCCCCCCGGCTGGCCCTGCGATTGTTGCATGGATTGCGTGGCCTGCTGCACACGACGTTGCGCATCGCCCATGGCCTTCTGCGAACGTTGCGACAGCAGTGACGAGGTCCGCCCCGCCTGCTCGAGTCGCTCGGCGGCCTGCTGCACCCCCTGCTGCAACGCACTCTGTTCACCCTGCATTCCCTGTGCGCCCTGCGATCCGGCCTGCTGCATCCGCTGGGCGAGATCGGCCTGCTGACGCGCGAGTTGCATGGTCTCGTTGATGGACTGATCGAGCTGGTCGGAGAGTTGTCCCTTCCACTCGTTCACCTGCGCGTCACGGGCCGCCGCCAACTGCTGCGCCGCCTTGTCCATGGATTCGGCGGCCCGACGCGCCTGGTCGGCGGCGCCGGAATTGCCCTGCTGGCCGCCTTGCTGACCTTGCTGTCCCTGTTGGCCTTGTTGGCCCTGCTGTCCCTGCTGTTGCTGGCCCTGTTGACCGGCCTGGCCTTGCTGACCCTGTTGCCCTTGCTGCTGCTGGCCTTGTTGCCCCTGTTGTCCTTGTTGCTGTTGCCCCTGCTGCCCCTGTTGCTGCTGCCCCTGCTGTCGCTGTTGCTGCGCCTGCTGTTGCGCGGCCTTCTGCATCGCATCGGCCGCCTGGTTCACCATCGGCTGCGCCTCACGCGTCTTCGTTGCGCCCTCACGCGCGCCCGATTCCTGCAGCCGCTTGGCCAGCGACTCGACTTCCTTCTCGATCTCGCGCGTGCGATCGGCCAGCGCACGGGGATCCTGCGATTCACCGGCACGCGGTTCGCCACTGCGCTGTTCACCATTGCGCGGCTCGCCACTCTTCGGCTCACCACCCTTCTGCTCGCCGCTGCGCTGTTCTCCACCCTTCTGCTCACCGCTGCGCGGCTCACCGGCCCGCGGTTCTCCCTGCGGCCGCTTGCCGTCGAGCTGGTTGGCCAACTGCTGCTGGGCCTTGGCGAGATCGCGGGCATCGTCGCGCAGCGTCTGCATCGCCCCTTCCAGCGCCGCGCGCTTGAGCATCTCCGCGCTCTTCTCCAGCTGCTCGCGCATCTGCTTCTGCTGCTCCGAGAGCTGCTGCATGGACTGCTGCGCGTCGGTGCCGCTCAGACGATCGCTGCTGCGATTGAGCGCTTCGAGCTGCTTCTGCATCTCCGGCGTCATCGCATCACGCAGCATCTTCTGGATGTCGCGCATGCGTGACGCCAGCGCGGTGTCGAGCGCGTTGGCATTGCGCAGCCGCGACTCGAGTTCCTTGGCGTTCTGCCGCAGCGAATCCACCTTGGAGCCGAGCTGCTGCTGATCGCGCGCCAGTTGGCGGGCCTTCTCGGCCGCCGAGAAACTCATCGACTGGCTCTTCGCGCCATCGCTCTTCGAACCGCCGGACTGTTCACCCAGGTTGCCCTGCAGTTCGCGGCTGCGTGAAGCATCGTTCGTGTTCTGCTGCAGCCGGCGCTCCTGCTGGGCCAGTTGCTGGGCGCGCGCCGCCAGCGAATCGGCCAGTGCCCGCGCGATCGCCCGCTGTTCGGCGAGCGTGGGGACCCGCAGAATCACTTCCGCACTCTGGGCCTGCTGCCGCCACGGCGAATCGTCGATGGCCAAGGCGGTCACGTGCAGCTTGTCACCCGGTTCGAGCGCCCGGCCATCGAGCGTGATGGTGGCCCCGCCCTCGAACAGCGGCGATGCCGGCGAGGCGACATCGATGCGCTCGCGTGTCACGGCACCCGTGCCCGAGGCGGCTTCACGCCATACCTGCAACTGTACATGACCCACGCCGTGATCGTCGGACGCTTCCACGATCACCGGCACCGAACCGGTGGGTCCGATGGCGGTGTCGGTCACCGGCGCCACGATGCTCACCGCGGGCGCCATATCGGGGATCACAGTGAACGGCAGCGCATCGGGCAACTCGGGCGGCAACACCGCACCGTCGGCCCGTGGGGTGGCCGACGCGCCCCATGTCCACGGTCCATCACGATCGATGGGAAGGACGCCGCTGGCCGGCACGACACCATTGCCGGCATCGGCGGCGGCGCTGAGCCATACCGTGTCGCGCCCGTTGGTGAGAAACGCCTCGCGCGCACCGCCACGCAATCCCGCCTGCACATGCACACGCGTCCCGCGTGGCACCCGCAGTGGCGGTACCGGTTCCAGGGTTTCGTCGACGCGGCCGAGATAGGCCGGGTACTGCGCGCGCAACGCGACATCGCCGATCCAGCCGCGGTCTTCGACCACCAGCTGCGCCGACAGTTCGGGCGCACGTCCATCGTTCACGCGCACGAGCGTGCGTGCCCGCATCGGCCCCAGCGCGAGTGGCACGACACCCGACGCCGGCACCGACAGTGTCGTATCGCGCCACGCTTCCCCTTCGGCGCGTCGGGATACCGTGATCGCGCTGCGCCCCGACGCCACGATGCGCAACGTGACCGGCATGCCACGCGGCACGGAGGTGGGCAGGCGTTCGAACGACAAGGCCGGCAGCAGCGTGCCCGTCCAGGCCCGCACCGGATGCCGCACCGCGGCGAGACCGTCCGGCGCCACCCGCGAGGCCAGCAGCACCAGCAACATCGCCACGAGCGCCAGTCCACCGCCGATGAGCGCCTGCCGCGAGAACTGACGCGCCGCTCCGGGGGCCAGCGTGCCGGCCCTGAGGCGCGAGGCCACGTCCTGCGCCGCCCGCGCGCCCAGCGGGCCGCTGGCGGCCACTTCGAGCGCGCCACGCAACGACCCCGCGCGCAGCTGCTGTTCCTGCTCGATGGTGCCGGCCAGCGCTGGCACCGACAACGCCGATGCATGACGACGGCGGCGCCACTGCGCCAGCGCTCCCGCCCCACACAATGCAGCGAGCCAGCCCAGCACGGGCACGGCACGTGGCCACGTCATCCATCGGCCGTCACCAAGGGCCAGCACGAGCAGTGCCAGCACGGCCAGCAGCACCGCCACGGTGAGCAGCAGCACGCCGCTCGTGGCACGCCATTGCAGGGCGCGCTGCTCACCCGTCAGACGGGCATCGAGATTCAGAGCGGGCGCCGTCATGGCTGCACCCGGCTGGTGGTCGCATACGTGAACAGATTCACTCCCATGCGCAGCGCCTGTTCGTGCAGGGCGGGCGGATCGGGATACGTGCCGACATCCTCCCAGCCGTTCCCGAGATCGGCGGAGAAGGTGTAGTACACGGCCAGCCGGTTTCCGATGAAGATGCCGTAGCCCTTCGCGGGTTTGCCATCGTGCTCGTGCACCTTGGGCGGCCCGCTCGGGAAGTCGTACACGAGATGATAGATCGGGTGCGAATACGGCACCTCGACCAGCGGGCGATCGGGAAACACCCGCGCCATCTCGCGCCGGAACGTTTCGTCGAGTCCGTAGTTGTCGTCGGCGTGCAGGAAACCGCCGCGCGTGAGATACTCGCGCAGGCGTTTCACTTCGGTCTCGCTGAACTTCACGTCGCCGTGCCCCGTCATGTGCAGGAACGGGTAGTCGAACAGCGACGAATCGGTGAGCCGCACCCGCGCTTCCGTGCGCTCGATCGGCAACGAGGTGCGTTCGGCGATGGCCTGGATGAGATTCGGCAGACTGGACGGATTGCCGTACCAGTCCCCGCCACCCTCATACTGGAGACGGGCGATCGCCAGTCGACCCGGACCGCGCAGCGCCATCGTGCCCAGCGGCAGCAGCGCGCAGATCGCAAAGAGAGACCATCGGGCGAAGCGCTGCGTAGACCGCATGGGCGACCGGATCAGGTATCGTGAGCGAGACGGTAGGCGAGATTGCGACTGGCACCGTGTTCGTCCATGAGCATCCGCACGATGTCGCGAGGACGGAAGCCTTGCTCACGCAGGGCGCCGGCCACCGCGCGCAGTCCGTCTTCCGACGGTTCTGCCACTTCGGCACCGGCCAGGACCAACACGATTTCCCCACGTGGAGGAACCGCCTCGTAATACGCGGCGACCTCCGCGAGCGTTCCGCGGCGAATCTCTTCGAAATGTTTGGTCAGCTCCCGCGCAACCGCGACGTGACGCTGCCCACCGGTAATCTCCGCCACGGCACGCAACGTGTCCACCAAGCGATTCGGTGATTCGAACACCACGACGCTGTGCGGCAGACGTGCGGCCAGCGCCAGTTGATTCTCGCGATCCTTTCCTTTGCGGTCGAGAAAACCGAGCACCGTGAAGGGATGAGGCGCGAGTCCCGATGCCACGAGCGCGGCCAGTGTGGCCGAAGCGCCAGGCACGGGGACGATACGGATGCCGAGCGCCGCCGCGGTTTCCACCAGACGCGCACCGGGATCGGACACCAGCGGCGTGCCGGCATCACTGATCAGGGCCAGCGGTTCCCCGCCCTGCAGGCGCTCGATCAGGCGCGGGGTGACGCTGGCCTCGTTGTGCTCGTGCAGCGCCAGCGTGGGCGTACCGATGCCGTAGCGGTCGAGCAGCGGCCGCGCGTGGCGGGTGTCCTCACAGCAGATCGCGGCGGCCTGCTGCAGCACCGCAAGCGCCCGGAGGGTGATGTCCCCCAGATGACCAATGGGGGTGCTGACGATATGCAGCGCCCCCGGGATGACCGCCTCTGGCCAGAGCGCCACCGCCTGGGCGGTCAGGCCGGAGGCACGCTCGGATGGGCGTGTCTCCGACCCGACCACCTCGTCGGTGTGCGAACCGCTCAGACGTGCTCCTTGAACTTCGCTTCCAGGGCGGGACGCGGCACCGCGCCGACCACCTGGTCCACCAACTTGCCGTCCTTGAAGAACAGGATCGTGGGGATGGAGCGCACGTTGAAGCGCGCCGCCGTCCGCTGATTGTTGTCCACGTCGAGCTTGGCCACCTTGGCCTGACCGGCATAGTCCGTCGCGAGCTGCTCCACGATCGGGGCGATCATGCGGCAGGGCGCGCACCACGTCGCCCAGAAATCGACCACCGCGAGCCCCTGATGCTGCTCGATTTCGGTGGCAAAAGTATCGTCCTTCACTTCCACTGCGTTGGCCATCGTGTGCTCCATGAGGGTCACGGCGACCGACTCCCTCACCGGGGACCCGTTCCGCCCGCGCCCATCTGCAGGATTAGAATTCGGGACCTGTCATACCCGATCCCTCGACCGACCATGACCGAATCCGTTCGCCGCGGCACGCGCATCGCCCATATCGGCATTGCCGTCCGCGCTCTCGACGAGCTGCTTCCCTTCTACCGGGATGTGCTCGGCATGCCCGATGTACCCCTCGACGATGCCGACGGTGCCTCGATCGCGGGGCTGGCCGCCGGTGAATCCCTCGTGGAGTTGCTCGAAGCACAGTCCGAAGACACCCCGATCGGCAAGTACGTCGCCAAACGGGGGCCGGGCATTCATCACGTCTGTTTTGCGGTGGACGACCTCGACGGCACCCTTCAGAAATGCCGAGACGCCGGCCTCCGGCTCATCGACGAAACCCCGCGCATCGGCGCGGAAGGCAAGCGCATCGCCTTCCTGCATCCGAGTGCCACCGGGGGTGTGCTCGTCGAACTATCCGAATACTAGTCGGCGTGTCCAGCGGAGCCAGCCCGGTGGGTCCGGGCTGGCTGGCCGGCCGTCAGGAAATGGGGCCGGTCATTTCGTGGTCATTCAGGGTCTTTCAGCGACAGAAATCGCGCAGCTTGGCCACGTCCACGTCCTCCACCAGCCAGCGCCCGCCGGGCCCCTGCACCGTGGTGAACGTCGTACGCGCCCTGGTCTCGCCGCGTGCCAGTTCCAGCAGGTACTCCTGACGTCCGCCGGTCACCAGCCGCGGCCGGTCCTCGGCGTAGCTGTACCGGTCATGCTGGATGAGGCATTGCATGACGATGAGCCGCTTCTCCAGCTCGTCCCGCTTGAACTGATCGCGGGCCAACCCCTTGGCGTTACCCCACAGCGCCGACATCCCCTGCAGATCCTGGGCATTCACCGCCTTGAGGAAGGCATCGATCGCCCCCTTGCCGGTGGCGTTGCCGAACGTGGACGGATCGTCGCTGGTGACCACGGGTGTGGGCGCCGCACCGGGCAATGTCGTGCCGGATGAGACCACCTGCTTCGTGCAGGCGCCAAACAACAGCGTGGCGGCCACCGCACCGGAGCAGACACCATACCATGTGCTGCGCCAACCTTTCGATATCGGACCGGGCACCAGGGCCTCCTTTCGACCTGATGTAAGGCGTGAACGACTGCGTGCTGCTAACCTATTCGTACCACCGCAGGTGGTCACCTGAGGTGGTCACCCCACGGCGTTTCCGAGGCATACCCCACAGATGGCTCCACAGGCCCTTCGTTACCAGCGTCTCTACGTCAACATCGACCACGTGGCCACCGTGCGGCAGGCCCGCCGCGGCCAGGATCCCGATCCGGTGGCCGCCGCCCTGCTCTGCGAACAGGCCGGGGTCGATGGCATCACCGCCCACCTGCGGGAAGACCGTCGCCACATCCAGGACGACGACATCCACCGCCTGATGACGCAGGTGACCACGCTCCTCAACCTCGAGTGTGCCACTACTGACGACATGCTCTCGCTCGCCGAAACACTTCGGCCCGCGCAGGTGACACTGGTGCCCGAGCGCCGCGAGGAGATTACGACGGAGGGTGGACTGGACGTGGTCCGGCAGGAGGCCGTGTTGCGCGACGCCGTGGCACGGCTCCGGGCAGCCGGGATCCGCACCAGCCTGTTCATCGACCCCGATCACGATGCCGTCGCGGTGAGTGCGCGCATCGGAGCCGACGCCGTGGAACTGCACACCGGACAATACGCGCATGCCCCCCGGGACCCTGCCACGCTGCAGGCCCTGCGTCATGCCGCCGCGCAGGGTGCGGCGCTCGGCATCGCCGTGCACGCCGGCCATGGCCTGTCGGTGGCCAACGTGGGGCCGGTGGCGGCCATCCCCGAAATCGAAGAGCTCAACATCGGGCACGCCATCGTGGGACGCGCCATCTTTGTCGGCCTGGAAGCCGCGGTACGGGAAATCCGGAACGCCATGGACGAAGCGCGCGCCGCCGATCTCTTCTGAGCTCTTCCGACGACCGTCATTGCCACCCACGCTGGTGTTCTCTCTCCCGCGCCGACTTCCACCGACGCTGATCATTCCAGGAGTCCGTTCCGCATGAGTGCACCGCAGGCTCTCATCGAGTTCTTCCAGAAGGAAGCAACGGAGTATCTCGATCGGCTCGATCAACTCATGAGTGAGGCCGGTCAGGGTGCGGAGCACGCGCCCGATGCCGCGGCCCTGCTCGCGAGTGCCCGTGCGCTGCGGGGCAGCGCCACGATGACACGACTCGAAGGACTGCCCGATTTCACCTCCACGGTGGAACGCATCGCGACCGGCCTGCGCGACAACGAACTGCGCTGGGACCAGCGCCTGCATTTCGCGGTGCGCGGGGCGCTCGCCGAATTGCGGGCGTTGGTAGCCCGCGCGTCGCTCTGGAGCGATGCCGAGCAGCGGCGGTGTCGCACGCAGTCGGTGGCACTGGCCGCGGTCGCGGCGGGCTATCTGGCGACGAGCACCCCCGCCAACTCTCCGGCCTCGCAGGTGGTGCCCATTGCGCGGCTCTTCCCCGATGACGGGCAGCCGACGGTGCTGCAGCGCAATCCCAATCCGCCCATGACCCTGGCCCAGCGTTTCCGCGCGGATATCGCGGCCGCCGCCGATGGGGTGGCGCGCGAAGGCTCCGCGCTGTCGGCCAGCAACCCGGGCCCCTCTCAGCTCGCCCTCAGCGACGGTCTGCGTCGCACGTTGGTGGGGCTGGCCGATGTGGCCGAGAGTTATGGTGCGTCCAGTATCGCCACGCTGGCCACACGCATGGCGCGCGCACCGCTGGCCACCAACGCCGAGCGCGCGGGCGTGCAGTCCCTGGCGCAGTTGCTCATGAACCGCGAACTCACCGACCCGCAACTCGCGCAGCAGGTCAAGCAGGTGGGGCTCACCTGGGCAGGCTCACCGCCGCCGGAACCGGCCATCGTGCCCATCGAATCGCTGCTCTATCGTGGCCACTCGGCCGTCGCCCGGGCGCGTGAGGTGCGGGACCAGCTCGCGCGTCACTGGCAGCGGGGCACCACCGCCGTTCCCGAAGCCTATGCGCTGTTCGAGGAGCTCAGTGATCTGCTCGATCTGGCGGTGACCACGTGAGCCTGATGGGCCAGGTGTGCCGGTGAGCAGTTGGAAGACCTGGGTCGGGTTCGGCCTCAGCGCGTTGCTCCTGTGGTGGACGTTGCGTGGCGTGAACCTCGCCGACGTCTGGACGGTGCTCCGCACATCGAACGCTCTGCTGTTCGCGGCGTGCACGGTGGTCGCCACCTGCATCTTTCCGCTGCGCGCGCGTCGTTGGCGTCCCATTCTGGAACCGGTGGCGGGCCGCCTGCCCTTCGGGCCGCTGTGGCGCAGCACCGCCATCGGCATGATGATGAACAACGTCTTCCCCCTGCGGGCCGGCGAGTTCGGCCGTGCCTTCGCCCTCACCCGCGAAGTGCCACGTGTGGCACTCACCACCGCGCTGAGCTCCCTGGGTGTGGACCGGGTGTTCGATGCCCTGGTGTTGTTCGGCATGATGTTCGCCGCAATGCTCGATCCGCGATTCCCTGCCGGCGCGACCATCGCGGGGCAGTCCATTCCGCAGCTCGCGCGCGGCGGCCTCGTGTTCCTGCTGCTGCTGCTGGCGGTGTGTTATGCGGTGGTGCTGCAACCGGCGCGCATCGTGGCCTGGACCGGCGCCATTGCCCGCCGCGTCGTGCCCCGGTTCGCCGATGCCCTCGTGGGATTCGTGGAACTGGGCATCGGCGGACTGGCCGTGCTGCGCGACACGCGGCGTTTCCTGGCCGTCATGGCGTGGGCCATCGCACACTGGGCGGTGCACGCTCTCGGTCTGTATCTCGGGTTCATGGCTGTCGGCGTGGAGGTGCCCTTCAGTGCCGCCCTGTTCCTGCAGGGTGTGCTGGGCATCGGCGTGGCCATCCCGAGTTCACCGGGGTTCTTCGGCGTGTTCGAAGCTGCGGCCGTTGCCGGACTCGGTGTGTATGGCGTCCCCAAGGAACTCGCCATCAGTTGGGCACTGGGTTACCACCTGCTGAGTTTCATTCCCATCACGGTATTCGGGGCCGTGTACTTCGCGCGTCTTGGTCTCAGCTTCGGCAATGTGCGTCATGCGCAGGACACCGCCGCGGAGTCGGCGTGACAGGCATGACCGCCTCATGATTGCCGCATGATTGTCTCATGACGCCGGCGGCGCACACCGAACACGCCCACGCGAAGATCAATCTCCTGCTGCGCATCCTCGCGCGGGAGGCGAGCGGCTATCACGCCATCGAGACGCTGTTCCAGCGGCTCGCACTGCACGATGTGGTGCAGGTGTCGGTCAATCAGGGGCCGTCCACGCTGCACTGCGACGGGCCCGCCATGCCCATTGCCGGTCTCGGGGCCGCCACCGACAATCTGGCCTGGCGTGCAGCTGCGGCCTATGCGCGCACGGCGCCTTGGCTCGCATCGTGGCAGATCCACATCGAGAAACACATCCCGGTGGGCGGTGGGCTGGGCGGTGGCAGCGCCGACGCCGCGGCTGTGTTGCGTGCACTCGATGCACTGGCGCCCACACCGTTGGGTCTCGAACGTCTGCTCGACATTGCCGGCACCCTTGGCGCCGACGTGCCGTTTCTCACGGCCCCGGATGCGCTGGCGTGGGCCTGGGCGCGCGGGGATCGTCTGCTGGCGTTGCCGGCGCTCCCTCCAATGGCCGTGACGCTCGTGACATTTGCCCACGGGGTGAACACGGGAGCGGCGTACACCGCCGTGGCCGCCCAGCGCGCTAGCGGAGGGGCCGTGGCCACGACGGCGCCTCTCTCCGCTCGCCGCTATGGCGCATCGGCATTCATGTCATGGCAGGCAATCGCCGCCCTGACCGGAAACGACTTCGAGGACGTGGTGCCGGCGTTGCATGACGGGGTCGCGGCGGTGTTGCCCGCCGTGAAGCAGGTGGCGGAAGCGCTCCGCGCTGCCGGGCATCCCGCGGTGGGTCTGATGAGCGGCAGCGGTGCCACGTGTTTTGTGTTGCACCCTCCCGACGCGGAGATCACGATCCCGCTGCCCCCGGGGTCCCGGACCGTGCGCACGACGACCATTGCGGCGCCAACCGGCGACTGAAGGCTGCGGGGCGAAGAGAGGGCGGCACCTGAGTGCACTGGTGCGCTTCCCGGACATGACGCGGCGCTTGTCCCTCACCTGTCCGGAGAAGACATTCCACGAATGACATCGCCTGTGCTGGTTGCTCCCTCCATCGAGGACATTCGTGCGGCCGCCGCGCGAATCGCCCCCTATGCGGCCGTCACGCCGCTGCTCGAATCCCCGGCGCTCGACGCCGTCGCCGGTGGCCGGGTGCTGCTCAAGGCCGAAGTCCTGCAGCATACGGGATCCTTCAAACTGCGTGGCGCACTCAATCGACTGCTGCAACTCACGCCGGAAGAACGTACACGTGGCGTGGTGGCGTTTTCTTCCGGCAATCATGCCCAGGCCGTGGCCTACAGCGCGACCCTGCTCGGCATGACGTCGACCATCGTGATGCCGAAGGATGCCCCACCGCTCAAGATCGAACGCACCCGGGCGTTCGGTGCGGAGGTCGTGCTCTACGATCGCTACACCGAAGACCGCGTGGCCATCGGCGGTGCCATCGCCGCAAGAACCGGTGCCACCGTCGTTCCGCCATTCGAAGATCCGCACGTCGTGGCCGGCCAGGGCACGCTGGCGCTCGAAACGCTCGAGCAGGCGGCCGCGCGCGGAGCGACGCCCGATCGGCTGTATGTGAACTGTGGCGGTGGCGGCCTCACCGCCGGCTGCGCACTGGCCGCGGAGGCGCTCTCTCCGGAGACCGTCGTGCACCCGTGCGAACCGGAGGATTTC
This sequence comes from Gemmatimonas aurantiaca, assembly GCF_037190085.1. Lineage (NCBI taxonomy): Bacteria > Pseudomonadati > Gemmatimonadota > Gemmatimonadia > Gemmatimonadales > Gemmatimonadaceae > Gemmatimonas > Gemmatimonas aurantiaca. The sequence goes on from NZ_JBBCJO010000005.1 coordinate 785,634, forward strand.
GACGATACCACCCGCTCGCTCGAACTCGGACATCGTGTAGCCAATGCACCGGGACACCGGTCCATCTGCGATGCCATCGTCACCGAAATCCCTGGGGAGTTCACCTTCTCCATCAATCAGCCGCGCGTGGGCGCGGGGTTGCGGGTCTCCGACGACGAAGTGCTGGCCGCCATCGCCTTCGCCGTGCGTGAACTCAAGCTGGTCGTGGAACCGGGCGGCGCGGCCGCACTGGCCGCTCTCCTTTCCGGTCGCCTCGACACCCGCGGGCGCACCACGCTCGTGGTGGTGACCGGTGGCAACATCGATCCTGCCATTCTCGCGCGCGCGATCGGAGTGGGATGATGGCGGTGTCCGTGCCCGGCGATTGGCCCTGGCCATCGAAGCAGCATGCGACAGCCGAGGGTGCGTTGCATTTCATCGACGTCGGCGTCGGTCCGCTGGTCGTCTTCGTGCACGGCACGCCCACCTGCAGCTACGAGTGGCGACATCAGATACAGGCCCTGCACGCGAGCCATCGCTGCGTGGCGATGGATCATCTGGGATTCGGCCGAAGTGAGCGGCCTTCCGGTGCGGCCTACACACCGGAAGCGCACGCGGTGCGTTTCCGGTCGTTCATGGACGCGCTGGCCCCCGCCGAACCGTTCACGCTCGTCGTGCACGACTTCGGCGGCCCCATCGCATTGGACTGGGCGCTCGATCATCCCGCGCGGATCGCCCGATTGATCGTCGTGAACAGCTGGATGTGGAGTTTCGAAGACGACCCGGTCATGTGGAAACGGGCACGCATGGCCGACGGGTGGCTGGTGCGCCAGCTGTACCGGCACGCCAATGCGTCGTTGCGGCTGTTGCTGCCGGCGGCCTATGGAGACAGACGCCGTATCGATCCCCACGCCCATCGGTACTACCAGTCGCTGTTTCCCGACGCCGAAAGTCGTGAGCAGGTACTCTTCACACTGGCGCGGTCTCTCACCCGCAGCAGCGCGTACTTTGCGCGGCTCTGGGATGGCCGGGCCCTGCTGCAGACCGTTCCCATGACCCTTCTCTGGGGAACGGCCGATCGCGCGTTCCCGGTGCCGGTGCTCGAACGTTGGCATGCGGCCTTCCCCCACGCGGATGTGCGCACATTCGAGGGGGTGGGCCACTGGCCGCACGAGGAGGCATCGGATGCCTTCACGACGTCGTTGCTGCACATTCTCCAACCGCGGATCCACGCATGAAGACCTTCCGCAACATTCTCCGCCTTCCCGCCGATCGGCTCGCAACCGCGACACCGTTCGCGGCTGCGCTGGCCTTCACGGCCTCGGCTCTGTTCTCCCTCACGCCGACCACCATGACCGCACAACAGCCCGACTATGCGGCCGCCATGCATGCGGCGCACGCGCACGAAACGCCGACCGCATCGGGCGCCGCGCTGATCGCGCCGCGTGTGCCCGTGACCGGTGACATGGTGCAATACGGCGTCGTCGATGGCGCGGCCGTGCGTGGATACCTCGCCCGTCCCAGTGGGGCGGCCAAGGCGGGACCGGCCATCGTCATGGTGCACGAATGGTGGGGCATCAACGACAACATCAAAGCTATGGCCGACCGGTATGCCGGCGAAGGCTACACCGTGCTCGCCGTCGATCTCTTCGGAGGACAGGTGGCCACCACCGCGGATGCCGCGATGAAGTTGTATCAGGCCGGCATGGCCGATATCGGAAAAGGCGAACGCAATGTCGCGGCCGCCGTCGACTATCTGCGCAAGAACGGCGCGACCTCGGTGGGCAGCGTGGGCTACTGCTTCGGCGGTCACTGGTCCCTGCGGACGGGGCTCGCGGGCGGCGCCAACGTCAACGCGGTGGTGATGTACTACGGCGCGCCGATCACCGACGCGCAGGGACTCTCACGCCTCCGGGCGCCGGTGCTTGGCCTCTTCGGCGGGAAGGACACCGGCATCCCGGTCGACAGCGTACGCGCCATGGAAGCACAGATGAAGAAGGCCGGCCGTACGGTGACGATTCACATCTACCCGAACGCCGGTCACGCCTTCGCGAATCCCTCGGGACAGTCGTACGACAAAGCCACGGCCGATGACGCGTGGACGCGCACGCTCGCGTTCTTCAAGGCCAACCTCAAGTAAGCCAGAGACGAACTGCCATGACCACACGTCGAGATTTCCTGCGCACCGGCGGCGTTGCCCTCGGTGGCCTGGCCCTCTCTCCCACGCTGCTGCCCGCACTGCCATCCACGCTGCCGGGCCATGCGTCGCTCTTTCCGCCCGCGGCGCCGCTTCCTCCGCTCTATACCGACCCGGCCACCCGCGAACTCATGATGGAAGCGCTCGACGCGGCCAAACGCGCCGGCGCATCCTGGGCCGATGTGCGCATCTCGCGCAATCGCAACAACAGCGTGCAGACACGCGAGAAGCAGGTCACCGACGTGGTGGATGTCGACACCATGGGCTGCGGCGTGCGGGTGCTCGTCGACGGGTGCTGGGGATTCGCCGCCACGCAGGAACTCACCAAGGCCGGTGTGGGTGGTGCCGCGCAGGAAGCCGTGGCGCTGGCCAAGGCCAATCGGATGGCCCGCGACCGTCGTGTCGAGCTGGCGCCCACGCCTGCCCACCCCGACGTGACCTGGCGATCGAGCTACACCATCGATCCGTTCACGATTGCCGTCGAGGAGAAGGCCGATCTCCTGCTGCGAGCCAACGCCGCCGCGCTCACGGTGACCAATGTGCGTTTCGTGAACTCCGGATTGTCGTTCGTGAAGGAAGAACGCAACTACGCCAACACCGAAGGCACCGTCACCACGCAGGACTATGTGCGCAGTTGGGTGACCATGAGTTGCACCGCCGTTGCGCCCGATCGCACGGGCACGGCCGTGCGCGGCCCGGAAGTGGTGCAGCCCGCCGGTCGCGGCTGGGAGTACGTGCTCGAAGCCGACATCGTGAACAATGCGAAGGTGTGGGCCGGGGAGGCCGCGGAGAAACTCACGGCCAGACCGGTCGAACCGGGACGTTACGATCTCATCCTGCATCCCTCGCAACTGTTCCTCACCATCCACGAGTCCATCGGGCACTCCACCGAACTCGATCGGGCCATGGGCTACGAAGCCAACTACGCGGGCACGAGTTTCATCTCGCCGCCGGAGAAGGTGCTGGGTTCACTCCGCCTCGGTCCGCCCATGATGAATGTCATCGGCAACCGCAGTGAGGTCGGCGCGCTGGCCACCATCGGCTACGACGACGACGGCGTGCAGCCGGAAGACTTCCACATCGTGAAGGACGGTGTGTTCGTCGACTACCAGACCACGCGCGAACAGGCACCCTGGCTGCGCAGTTGGTACGAGAAGAACGGCAAGCCGCTGCGCTCGCACGGCTGCGCCTACGCGCAGAGCTGGGCGGATGTCTCCTTCCAGCGCATGCCCAACGTGTCGCTCCAGCCCGGCGACAAGGACATCGGCTGGGACGATCTCATCGCCGCCACCGACAAGGGCATCGCCATGATCGGGCGCGCGTCGTACTCCATCGACCAGCAGCGTTACAACGCGCAGTTCGGCGCACAGCTCTGCTACGAAATCCGCAAGGGCAAGATCGTCGGGCAGGTGAAGGACGCGGCGTATCAGATGCGCACGCCCGATTTCTGGAACACGCTCGACATGCTCGGCGGCAAGAAGAGCTACATGCACGGCGGCACATTCAACGATGGCAAGGGACAGCCCGGTCAGGCGAATGCCGTCAGCCATGGCTGCCCACCTGCCCGCTTCCGCAACGCCAACATCATCAACACGGGACGCGACGTATGAGCCGCGGATTCGATATCGACGGCGCACCGAAGTCGCTCTTCGCGCCTGCCTCCTCCGAGAACCGTGCGCCCTCCGGCGTGCTCACGCGTGACGAGGCACAGGCGGTGGTGGAGCGCGCCGTCAAACTCTCCAAGGCCGACGCCGTGCGGGTTTCCGTGCAGAGCAGTCGCGAGACCAATCTGCGGTTCGCCGACAACCAGCTCTCCACCTCGGGCGTGACCACGAACACCACCATTCGCGTGCAGAGTGTCTTCGGCAAGCGGAAGGCCAGTGTCGTCACCAACGATCGCAGCGAGGAAGGCCTGCGTCGCGCCGTGCAACAGTCGGAAGCGCTGGCCAGACTCGCGCCGGAAGATCCCGAATACCTTGGCGAACTGCCGCCGCAGCAGTACACGACGATCAACGCGTGGTCCGATCGCACCGCCGATCTGACGGCCGAGGATCGCGCCAAGGCGGCGTTGTCCGCGCTGGCTCCGGCGCGCGCCGGCAAGGAACTCACTGTAGCCGGCTTCATCATCTGCAATGCCTCGGCTACGGCGATCGGTACCAACACCGGACTCTTTGCCTATCACCGCGGCACCAACGCCAACTACACGCTCACCGCGCGCACCAACGACGGCACCGGATCGGGGTGGGCGGGCGCCGAGGACAACGATTGGGCCCGCATCGACTATCAGGATGTGGCCAATCGCGCCATCGACAAAGCACGCCGTTCGCGCAATCCCGTCGCCATCGAACCGGGTCGGTACACCGTCATCTTCGAACCGGAAGCCGCGGCCAATCTCGTGGGACTGATGCGCAACGCCTTCCAGGCGCGCGCCGCCGACGAAGGTCGTTCGGCGTTCTCCAAGCCCGGCGGCACCAAGCTCGGGGAGAAGATCGTCGACGAGCGTATCACCATGTTCTCCGACCCCGCCGATCCACTCATGCTCGACTCCCCCTTCGACAACGAAGGGCTGCCGCGCTCGGCGCAGACCTGGATCAGGAACGGCGTGTTGAATCAGCTCGCCTACAATCGCTTCTGGGCCAACCGGCAGGGTAAGACTCCCACGGGCAATTCGGCCGGACTGCACATGGCCGACGGAACGGAAACGCTCGATTCGCTCATCGCCGGCACCACGCGCGGCGTGCTGGTGACGCGGCTCTTCTACCTGCGTCCGCTCGATCAGCGCACGCTGATGTACACGGGCCTCACGCGCGACGGCACCTTCCTCATCGAAAACGGCAAGGTCGTGCGCCCCATCAAGAACTTCCGTTTCAACGATTCGCCGCTGTTCATGCTCAACAATCTCGAAGGCATCGGGAAGAGCGTGCGCACCGCGGGCGGTGAAGGCGGTCCGGGCATCGTGATGCCTCCCATCAAGGTGCGCGACTTCAACTTCAGCAGCCTGTCGGACGCGGTATGAACCCGGAGCGGGACGTCCCATCCCTCGACGGACGAGTTGTGGGACGTCCCGCACACAGGCGAGGACCAGTGCCGATGGCACGGCGAGCGGAATTCCATTAGCCTGTATGGATATGCGGAAGTCGTCGATCGCCCGCTGGCTGGCGCTGTTCATGGGAGCATGGTTGTCGCTCGTGCAGAGCGACGCCGGGCTGTTCCATGCCTGCACCGTCGGGAGCAATCACGGCGCCCATGGTGCGATGCCGCAGGCGTCCCATCACCCGGCTTCACACGGAAACCAGGGTGGTCATGCAGATCACGGCAGCACCTCCAGGGGCGCGCCCCAGAGCAATGATCAGCAGAGCACGGATCAGGAGTGCCACTGCATCGGTCATTGCTGCGCCACCGTCGTTCCGTCATTGAACACGCCGGATGCCTATCCCATGGCATCCGTCATTCGTATTGCCGCCGTACTCCCCGGACGTGCATCGCATGACGTCATGGCGGAGTGGGTCGACTTCGTTCTTCCCTTTCCAACTGCCCCACCGGTTGTGGCCTGAGGATTCCGCTGTCCGCCCGTGATCATCGCGGGTGTGAGAGCCGTTCCTCACGCAGTGGCCACCAGGCAACGCCCATCCATCTGCTCACGGCAGATGCCCCCGCGTTGCCCTTCCATCAGCGCCGGTCTCGAGTCTGCTCTCCAGCGGATCACGGCGCGCGCGCTCCATACAACCGGTTCTCTACCCATGTTGCATTCGTCCACCCGGGCGAGGGCACTGTCCGGCGTCGTACTCGCTCTGACGCTCGTCACATCGCTGCCCACCCTGCTCCGCGCGCAACGCGCGGTGCCTGATTCCGCCGCGCAGGATTCCACCCGCAAGGCCCGCGCACTCAATCCGGTCGTCACCACGGCCACCCGCGATCAGCGGGAACTGCGCAAACTGCCGGTCTCCATCACGGTCATCGACACCAACACCCTGGGTCGCACCAGCACCGTCTCCCTGACCGAAGCGCTGCGCACCGTTCCCGGTGTCATCGCCGGCAATCTCTTCGGCGGCGACGATGTGCGTCTGTCCATTCGCGGCAGCGGCGCGCGCGGCGGCTTCGGCGTGCGCGGGGTCGGCCTGTTGCTCGACGGTGTCCCCATCACGGAGCCCGACGGCCAGACCCGTCTCGATCAGCTCGACCTGGGCGCGGCCCGGTCCATCGAGATCGTGCGAGGCCCCGGCAGCGCGATGTACGGTGGTGCGGCCTCGGGCGGTGTCGTGAACGTGATCACCCGCAGTGGCCGCGAGATGCAGGGGGTGTCGGTGCGCATGACGGGCGGCGGCTTCGGCTTCGACAGCGTCAACCTGCGCAAGGTCGACGTATCGGCCGGCGGCGCGCGCGGCGCATTCGATGGTTACCTGCAGGCCAGCAACACCGATCTCAAAGGCATGCGCGTGCAGAACAAGAACGACATGCAGCGCGCCAACGTCCGCCTGAACTGGACGCGGCAGGAGGATGGTCGCGCCGCTCCGGCCGCCACGGCCACGCGCATCGGTCTGGACGCGTCGTACAGCGACCTCGACATGCAGATTCCGGGATCGCTCACCGATGCGGGCTGGCGTGACGAACCCTGGACCGCCGATCCGCTCAACGTGACCGGTGCCTACGGACGGCGTGAACAGCGGTGGCGCTTCGGCGCCCGCGCCTCGCAGGGATTGGGCACACGCTTCGGCAGCCTCGACGCCTTCGCCTTCGGCACGGCCCGCACCATTCAGCATCCCATCTTCCGGTTCGTCGACCAGAACACGCATCGTGTGCAGGGCGGCGTGCGGCACGCCATCGGGTTCGGCTCCACCGATGCCGTCGCGGTGCGCCTCAACACCGGTCTCGACGTGGATCGCTGGTACGGCGACTCCCGTCAATGGACGAACGTGGCGGGCACGCAGGGTCGCGCCACACCATGCGTCAACGACCGGGTGGCCAACATCGTGCGCACCGAGTGCACGAACCAGTACGTGGTGCTGCCCAGCGTCGGGACGTACACCTCGGCCGACGTGACCCATGGCAAGCTCACCTTCACGGCCGGCGCACGTTACGACAAGGTCACCTTCGACATCGACGATCGGATCCGCCCCAACATGTCGGTGAAGCAGTCGTTCGATCAGGTGTCTCCGCGTGCGGCGGTGCGATATGACGTACGTCCGGGCGTGAGCGTGTACAGCAGTGTCGCCCGTGGCTTCGAAGTACCCACCAACAGTGAACTGACGGCGAGTCCCGACACGATTCGTGGTCTCAACACCGAGTTGCGTCCATCGTCGCTCGTGAACTACGAAGTGGGCGCCAAGGCACTGGTGGCCAGCCGCGTCCTGTTCGACGCCGCGATCTATCGCACCAACGTGACGGGTGAGTTCCTCTCGCGCACGGTGGTCATTCCCGGCGTGCAGTTCCCGCGCACGATCTACGAGAACGTGGGTCGCACGCGCCGCACGGGTCTCGAACTCAGCGCCACCACCCTCGTCGCACCGTGGATGGACGTGGTCACGTCGTACACGTACGCCCACTACGTGATGACGGAATTCCGCGGCACCGAGATCAACGCGCAGGGGCAGTCGGTCACCGTCGACTATGCCGGCAAGCTGATTCCCGGTGTCCCGCAGCATCGCGCGGCGGCTGAAGTGCGCCTGCGTCCGACCACGGCGCTCAATCTCACGGTGTGGGGCGAGGCACAGGGTGCGACGTACGTGGACAACGCCAACACGTCGCGTGGCACCATCTATACGCAGGTGACGCGGACGGGCGCCGCGCCACTCATCGTACCGGTGCCTTTCAGCGCCGTCCCGGGTTACGCCCTCGCGCACGCGACCATCTCCTGGCGTCTGCCCGAAGTGCACGGCGCGCGCACCGGCACGTCGCGCGCCGAGCTGTTCCTGAATGTCGAGAACCTGCTGGACAAGCGGTACGCGGCGGCACTGGCCACGAACTCGGGCAATGGCCGCTTCTACTATCCCGGCGCCGGTCGGTCGTTCAACGCCGGTGTCACGCTCAGCACCGGAGGACGCTGATCATGGATTCGCACATGCACTCGCTCCCGCATCCACGCCTGCGTTCGCAGCTGCATTCGAACCTGCGTTCGAACCTGCGTCGTCTGTCGTTCACGCTCATCCCCGCCGCGATGCTCGCGGCGGGGGCCTGCAGCGGTGATCGCTCCGCCAATGACACCGACGCGAAGGCCACCACCATCGCGTTCGACAGCGCGCACACCCTCTCGGCGGTGACGCAGGTCGGTGCCGCGCCCATTCTCGCGCTCGCGCCGGACGGGCGGCATGCCACGGCCTGGGTGTCGGCGCCCGGTGGTGGAACCGATGGCCGATTGCATGTGCTCGTGGCCCGCGATGGCGACACCACGCAGGTGCTGCGTGAACTCACCGATCCGCTTGGCCCCATCGAACCGCATGGCGAGGCCCCACCCAAACTGGCCTGGTCGTCGCGTGCCGGCGCATCGCCGACACTCGGCGCGCTGTACGTGGTCGGCAAGGTGGTGCCCGGCCGTCGGTTCCCGGCGAGTGCGCTGCGGTTCGTGCGCTCCGACGACGGCGGTGCCACCTGGAGCGCTCCCGTCACCGTGACCGACGATACCACGAAGGGCGTCGCAGACGGCGGGGACTTCGGGTCGCACAACTTTCACGCCCTGCACGCCGCGCCCGACGGCACGTTCTATGTGGCGTGGCTCGACGGCCGGGCCGGCAAGTCGGCCGTGTACATGACCCATTCCAGCGATGGCGGCGCTACATGGGCCACGAATGTGCGCGTGGTCCCGACGACATCGGCGCTCACCGAAGCATGCCCCTGCTGTCGCACCGCGATCGCCGCCGATGCGGATGGCACTGTGTATCTCTCGTGGCGCGCGGTGATCGCGGATACGTCGGCCGCTCCGGCTGCCGCCCCATCCGCCGGCGCGCCCTCCGCGACAGCGCCGGCAGGTGAAGCGCATATGCATGGCGCAGCGGCGACGACGCAGACCATTCGCGATATCGTGGTGGCGCGCAGCACGGATCACGGGGCCACCTGGAGTGAGCCCGTGCGTGTGCACGCCGACAACTGGATCTACGACGGCTGCCCGCATGCGGGTCCCTCGCTGGCAGTCGATGCATCGAAGCGTCTGCATGTGGCCTGGTGGACGGGCAAGCCCGGCGCGGCGGGCGTGTTCTACACACAATCCAGCGATCGTGGTGTGACGTTCGCGCCGGCCACCCCACTCGGTGTGGCCGAAGCATCGCAGCCGGCGCATGTGCAACTCGCCGTGGCCGGCACGAAGGCCAACACCACGGTGTTCGCGACATGGGACGATGGCACCAAACGGGTACCACAGGTGACGCTGCGTGTCTCACGCAATGGAGGAGCGTCCTTCGATTCCGCCACCACGGTGAGCGCGCCTGGTCGTTCGGCCACGTTCCCGGTGCTCATGGTCGATGACGCCGCGACGGCGCTCACGATTGCCTGGTCGGAACAGACGATGGAAGCCGCCTCCGCGGCGCCGGCCCGCCCGAACATGAAGGATCCCAACGCCACGATGCCGTTGCCCAGTGTGGGCAACACGCAGGTGATGGTGCGCCGGGCGAAGCTCGGTGGCACCGGCGCCGCGCAGACCGCATCGACCGACGATGCCTTCCGCCCGCTGCAGACCGGCGACCAGGCCCCGAGTTACGGTGTGCGCCTGGTGGCGGGTGCCCAGCAGGGCGATTCACTCCAGGTCGTCGAACCCGGACGGGTGACGCTGCTCAACGTGTGGGCCACCTGGTGCACGTCGTGCCGCGAGGAGATGGCGGACCTCGATGCGCTGTACTCCCGCTACCACGCGCAGGGACTGCGCGTGGTGGCCGTCAGCGTCGATCAGGGCGACGCCACCAAAGTGGTGCGCTTCACCACGCGCGAAAAACTCGCCATGTCCATCGGCCACGATCCCGCCGGCATCGTGCAGCGCACCTTCAGCGTGGTGGGCGTGCCTGAGACCTATCTGATCGACGGCAGCGGTCGCGTGCTCTGGAAGACTGCCGGCAACATCCATGGATCCCTCGATGGCGCGCGCACAGCCATCGAGCAGGCACTGGCCAGGCCGGTGGCGATGGTGCGGTGAAGAGGCCCAGATTGACACGGCTACGTGCAGATTCGTGTGGATTCCTTCTTACGAAACGAGGTGGCTATTGCGGTCGATAGAGCGTGTGGCGGGCATCTGCATGGGACTCCTGTTTCTGACTTCCATCACCGGGTGTGCTGCAGACTGTGTTGGCGTCAGTGTTCCGGGTTTCAATCTCGTGCTCGTCGATGCGACATCCAAACAGCCCATCACGGACAATGTGACGGCCACCGCTCGCTCCGGTGACAGGAGTTACCCCTTGGAGCTCTTCACAGGTGTCCAACCGCCGACGTTTTCTGGCGTGATCAGAGAAGGCGTATACCAGCTACATATCGAGGCAGAAGGATATCAGTCATTCGTGCGGGACAGCATGGAGTTGCGCCGCACCGGCCGCTGTCAGGAGCTCGAAAGAGTCTATCTGACAATTCCCCTTCAGCGACGCGCCTGACTCCGCATCATCCCAATCCATGATGGAAGTCTGGCGTGACGAGCAGTTCACTTGCATGATCGCTACGCCGGCCGCTTCTCGTACTTCCAGTTCTGGGACTTCCCCTCGGCGATCTGCTCCATCGCTTTCGCCAGTCGCCGTTCCCTCGTCTCCGGCTTCTTCGCCTCGGCGATCCACTCGCAGTACTCCCGCCGGTGCGATGGGCTCATGGCGTCGAACTTCGCCTTCACCGCGGGCTGACCGGACAGGGCTTTGCGCAATTCCGGCGGCACGGCGACGGCCGCACGCTGCGCTCCCTTTTTTGCCGCCGGACGGGCCATCTTCACGCCGGCTTCATTGAGCTGCATGGCCTTCCTGATGTAGCGCGTCAGCACAGTCTTGCTTGGCAGTTCTGCGATGCGCGTGACACGGCCGAACTGCCCCATGGCTTCATCGCTCATCTCGTCGCCGAGTACCTCACGCGCCAGCCAGAATCCGAAACTGCAATGCGCCTTGAATGACGCCATCGAACACAGGATGCCGCCGGCATAGTTGAAGTTCGGAAAGCCCCACTTGATCGACTCCTCCACGTCCGGGCACGCCGCATGCACGACGTCACGGATGTGCCGCAGAATCGGCTGCGCGAATTCGGCGGACTTTTTGATGTAGGCGTCGACTCGTGGATCGCGTGTACCCATGGAGCGCTCGTTGCGGAAGAGAGTGCGAAGATCGATCAGCGCAGCCGGAGCAGACCTTCCTGCGCGGTGGAAGCGACGAGCGTGCCGTCGCGCGAGAAGATCTGTCCACGCACAAAGCCGCGGGCGTTGGCGGCAGTCGGGCTGTCCATCACGTAGAGCAACCATTCGTCGGCCCGAAACGGACGATGCATCCACACCGTGTGGTCGAGCGACGCCACGAACACGCGCGGATCGCGATAGGCGATATCGTGCGGGGCGAGGGCCGTGGGGAGGAACCCGTAGTCGGATGCATACGCCAGAATGGCCTGATGCACGATCGGCTCGTCGGGCAGTCGTTCGACCACGCGGAACCAGAGAAAGCGATGCGGTTCCCGTGGACGGGTCCGTCCCGGGATGTGCGGTGAATCGGTCCGGATATCCAACGGCCGATCCTGAAGCAGCACCGCATGCAGTTCCGGCGAGAACGCATCCAACTGCGCGCGGATCAGATCCACCTCCGAGGGCATGTCTTCCGGCGGTGGCACATCGGGCATGGTGCTCTGATGATCCAGCCCCCGTTCCTCGGCATGAAAGGACGCCGAGAGATGGAAGATCGCCTCACCATGCTGAATGGCCGTGACACGCCGGCTGGTGAATGACCCGCCATCGCGGGGACGGTCCACGAAGAAGACGATGGGCGCTTTCAGATCGCCGGCGCGCAGGAAGTAGCCGTGTACCGAGTGCGCCTCGCGCGGCTCGTCGACCGTGCGGCGTGCGGCCATGAGGGCCTGGGCGAACACCTGTCCGCCATAGACGCGACCCGTACCGAGGTCCCGGTTCTGTCCGCGATAGATGTTCACCTCGAGCTTCTCGAGCTCGAGCAGGGCGAGAAAGTCTTTGACGACGCTCATGGCGGAAATATGTGTCAGGACCGGCCGGGGTGGTTGTGGGGGCCGCCCAACGGTCGTAGGCTCAGAGTATGCACCCTCGGCAACTGCGTCTCATTCTCGTCATCGTCGGCTGCGTCGCGGCGCTGCTCTGGTCGCAATTCCGCCCCCGCACCACCACCGGGCCGGCCGCGCCCGACGTATCCACGGCACCCGTCGTGGTACCGGAGCACGGGACACCGGCAACCGCCGCGCCCCCTGCCCGTGAAACACCGACTCCCAGCCGCTACGGAACGTACGGCTTCCGGTCTCCCGATCGTCTCGTGGACCATTTCGAAAAACACGGCGCCGAGTTCGGCGTCCGGTCCGCGGCCGACTACCTCGCGCTGGCGCAGGCCTTGCGCGATGCGCCTGTCAGCGATGACGTGCTGGAAGCCACACGGTCCTCCGACGGCGTGATTTCCCGCTATCGCCGCAGCACCGGCGCCTTCATCGCGTTCGATGCCGACGGCACCATTCGGACCTTCTTCAAACCCAACGACGGCGAGCGGTACTTCCGTCGACAGCTCACGAGGCGACCCCAATGACCTTGCCGTCGCCATCCCCCTCGCCCGTCGACGCGCGACTGACCCAATGGGGTCGCACGGTGGAAGACATCGAGCGCGGGTATCCGCTCACCTTCGACGACTATCTCAACGATCTCGATCTCCGGCGTACGCTCGACGAGGTAGAACTGACCGCGGAACAGGTCGGCCGATTGTCCGCATTCGACGATCGGTTCCGGCAGGCGAGTTATCCCGCAGGACGTTGCGTGTGGGGCGACGAGAACGCGCAGGCCGAAGGCTGGACGGCAGAGAGCCAGTGGTACTACTGGCGCCTGCCCACCACCCCCGGGCCGGCGTTCCTGGAGGACTGAGAACGGTCGGAGGGCTCATTGAGATGGCCGGCCCGGCTATATTGAAAGGCTATGGCTGAACGTGCCCCAACTCCGGAATTTTCTGACGCCACGCTGACCGCCCGGGTGGTGGCGGCGACGGAACTGCTCGAACAACTCGCCAACGATCGCGCGGGTCTGCTCGACATTCCGGATGAGGAACGCCGTCGGCTGCTCAAGGCCGCCGGTGAGGTCTCGCGCCCCGACGCGATTCTGCGCCGGCAGATGGTGAAGGCCACCAAGCGGCAGAAAAAAGCCGAGCGCACGCAGAAGATCCAGGACGCCGAAAGCCAGTTGCAGGAGACGGGCATCCGGCGCCTGCGTCGGCAGACGGTGTTCACCACGCCCAACTATCTGCCTCCCGGTTCCGACGCCCAGGAAACCGTGGAGGCCGACGGGTTCCGCGAGGCGCTCGAGCCGCAGCACTGTTACGTCTGCAAGCAGCAGTACACGGTCATTCATCACTTCTACGACCAGCTCTGCCCCTCGTGCGCGGAATTCAATTTCCGCAAACGCACCGAACTCGCCGATCTGTCCGGCCGGGTGGCCCTGCTCACCGGCGGTCGTGTGAAGATCGGCTATCAGGCAGGCATCAAGCTGCTGCGTGCCGGTGCACATCTCGTCGTCACCACGCGGTTTCCCCGCGATTCGGCGCAGCGTTACGCCGCCGAACCCGACTTCGAGCAGTGGGGGCACCGCCTCGAGATCTACGGCCTCGATCTGCGGCATACGCCCAGCGTGGAAGCGTTCTGTCATCACATGATGACCACGCACGACCGGCTCGACTTCATCGTGAACAATGCGTGTCAGACCGTCCGGCGTCCGCCCGACTTCTACAAGCACATGATGGATCTCGAGCGGGCCTCCCTGGGCGCGATGCCCGAGCAGGCACGCAAGCTGCTGGGCGCCTACGAGGGGGTGCGTGGGTATCACATGCTGCCCGAAGCCGGTGCCGCTGCGGAGGAGGAATCGCTGACCCCCGCCACGCTGCCCCGCGCCCTGGCCGAGGTGGCCGGTATCACACACGCCGCCGAGCTGTCGCAGGTGGCGCTGCTGGAGGAGGAGCATCGCAATCAGGCCCACCTGTTCCCTGAGGGCCGTCTGGATCAGGATCTGCAGCAGGTGGATCTGCGCGACCGCAATTCATGGCGGCTGCTCATGCACGAAGTGCCGAGTGTGGAACTGCTCGAAGTGCAGCTAGTGAACGCCATCGCCCCGTTCCTGCTCAATGCGCGTCTCAAGCCACTCATGATGCGCACCCCCGAGCGTGACAAGCACATCGTGAACGTGAGTGCGGTGGAAGGCCAGTTCTACCGCAAGTTCAAGACGACGCGGCACCCGCACACGAACATGGCCAAGGCCGCGCTCAACATGATGACGCGCACCTCGGCCGCCGACTACGTGAACGACGGCATCCACATGAATGCGGTGGACACCGGCTGGGTGACCGACGAGGATCCCGTGCACATTGCCGCGCGCAAGGTGGAAGAGCACCGGTTCCACCCCCCACTCGACATCGTGGACGGTGCCGCGCGCATCGTCGATCCGATCATCGACGGGATCAACACCGGCACGCATGTGTGGGGGAAGTTTCTCAAGGACTACACGCCGACGGACTGGTAGGGGTCCGTATCCTGAAAAACGTCAGGCCGGTCGGTTCGGCCGGTATACCCACACGATTGTCATTGTCTGCGATGCACTTCGATACGCCACGCCAGGGCCGTTCGTCCTGAGGTCGGGGAGGTGCCGGCTACGGTGCCGCTCCTCCCCCCAACCTCATATCACGACGATGTGGTATCTCCAGACGGCCGTTGAATCCCTGATCCTCCCCACCGATGCCGAGGGGCACACCACGTTGGCGGGGAACATCGCGCCATGGCACCATGTGGTGCGCTCGGGCAGTCATTCGGTGGAGGAACGGATCGCCATCGCTGCGGCGCCGGTACGCTGGACCATCTGGGCCTGGCAGCAGCGCGCACGACGGGTCCTGTTACCCGACGCTCTGGCCGCCAACCAGGCGTTGGCGCGCATGATGCGAGCGCAACCCTCGCGCGCCTGTGCATGGGCACACTTTCCGAAGCCGGGCAAGCGCAGATCCGACCAGACGATCGAAGTCGTCGTGGTCGTTCCACCCGATCATTTCAGCCGATACGAATCGCTGGTGCGGTTCGCGATGACGATGGCCAGTGGGTCTGTGGCGCTCACATTGCCGGTCCCCTCCGTGCCGGCTGTGTCAGGGAAAGAAGGCCACCCGACCCCCGACCCGCTCATCGGCCCCGCCAGCGAAGCCGTCATGGAGGGCATGGAGATGGTGGTGTCGCGTGCGAAGGGGCAGAAATTCGGTCGGGGAGACCTGCGCGCCGAACGACGGACGCCCGGGGAGGACACACGATCGCCCACCCTGTCGCCTGACGAAGACGACGACTGGCTGTTGTTTGCGGCCGCTCCTCCCGCGAAAGCGACACCGACGCCGGAATAGTCATGTGATCTGAGCGCCCTGCCAGCGCCGCTGGCCCCCGCGCCGCCGCCTTTGAACGCCATCCGGGACTCCGACGTAATTTCTTAGTCTGTTCCCCTCCCGTCCGGAGCCCCCTGCATGTCCGTGTTTTCCCCCAAGCTGACCGCACCGCTGGCCCTGCTGGCGGTGGCGCCGTTCGCGGCCGCCCCGCTCTCGGTGGCCACCGCCCAGAACGCCGCTCCCACCACCAGCGCCAGCCAGAGCGAAGCCGGCGGCTGGGATCCGCAGCGCGCCCTGCGCGCCGAGACGTACATCAAGCCACCCGCCAATATCGAGCGGATGGTGATGACGCCCCGCGTCGATATCTCGTTCACCAACCAGAGTCCCGACCGTCGCTGGTTCCTGCGCGCCACCGGCGCCGACCGCGGCGACATCAAAGCCTACGGCGCCCCGCATCTCTGGCTCGGCGGGCTCCAGGTGGACACCCGCGCCAATCGGGCGCGCAGTGTCACCACCAGCACCCGCACCGGGATCGACCTGGTCGACCCGCGCACCGGCACCACGCGCGCGCTGCAGGTTCCCGCCGGTGCCACGCTCAGTTCCCCGGTGTGGTCGCCCACCGGCACCCAGGTGGCATACATCGCCAACTTCCCCACGGCGAGCTACGCCTACATCGCCGATGTGGCCAGTGGCAAGTCCACACGACTGAGTGAACGTCCGCTGCTCGCCACGTTCGTCACCGATCTCGATTTTACCGGCGACGGCAAGTACGTCGTGGCCGTGCTCGCGCCCAGCCAGCGCGGGCCCGTGCCCACACATGGCGCGGATGGCGTCGAAGATGGTCCGCAGGTCCGTCTCACCGATTCCCGCGCCGTGCCGCAGCCTGTGCACTTCTCCCTGCTCAAGGACCCGCATGAGAAGGCCCAGCTCACCTACTACACCACCGGTCAGGTCGCGCTGATCGATGTACGCAGCAAGGCCGTGCGCAACATCGGCGCACCGACGACAGTACGCGACGTGAGCGCCTCACACGATGGGGCCTGGCTGCGCGTGACCCGCATGGTCGAGCCGTTCTCGTACCTCGTGCCCGTCAGCAACTTCGGCACGGTGCAGGAGCTGTGGGACGCGTCGGGCAAGGTGGTCTCGACGCTCACCCGCACGCCGCTGCGTGAAGCGCAGAACGCCGGTGGCTTCGGTGGCGGTGATGCGGTCGGCGCATCGGATACCACCAAGCGCAACCTGCAGTGGTATCCCATCGGCGCCGGCATTCTCTACATCAAGAACGTTCCCGGCGCCGCGGGCAGCACGCCGCCAGCCGGTGGACGGCCCGGCGGCCCCAACGCCGGTGGCGGTGGAGCGAATGGCGCCAATACCGACGGCCGTGGCCCCGGCATGGGAGCGAACGCACCCATTCGGGTGCAGGCCGCCAAGGGCGAGATCGTGCTGTGGCGCGCGCCGTTCGGACCGAACGACACCACCGTGCTCTATCAGGGTGGCCCGCAGCTCACCAACGTCGCGTTCAGCACCGACAGCAGCACGATGTTCGTGTCCGACAGTGGCGCGGTCATCGCGGTGCGTGTGAAGGATCCGGCGCAGCGCTACAATCTCGGCCGCAATGTACGTCTGCCTGCCGCGGGTGGCGGACCGTTCGGTGGCGGCGGCCCCGGTGGTGGCGCACAGAACACCGATTCCACGGCGGGTCAGCTCGTGGCCCGTCGGGTGGGTGGCACCAACTACGTCCTGCTTGGCAAGGACGGCAAGTCGGTGGCGCTCACCGGCACCCGTGCGCCGGGCGCCAACTGGTACAAGCAGGCGCCGCGCCCGTTCCTCGACCGCATGGACATCACCACGCGGTCGCGCACGCGGCTCATGGACAGCCCGACCGACGTGTTCGAGGACTTCGTCGCCGCGCTCGATGATGACGTGTCGCAGTTCATCGTGACCCGTGAATCGCGCACGACCATCCAGGATGCCTGGCTTCGCAGCGCCGGCAACACCGACGCGAAGCAGCTCACGAAGAACGTGGATGTGGGTCCCGAAGTGAGCGGCGCGATCACCAAGCGGTTCCAGGTCACGCGTCCGCGTGACGGCACGCGGTTCTGGGTCGACGTGCAGTTGCCGCGCGACTGGCGTCCGGGTCAGAAACTCCCTGGCATCATCTGGTTCTATCCGCGGGAGTATTCGAATCTCCAGGACTACGAGCGCTCGCGGTACAGCACCAACATCAACGCCTTCCCGGCCGTGCCGTCGGTGCGTCCACCGTCGGCCCAGTGGATGTTCGTGTCGCAGGGGTACGCGTACATCCAGCCCGACATTCCCATCTATGGGGATGCGGGGCGCATGAACGACAACTACACCCGCGATCTCAAGGAAGGACTCGATGCGGTGCTCGACGCCGTAGTGGACTCGGGCTTCGTCGACCGCGATCGCATGGGCATCGGTGGTCACAGCTACGGCGCCTTCAGCACGGTGAATGCGATGTCACTCATGCCGAACTTCAAGGCCGGCATCGCCGGCGACGGCATGTACAACCGGACGCTCACACCGTTCGGTTTCCAGAGCGAGCGCCGCAACTTCTACCAGGCGCAGGCCACGTACCTCGACATGTCGCCGTTCCTGCGCGCCGACAAGATCTCTGGCGCGCTGCTCCTGTATCACGCGATCGAAGACCAGAACACCGGCACCGATCCGATCAGCTCCACGCGCATGTTCGCGGCGCTGCAGGGCCTGGGCAAGAACGCCGCGCTCTACATGTATCCCTACGAGGATCACTCGGTGGCCACGTACGCCAGCGATCTCGACATGTGGGCACGGTGGATCGCGTGGATGGACACCTACGTGAAGAACGCCAAACCGGCGAGTGCGCCGATCGTTCCCTGAGTTCCTTCACAGACGGTTCCACGTGAACCTGGACACCACCGCAACGATGTCGCGAACGATTTCACGGACGATTTCACGAACGTGACCGCCAGGAAAACGACGAACAAACCTTCCCCAGCCGAGGCGATGTACTTCGCCTCGGCTGCGGAGTTTCGCCGGTGGCTGGAACGTCACCACGCCTCGAAGAGCGAATTGCTGGTGGGATTTCACAAGGTGGACAGCGGCCGACCCAGCATGTCGTGGACCGAATCGGTGCGCGAGGCCCTGTGTTTCGGCTGGATCGACGGGGTCCGCAAACGGGTCGACGAGCACCGCTACACGATCCGGTTTTCTCCCCGGAAACCGGGAAGCAGTTGGAGTGCGGTGAATCTGCGGCACATGGAAGAACTCATCGCCAGCGGCGCCGTGACCGAGGCGGGGTTGCGCGTCCATGCCACCCGGCGCGAAAACACGGTGGGGATCTACTCCTACGAGCAACGCCCTGCGGAGTTGCCCGAACCCTATGCCACGACCCTGCGTCGCGCGAAGAAGGCCCATGCGTTCTTTCACGCGCAACCACCGTCCTATCGGAAGGTGATGACGTGGTGGGTGATCAGCGCGAAGCGGGAAGAGACTCGCATCAAACGTCTGCAGACGCTCATCGCATCGTCGGCCCGGGGCGAACGCGTCCTCTGACGGCATTCGACTACATTGCGGAATGACTGACGCCACTGCATCGCTTGCTTCCGCACCAATCGCCCGCGTGCCGGGCTTCCGTCCCGTGCCGCGCACGGGTGTCATCTACGTCATGGATCGCGCGCGTGAACTCGGGTATGGCGCCGGTGCCGAAGGGTGGTGCAACCTGGGTCAGGGGCAACCCGAAACGGGGCCGTTGCCCGGTGCACCCTCCCGCCCGACCGACGTACGGATCGCGGCCGACGACTACGAGTATGCGCCGGTAGGCGGCATCGATGCACTGCGGCGTGCCGTCGCCAATCTGTACAACACCCGCTATCGGCAGGGGAAGGCATCGCAGTACGGCCCGGAAAACGTGTGCATCTGTGGCGGCGGCCGGTCTTCACTCACCCGCGTGGTCGCGTCGCTGGGCAATGTGAATCTCGGGCATGTTCTGCCCGACTACACGGCGTACGAAGAACTGCTGGAAATCTTCGGAACCTTCAGCGCGATTCCATTGCTGCTCGAGCCGGAGAGTGGTTATGCACTGTCCACGCGCGATCTGCGACGCGAGATCACCGGGCGCGGACTGGGGGCGCTGCTGTTGTCCAATCCCGCCAATCCCACGGGCCGTGTGCTGCGCGGCCGCGCACTCTCGGCGTGGGTGCAGGAAGCGCGCGATCTGCGCTGCACCCTCATTCTCGACGAATTCTATTCCCACTACCTGTGGGACGAGGGCCTGATAGAGGGAACGACCGTCAGCGCGGCCGAGTTCGTGGAGGACGTGAACAGCGATCCGGTGGTCATTCTCGACGGGCTCACCAAGGGATGGCGATGCCCGGGATGGCGGCTCAGCTGGATCGTCGGTCCGGCGGCAGTGATCGAGGCAGCGACGAGCGCCGGGAGTTTTCTGGATGGCGGCGGCAACCGTCCGCTGCAGGAAGCCGCCTGTGCGCTGGTCGATCCCGGGCATGCGCATCGCGAAGTGACGGCCATTCATCAGGCGTTTGCGCGCAAGCGGCGCATTCTGGTGGACGGCCTGCGTGCCGCGGGGCTCACGGTGGAGCACGAACCCGGAGGCGGTTTCTACGCCTGGGCGAGTGTCGCGTCCCTGCCGGCTCCGCTCAACGATGGCGAGACCTTTTTCGAAGCGGCACTCCGCGAGCGCGTGATCACGGTGCCCGGCATCTTCTTCGACATCAATCCCGGCAAACGGCGCGCCGATCATACATCGCGCTTCCGGCAGTACCTGCGGTTTTCGTTTGGCCCGGACGAAGTCTCGGTGAAGGAGGCGGTGGACCGACTGCAGCAGATGGTGAGCCGCCGGGCCTGAGAGGATCGGGAGAATGTCACGAAGGATCGCTGGATCGGGACGCCCCTCACGGGGCGTCTTTTTTGTCTACTTGCTTAAAATTTAGGCTTACCTAATATTAAATCTATGACAAAAACGATTCTCGTTTTCTCGACGATGTATGTCCCGAACCTGGCGTCGGCACAGCCTGCACGGCCGGACACGACGGGGCGTGATTCCACGGCCCGGGCGCTGCCCACCATGCAGGTCACGGCCTCGGCGGTGGCCACGGACGCGCGGCGGGTCGCACAACCCACGGCACAGCTGGGCGGGGCTGCCCTGCGACGCAGTCAGGGCGCCTCACTGGGAGAGACACTCGAACAGATTCCGGGAATCCGATCACTCTCCATGACCACGGGGATCGGCAAGCCCGTCATTCGTGGGCTCACCAACAACCGGGTGGTCACGCTGGCCAATGGGCAGCGCACGGAGACCCAGCAATGGGGGCACGATCACTCACCGAATGTGGAGAGTGCGGATGCCGAACGGCTGGAGATCGTGAAAGGTCCCGCGAGCGTGCTGTACGGCTCCGATGCGCTGGGTGGCGTGGTCAACGTGGTCAGGCGTGCGCTGCCGCGGGCCGAGGGAGAGGCCTGGCTGTTGCGTGGTCGTATGGCACTGGCCTGGAACTCGGCCAATCAGGCTCCTTCAGCCACCCTGGTGGGTGAAGGCGCGCGCGGAGCTTTTGGCTGGCGCCTGAGTGGCACCGGTCGACGGGCGCAGGACCTGCGCACACCAACGGGTCCCCTGTTCAACACCGGCAACGTCACGGGCTATCTCGAGGGCAATACCGGCTGGCATGGCACCGGGCGTGACATCGAGATCACCGGCTCGACGCGTGATGAAACCATCCGCATTGCCGACGATCCGGTCACGGCACCGGGCTATGACGGGCATCAACGCATCCGGACGCATCGCATCACGCTGGAAAGCAATCTCCGCGGCGACACGCAGCGCCTGCAACTGCAGGCGGGCTGGGAGGAAAACCGTCGCGCCGAGTTCGATGACGCCACCAGCGCCCAGGTGGCACTGGGGCTCGCGTCACGCACGTTCACGAGCTTCGCACACTGGCATCATGCGCCCTGGCAGGGCTTCACCGGCGTGGTGGGGACCGCGGCGCAACTCACGCAGTTCCGCACCTTCGGTCAGCACACGCTCATCCCCGACAGCCGGACGAGCGCCATCGGTCTCTACTTGCTCGAACAACGCACGATGGGAGACTGGTCGCTGTCCGCCGGCGCCCGGCACGACTGGCGCGCGCTGTCCACACCGGGCAATACCATTCTCGCGCTCGATCGCACCGCGCGGCAGTTCCGTGCCATGACCGGGACCGTGGGCGCGGTGTATCGCGCCGAGTCCCCACTGTCGCTGGCCCTGAACGTGGCGCGGGGCTTTCGCGCACCGAGTGCATCGGACCTGTTCGCCAACGGGTTTCACGAAGGCACACGCGCGTTCGAAATCGGCCGCTCCGACCTGCGTGTGGAATCGAGCCTCAACACCGACGTCGGACTGCGTTTGCGCACGAGCGCCGTCTCGGGTGAACTCACCGGTTACGTGAACCGCATCCGCGACTACATCTACCTGGCACCGGTGGGGCAACCCGGCCGCGCACTGGATTCGCTGCAGGTGCGTCAGGGGCATGCGCGTCTGGTGGGCGCCGAGGCCGCAGTGGCTGTGGCTATGGGCCGCAACGTCACGCTGCAGAGCACCGCCGATGCCGTTCACGCCAGCAACACCAGCGATGGCAGTGTCCTGCCCTTCGTCCCGCCCCTGCGTGTCACGTCGACCATGCGTTGGGAGGAGCGGACGCAAGGGCATATGCCTGGGCGCAGCCTGTCGCTGACAGCCGAATGGAACGCACGACAGACCCGGATCTTCCGCGACGATTTTGCCCCAGCGGCGTGGACGGCCGTGCACGCCAGCGCCGGCGTCAGCCGACTGACGCCGCGCGGGCTCCTCCACATCGATCTCAGCGTCCGGAATCTGCTCGACGCGCGCTACCGCGATTTCATGTCGCGCTACAAGGAGTTCGCCGACGCGGCCGGCCGAACGCTCGTGCTGCGCCTCTCGGCCGACCTCTGAGCAGCACGCTGGACCAGCACGCTCAGGCTGGATGCATGTACGCCTGAAAGAGCTCGATCATTTCAGGAGGGATACGTGTGATCCGACCCGTATCGCGCGACAGCAGGGTCCAGAGCGACCGGCCGCGGGCCAGTACGTGATCGTCGGTCACCCTGACGATTTCGGTATGACGTTCGAAGCGCCGCGAGTCGACCGCACCGATCCAGGTATGCGCGACGATGGTGTCGCCGAGCACCGCCTCGCGGCGATAGTCGATCTCGTGCCGTGTCGCCACCCAGCCATACTGCTGCTTCATCTCCGGGGAGGCGCTCACGTTCCAGTGCGCCAGGGCCACATCGAAGATCCAGCGCAGATACACCACGTTGTTGACATGGTCGTTGTCGTCGATATCGGCGGGAAGCACGGTGATCGGGATCTCGAAGACCTTCAGGCCATGCTTTGCAAAGGACATCGTGGTCTGACTGGGTGTGGCGGGGTGGCGGATCGGCCGGTGTGGCGGGACGGCACCGGGGGGTTGATGAGCGGTACGCGCCGACGGAATTTAGCACGATGCGATTCTCCTCGGGCCGCGCCTTCCTCGACCAACCGGCGCATGCGGTGACCTTCTTCGGCATGTCGGGGGTCGGCAAGACCACACTGGCCGGCCTGCTGCAGAAGCAGGACTGGTTCCAGTATTCGGTGGACTACCGGATCGGCACGCGCTACATGGGCGAGCACATCGTCGACAACTTCAAGCGCGAAGCGATGAAGGTGCCGTTCCTCCGGCA
Source organism: Gemmatimonas aurantiaca (assembly GCF_037190085.1). Classification (NCBI taxonomy): domain Bacteria; kingdom Pseudomonadati; phylum Gemmatimonadota; class Gemmatimonadia; order Gemmatimonadales; family Gemmatimonadaceae; genus Gemmatimonas; species Gemmatimonas aurantiaca. The sequence goes on from NZ_JBBCJO010000005.1 coordinate 809,043, forward strand.
GCTCCTGCGATCGGATTCGATCTACATCCGCTCCAACATCTCGTTCGAGAATCTGAGCCCGCTGTCCACCTACCTCGGCAAGCCGGGCAACGAGACACTGGGCGGCATCCCGTACGAGGAGTACTGCCGGCGTCAGGCCCAGCATCGCCAGGCCGAGATCAGCGCGCTGCTCGACATCCCGGAGTTCGTCGAACGGGCCAGAGCCATCTACGGCTATACCCACTTCGTGTGTGATTCCGGTGGCAGTCTGTGCGAGGTGGTGGACGTGCACGATCCGCACGACCCGGTGCTGCAATGCCTCGCGCACAACACGGTGCTGGTGTATATCCGCGGCACCGCCGAGCATACACGCATGCTGGTGGACCGTTTCCGCCGGCACCCCAAGCCCATGTACTACAACCCGGTGTTCCTCGACACCAAGTGGCAGGAATACAAGACCCTGCGTGGCATCGACGACGACCGGACCGTCGATCCGGACGACTTTGCCGTGTGGGGATTCGAACAGTTGCTGGCCCACCGCACGCCGCTGTATGAAGCTATTGCCGAACGTCATGGTTACGTGATCGAGATGGAGGATGTCCCGTCACTGCGTACGGAGTCCGACATCCTCGGGCATCTTGCCCGCACGATCGACGCCGCCGCCTGAACCCTCCCCGCCCGTATGCACTCCACTCAGCGTCATGCGGGCGACCGGCGCCCGTCGCGTCTCCGATCCATCATCGGTGGTTCCATCGGCAATCTGGTGGAGTGGTACGATTGGTACGCCTACTCCGCGTTCTCGTTGTACTTCGCGAAGAGTTTCTTTCCGCCGGCCAATCAGACCGTCCAACTGCTCAATGCCGCGGCCGTGTTTGCCGTGGGGTTCTTCATGCGCCCCCTGGGCGGCTGGATCATGGGACGCTACGCCGATCGGCACGGACGGCGCGCCGCCCTGACCCTGTCGGTGCTGCTCATGTGCGGTGGATCGTTGCTCATCGCCGTCACACCCAGTTATGCGACCATCGGACTGCTCGCGCCAACCCTTCTGGTGCTGGCCCGCCTGCTGCAGGGACTCAGCGTGGGCGGCGAATACGGCGCGAGCGCGACGTATCTGAGCGAGATGGCGGGACAGCGCCATCGCGGATTCTGGTCGAGCTTTCAGTACGTGACGCTCATCGCGGGGCAACTGCTCGCACTCGCCGTGCTGCTGGTGTTGCAGCGCATGCTGACACCGGAACAGTTGCAGCAGTGGGGATGGCGCATTCCCTTCGTGATCGGCGCCATCTGTGCGGTGGTGGCCATCGGCATGCGCCGCTCGCTCGAGGAGACCGAGGACTACCAGCGTGATGCCGCCACCCGTACGCAGGGCTCGGCCGCCGCGACTCTCCGCGGTCTGCTGCAGCATCCACGCGCCGTGCTCACGGTGGTGGGACTCACCGCGGGTGGTACGGTGGCGTTCTACACCTTCACGACCTACGCCCAGAAGTTTCTGGTGAACACGGTGGGTTTCACGGCGCAGCAGGCCACGTTCATCAACGCGGTGACGCTGGCGGTCTATCTCTGCCTGCAGCCCATCGTGGGTGCCCTATCCGATCGGGTGGGCCGGCGGCCCGTGCTCACAAGCTTTGCCGTGGTGGGGACGCTGGGCACCGTGCCGCTCTTGCGGGCGCTCGAACACACGACATCCGTGTCGGGCGCGATCGGATTGCTGCTGCTCGCGCTCACCGCCGTGAGTGGGTACACGGCTATCAATGCGGTGGTGAAAGCCGAGCTCTTTCCGACGGGCATTCGCGCGCTCGGCGTGGGACTGCCATACGCGATCGCCGTCTCATTGTTCGGAGGGACCGCCGAGTATGTGGCGCTGTGGTTCAAGACCATCGGTCATGAACAGTGGTTCTACTGGTATGTGACGGCGTGTATCGCCGGGTCGCTCGTTGTGTATGTCACCATGCGGGAGAGCAGCAAGCTTGGGCACATGAGCGAGTGATGTTGTTCGTCTGACATCCTTCGTCGTTCTGACCAGCTTCTTCCTGCTTTCTATCATTCGGCCAGTGATAGGGAGCAGGAGGGAGCTGGTCAGGGGGACGGAGGATGTCAGACCAACCGCTCAAGGGCGCCAGGTGATGTCGCTGCTGGCAACACCAATCCGGTTGATGGCGGTCACGACGAGGCCTTCGACACCGGCAGCGGGAACATCCACCGATCGGGTCGATGCGGGCACCAGTCGTTGACGCCAGGTGCCGGAGGTGCGCCAGCGAACCAGCCACCAGTAGGCATCCGTGCCATTGGGTGTGATCGACACGGTCACCGCGCTGGTTCCCCGGGTCGCGGCAATGGCCGGCACCAGCGGCGCCGCGGCTTCGAGCCAGGTGGTGGCGGGTGGGATCGCGCCATTGGCATACAGTCCGCCTTTGAGCGACGTGACAAAGCCCCCACGGTCGTTCTTCACGCTGCTCGCGTTGTAGAGAATCGTACCGGTCGGGCCGCCGGCGGCGCTGGCCTGCTGTCTGGTGATGCCGATCTGTGTGGGGATCTCACTCGCGGCATAGGGCGCCGTGCTGCCATCGGCAATGCGATACGACGCCAGGCCGGGCCAGAGATGCCGGCGCATGATGTTCTGCTGTGTCCACCAGCCCAGCAGCGCGCCGTAGTTCTGGCCCACCGACGTGCTCGACCAGTACAACTGCGGCGCGAAATAGTCGGCCCATCCGCGCTGCATCCACAGCCGGGAATCGGCGTAGATGGACGCATACGCATCGAGCCCCGTGATACCGGCGGGATTGCCCGGGCGCCAGATACCGAAAGGGCTGATGCCCACACGAACCGTGCGTGAACGTTCGCGGACCGTGGTGTACAGGCGCTCCACGAAACGATTCACGTTGTCGCGTCGCCAGTCGCCGCGTGAAAGGGTCCCACCGCCGCTCTGATAGCGCGCGAACGCGACGCTGTCGGGGAAATCGCTGGTGCAGCCAGTCTCGGGATACGGATAGAAATAGTCGTCGATGTGCACCCCATCGATGTCGTAGCGCGTGAGCACATCCTGCACCACGGCGATGGCCTGATCGTGCGTCGCGGCCTCGCCCGGATCGAACCAGAGCTGCGAGCAGTACCGCCGCAGCAGGTCTGGACGCTTGCGACCAAAATGCGATTCGGCCAGCCGCGCCGTGTCGCTCGCGTTGCCCGCGCGGAAGGGATTGAACCAGGCATGCAGTTCGAGCCCACGGGCATGACTCTGTTCGACCGCGTACTGCAGGGGATCCCATCCCGGGTCCACTCCCTGGGTTCCACTGAAGGAGCGCATCCACGGCTCCAGCGACGACGGATAGAGTGCATCACCCGCCGCGCGGACATGGAGAATGACCGCATTGAGCCCCGCCTGCTGCGCGACGTCAAAAAGTGCCACCAGCTCCGCCTGCTGCTGCGGAATGGACAGCCCCGTGCGCGAGGGCCAGTCGATGTTGGCCACGGTCGCGATCCACATGCCGCGAAACTCGCGGCTGATGGCCGGCACGGTGAAGGGTGTGGTGGTCGTGGTATCCGGCGGATTGGGTGTCGGGGGCTTGGGTACCGGATCCGGCTGCGTGGGTGAGTCACCGCACGCGGCGGCGAACGCCGTGGCGAGCGCCAGCAACACCGTCGCGGCCCGGTGCGCGACGCCACGAGGAGAACCATGTGAAGACCGATGTGCCCCACTTGCTCCGGACGCGGCGGGGGGACAATGTCGCGGCATGCAGACGGACGTACGAATAGGCATTGACCTGGGCGGAACGAAGATCGAAGGGATCGTGCTGGGACCGGATGGCGCCGAACTCCTGCGGGAACGGGTCGCCACGCCCAGGAACTATCCGGAAACTCTGACCGCCGTCACATCACTTGTCCATCGACTCGAGGCCACGATTGTGCGCCGAGCCACGGTGGGCATCGGCATTCCCGGCGTCGTGATCCCCGGGACCGGACTGGTGAAGAACGCCAATTCCACCTGGCTCAACGGTCGTCCACTGGCCGCGGATCTGAGCACCGCCCTCGCGCGTCCCGTTCGCACGGAGAACGATGCGAACTGCTTTGCGCTGTCCGAAGCCGCCGATGGGGCGGCTGCCGGGGCCCGTGTGGTGTTCGGTGTGATCATGGGCACGGGCGTGGGCGGCGGCATCGTGATCGATGGACGGGTGCATGCGGGGCGCAATCTCATTGGCGGCGAATGGGGCCACAACGGACTGCCATGGACCACGGCCGACGAGGTGCCGGGACCAGAGTGCTACTGCGGCCGGCGCGGTTGCATCGAGAGCTGGATCTCGGGGCCGGCCATCGCCGCGGATCACGTGCGGGTGAGCGGTGAAACGCGGGACACGGCGGCGATCATGCAGGCCGCCGCTGCGGGTGACGTGCAGGCCGCCGCGACGCGCGCCCGGTGGATCGATCGCGCCGCACGCAGCCTCGCCACGGTCATCAATCTGCTCGACCCGGACGTGATCGTGCTGGGCGGCGGGTTGTCGAACGTGGAAGGCATGGTGGACGATATCGTCGCGCGTTTGCCGCAGTGGGTGTTCACGACGGAGCTGGCGACCCGCGTGGTGCGCCATCGGCATGGCGATTCGAGCGGCGTGCGCGGGGCGGCGTGGCTGTGGGGGAAGTGAGGGGTGGTTGTCCCTCTCGCTCTGTCGGACTAGGATTCCCCGCACTGCTGGCCCATCGTATAACGGCTATTACCCCGGCCTTTGGAGCCGGAGATCTTGGTTCGATTCCAAGTGGGCCTATCCGCCGTATCCACAAACACTTGTCCGCCCTTTCCGGTACCGGTCGGAGCGAACAGGCTGACAAAATGTGGCGCGAAATGTGGCATCGTCCACCTTCGCCGGTGCATCACACACAGTCGGGCCCGCCTGGTTGGAAACCGGGTCGGGCCCGATTATCTTGAAAGGCTGCCAACAATTGGGACGGAGACGCCGCGCCTGCACGGGTACCGGCGACACTCCGCCCCGTTTTTGGTGGTGTTGCAATGGCGTCCCCAGCGGCGCCCAGGTTCGTCGTCGATTCGTTGTTCGAGGCTCGTTTTCCCCCAACTCGCGTGAGACCCTCATGAGCGCCGCCACGGACGTTTCCGTCGCGTCCCCGAACCGGGGTTACAAGATCCTCTCCGGCACCGCCAATCAGCCGCTGGCCGAGGAGATTGCGCGCTCGCTCGGCACCGAGCTGTGCAAGGTCACCTGCACGCGGTTCGCCGATGGCGAAGTGTTCGTGCGCATCGACGAGAACATCCGCGGCCAGGATGTCTTCGTGGTGCAGCCCACGAATCCGCCCGGCGAGAACATGCTCGAACTGCTCCTGCTCATCGATGCCGCGCGTCGCGCGTCGGCCGCCCGCGTCACCGCGGTGCTGCCCTACACCGGCTATGCCCGCCAGGATCGCAAGGATCAGCCGCGCGTGGCGATCGGCGCCAAACTGATGGCCAATCTCATCGAGACCGCCGGCGCCAGTCGTGTGCTGGGTCTCGATTTTCATGCCCATCAGCTCCAGGGGTTCTTCGACGTTCCCGTCGACCACCTCTATGCGGCGCCGGTCTTCACGAACTACTTCCGCAGAAAGGGACTCAAGGACCTCGTGGTCGTCGCCCCCGACGTCGGCTCGGCCAAGATGGCGCGCGGTTTCGCCAAGCGACTCGATGCCACGTTCGCCATCATCGACAAGCGCCGTCCCAAGGCCAATGTCGCGGAAGTGATGAACGTCGTCGGTGAGGTGGAAGGTCGGGACTGTCTCGTCCCCGACGACATGATCGATACCGCGGGTACGGTCTCCGAGGCCGCGCGCGCGCTCAAGAATCTCGGCGCCAAGGACATCTACGTGTGTGCCACGCACGCCCTCTTCAGCGGCCCGGCCGTGGAGCGGTTGTCCAATGCGCCGATCAAGGAAGTGGTGGTCACCGATTCGATCAACCTGCCGCCGGAGCGCCGTTTCGACACGCTGCGCACACTGTCGGTGGGCGATCTGCTCGCGAAGGCCATCCGCTTCACCCACGCCGACCAGAGCGTGAGTGTGTTGTTCGAGTAGGTGCAGGTCAGTGCAATAGCAGGTGCAGGTGCAGGTGCAGGACGCAGTATCGGCCGGGACGACCAGATCCGGTTACTCCCGAACCACTTTCTTCCGAGGTAGTTCCATGGCAAACGTCACACTCAATGCATCTGCCCGTGCCGAAACCGGCAAGGGTGCGGCGCGCAAGATCCGTCAGGCCGGCAACATTCCGGCGGTCATCTATGGCCACGGCCGTGAGCCGCAGTCGCTCACGACCAACGCCCGCGAGACCGAACGTCTGATCAAGAGCATCGCCGTCAGCAGCACCGTCATCGAGCTCGTCATCGATGGCAAGACGTCGCGCACGCTGATCCGCGAGATCCAGCGCCACCCGTTCAAGCGCACCATCCTGCACATCGACTTCCAGGAGCTGGTGGCTGGTGAGACGGTGGCGGTGAAGTGCCCCATCGTGTACGTCGGCACGCCGGAAGGCGTGCGTCTCGAGGGCGGCATCCTCGATCAGATCATGCACGAGCTCTCCATCGAAGTGGATCCGGCCAACATCCCGAACCACATCGACGTGGACATCTCGGGCGTGAAGCTCGGCAAGTCGCTGCACGTGGCCGATCTCAAGCTGCCCGCCGGCATCAAGGTGCTGGACGACGCCGGCGCGACGGTGTGTGTGGTGCAGCCGCCCAAGGTGCACGAGGAAGCCCCGGCCGATGGCGCCGCCGAACCGGAGCTCATCCGCAAGCCGAAGCCGGAAGACACCAAGTAATTCCGGTCGCGTTTCATTCGCGGGGCGCGGAGTCCGTCCGGCATGGTCACCCCACGCTGGCGCATTCCGCGCCCCGCGCGTCTTCCTCTGCGTATGAAAGTCATCGTTGGACTGGGCAACCCGGGTCGTGAATACGAGGACACCCGCCACAATGTGGGATGGTGGCTGGTCGATCATCTCGCCGCCCACTGGCATTTCGATCCGTGGCGCAAGGACGGTGACGCCGTCTCCACGACCGGATTGGTGGGCACGAAGAAGGTCAAGCTGGTCAAGCCGCAGACGTACATGAATCTGAGCGGCGCCGTGTTGCGTCCCTATCTCAAACGCGAAGGGTGGACACCGGCGCAGGATCTGCTCGTGATCGTCGACGAAGTGGCCGTGCCCGTGGGCGAGTACCGTCTGCGCGCGGCGGGCAGCCCGGGCGGACACAATGGCCTCAAGAGCATCGAAGCACATCTCAAGACGGCCACCTATCCGCGATTGCGCATCGGCATCCGTCCTGTCGATGAACGGCGCCAGATCGGCGATCTGGCCGACTTCGTGCTGCGTGGCATGCCCCGCGACGAGCGGGAACTCGTCGATGCTCTGCTGCCGCGGCTCACGCAGGCCGTCGAGCTCTGGATCAGTGACGGCACCGAAAAGGCCGTGAGTACGATGGGGCGATAGTACCCCGGGCCGTCACCTGTCGGGACCGACCTTGCCCGGCAGTGACAGATTCCCCGATGCAACCTTGTAGACGTTGGTGACACACAGGAGCGGCGCATGCAGATTCGCATTGACGCGCAGCCCCGCCGTGACACCATCGAACGACGCCGTCGCGAGCGCGCCGATCTTTTCGAGCGGGATATGCACTTCGACGAGATCACCCGCGAGATCGGTCCGATAGTCGGGGCTGTCGATCAGCAACGGCACACCGGGCCATGTGTCCGGGAGCTTCGGCTTGGTCCCCTCGGGAATGTCCTTCACCTTGAGGCCACCCGGACATGCCGGATCTTCATTGAGCACCACCCAATGCGCATGCCAGCGATCACGGTTCGTGCCGCTGTTTGCCGCATCGTCGAAATCGGGGTGGAACGTCGCCGCCAGCGCGACAATGCCCTGATCGGGATCGAAGCCCGCATCGGACGAATTGAGCGATGTCGGCCATACGTACGCATACACCTCCGATCCCTCGAACTTGCCGGTGGCCCGCGGCGTCGTTTTGCCCGCGTCGGCGCGCACGCGTGTCCGGAAGATCGCATTCCCACCGCTGGTGACGATGCGCGTTTCGACGATATCGAACGACGCCAGAACGGTGTCGCTGCTGACGACCGTGATCCCGCGTGCGGTCGTGGTGTCTTTCGATGCCGTTTCCCGCATCGATGAATCGGCCGGTGCGCAGGCCGTCATGACCAGCATTCCTGCCAGAGCACTCCATGTGGAAGTGTTCCGGCGTACGTCCCGGCGGGTGATCGTGTGCATGTGAGTATGGGGCTCCCGGTGAGCGTTGATGTGAGCGTTCATGAGAAGGCCTCCTGATGTCCGCACGGATATCAGCGCAGAGGTTGGGCGTGGAGCATCGGCGATCGCTCCGCGAGCGACGTCCACGCGGTGTGTTGAACGACGGCATCGGCCGTCTCGTGTTCGCCGCAATCGAGCCGCAGATCGCGACTGCCGAAGGCGGCGTCCACGAACGCGCAGTGGTGGGGGTGGGCCGCGTCGGCATGGACGTGCGGGCGGAAATGACGGCAGGAGACACACATGCGCTGCACCGGAATGGCGCCCGAGGTCTGCAGTTGCCGGATGAGCGCGATCTGCGTGAGCAACAGCGCTTCCTGTGCGACCGATGGCAACGACGCGAGCGCGTCGCCGACCTGGGAGGCAGCGTGGGCGATCTCCTCGCCCACACGAACGCCCTCCGGCGTGGCCCGGATGATCACCGCGCGTTGATCGGCCGGATCGGCGGCGCGCCACACGAGACCTTTGCGGACGAGCGCATTCAGCGTATCGGTGATGCTCGCCGCCGAGATCGCGAGATGCGCGGCAATCTCTTTGGGTCGAAGTCCTGCTGGCCGGCCGGTCAGCAACGCCAGCACCTGCGCCTGCGTGGGATTCAGCCCCGCGTCACCCGAGGCCGCCCACAGATCGGCCCGTCCCACGAATGCGATACGGTCGAACCCCTCCCGGAGGCGGAGGAGAATCGGATCGGATTGTGACGCTGTGTCCATGGAGACATTATTTAGGAGTCCTAACTATTTGTCAAGAGTGAATCAATTGAGGGGGTCGCGCGAGGGACATAGGCGATGGTGCGGCCGGGTGCTATGTCCGGAGCCAGATCACGAGGCTCACGTAGCCACACTCGCGTGTGAATCCCAACTCATACCCCGTGGGCGTGAGAATCTGCCGATTGCCGCCGTTGGCGATGCTCGTCGGTCCGCGAGTACCGGGCCTGAACTTGACGTCCGGTCTCGACACTTCGACGAACTCGATGGCGCCGAGATCCACCGACACGAGTGGAACGGACCAGGTCCAGCCGTTGGCTTTCACCGTGACTTCACAGGCACCGGAGATTCCGGCGGTCTGCCACCGGCGGGCAAGTTGTGCCAGATCGGTGATCCCCATCTCATGCAATCCATCGCGGGTGTAGTACTGCGTGTTGATCGACTTGAGCCGGACCATACGCCGACCCAGTTCGAAGAGCTGCACAGCTTCGGCCGGATTGGGGGGAGCCTCGGCGGGCTCCATCCACACCGCGATCTGCCGGCCACTGTCCTTGGGCACAGTCACGCCGATGGCCTGACTGGCGAAGGAGTCCCGCTCGATCCGGATCATGTAGGCGGCGGCCTTGAGCGACAGATGGAAGCGTCCCTGCGCGTTGGTGGTCGTACGCTGGCCGCTGCCGACGACCATCACCCGGGCGCCGGCCAGCGGCCGGAGCGCCGTATCGGACACGACCCCCGAGAGGCCCCCACGCTCGGCCTGCGACACCACCGCGGCCAAGCGGGTCGTCACGGGCTCGAGCGGCAACGTGATCATGGACGTGAGAGGCGTGATCTGCACCCGCAGACTGGAAGGCAGATACCCGACACGACGCACGCCCAGGCCGTAGATGCCTACGGGCACCTGTTCCAGAAACGCCAGACCTGCGGCATTGGTGAGCAACCGACGCTCGAGCTCAACGACGAACACCTCCGCGTTGGCCAGCGGCTGATCCTGGTCATCGAGCACCTGGAAGATGACCCGCTCCACGATCGTGTCCTGCACCGGCGACACACCGCTCCTCACAATCGTGTCCTGCACGGGCGCGGCCGCGCGGTGGGCCTCTCCGTCAACGCCGTGCGCGGGCGCTGCCCGCAGACCTGCGGGCCACACCAACAGCATGGCCAGCAGGATCAGCGCGTATCGAACACACCAGGACAGTGCACACATGCAGAACGCCCTCCAATCGGGAGACATGCGGGCAAACATACCGCGGGCCTCGGATGGAGGGAGGATGAAGGGAGGCGCAGGTGGCCTGACGACAGCCGGACTCGCCTCCCACTCAGCCGAAACGCCCTGCTCGCTCCCCTACCGCAATCGCGGATTCGTCTGGCGCGGCGCCTTCTGACACGTGGGCCACGCGAATGCGCCACCACCACCAGGACCGGCACCCGCACCACCCTGCGGACGGATCTGTTCGGCGGTCGCCCGTTCCCGCGTGATGGTGCTCGCGTCGTTGGCCGCGAGATAGGCCAGCATCGCGGTCAACGTCGCATTGAAGCGCAGATCGTCGAACACGATCTTGTCGTACGTGTCGCGATTGGTGTGCCAGGTATAGCTGCCGTAGTCCCAGCTCACCCCACCCAGTCCGAACGCCGGCGCCCCATAGCAGGCGAAGCTGGCGTCATCACTGCCGCCACCGCTGGGTGAACCGGGAATGCGCGGCGTGATCGCTGCTGACATCTCGGTTGGCAATGCAGCCAGCCACTGACGCAGATGTTCGCCCGCGTTGGGCAGTCCACCGGCATTGACGCTCTGCACGCGTCCGGTGCCGTTGTCCTGATTGAACAGCGCCTGCAACCCCCGCACCACTTCCGGATGATCCTCGGTGAACGCGCGTGAGCCCACGAGGCCGTGCTCCTCGGCCGTCCAGTGTCCGATGAGAATGGTGCGCTTGGGCCTGGGATACACCGTCGACAGGATGCGCATGGCTTCCAGCATCGTGAGCGATCCGGTGCCGTTGTCGGTGGCCCCCGATCCGCCGTCGAACGAATCGAAATGTCCCGACAGCACCACGTATTCATCGGGCTTCTCGGTGCCGCGGATCATGCCGATGGTGTTGAAGATCGGCTGCTCACCCAGCAGATCGGCATCGAGATTGAGCCGCACCGTGGGCGCCTGCCGGTTCTCGGTGAGCCGGAAGACGAGTCCATAGTCTTCACAGGACAGACCGATGGCCGGCGCCTTCGTGTTGTAGCTCTCGAAGACATCGATGGTGCCCCACGCATTCTTCGGACGCGAAGTGATGACGCCCGCCACCCCACCTTCTTCGAGACGCATGCCCAGACTGCCGGTGCCCAGTGCGTTGGAATAGCCGGTGCCCCGCACACTGGTGCCGCCCCACTCGCGATTCACGTCGGCGCGCAGGCTGTCCATGCGCGCCTTCGAGGCCGGTGTGGCGTGCTGCTGCCAGTTGTCGGTGGGACGGCAGGTCGGCTGCGGCGCGGACACGAGCACGAACTTGCCCTTCGCCTGCGGCAACCATTTCACGAACTCGGTGCTGTCGGCAAAGCGGGGCAGGATCACCGTGGGTGCCGTGACATCCTTGCTCTTCGTGCCCGGGCTCCACGCCAGCATGGTGCCTTCGAGCGTGCGCTGACGCGGCGTGACGAGATCGATGTGCGAATGGCCACGACGCCAGCCGCGCCAGGTACCGATCTTTTCGTTGCGTCCCTCCACGCCCCACTGCTTGTAGAGCGACAGCAGCCAGTCGTTGGCCATCTTCTGGCGCGCGGTGCCCGTGAGACGCGGGCCGATGGAATCGAGCAGCACCTGCGCGAGACGCTGCACCTGCGAACTGTCCATTCCCTGTGCCCAGATGCGCCGGAGAGTGGCGTCGTTGGTGGGAAAGGTGGGGGTCTGCGCGCCGAGGGACGGGACGGCCGGGGCCTGGACCACGAGACCGAGGGCCAGGATCCCCAGCCAGGAACGCCTGATATGCCGGACACCGGGCGAGGAAGAACGCGATTTCATGAGGGAGAGCTTCAGGAAGCGCTGCAGGGAGGGAGGCGCCACGGTCGTGGCGGGTTGAGAACTGGCTGCCGGGAGCGGAGCTTTCGGATCATGACCCGCACACTCCGCCCCCCGCATCTCCTGATTCTACTGCCTGTCCTCCTCCTGTGCGCCCCGCTGGCGTGCACGTCGGGGAGCGATCAGGCAGGGACCGCCACCGCCACGTCGCTCGATCTCGGTGCGCCGGTCGACATGTCTTCACCCACGCTCGCCGGCAGCAACACGCCGCATCTCGCCGTCACGGCCGATCGCACACTGCTGCTGTCCTGGACCCAGCGCGGTGCGGATTCCACGACCTCCATCCGGATGGCCGCCTGGAAGGATTCCACCTGGGACTCCACGCGCACCATCGCCACCGCGCGTCCGTTCTTCGTGAACTGGGCCGACTTTCCCGTGATCACGGCGCTGGGCAATGGCGATGTCGCCGCGCACTGGCTGGAGCGGGAAGGTGGCAGCAAATACGCCTACGGCATCCGCGTGGTGCGTTCGAAGGACCAGGGACGGACCTGGGGCGCCGCGGTCACGCCGCACACCGACGGGCTGGCGGCGGAACATGGTTTCGTGTCGATGTGGGCTGAAGGAGCGGATCGCATCGGGCTGGTGTGGCTCGATGGTCGCAAGAGCGCCATGGCCGATTCGGCGCGAGAAATGACCATCCGGTCGGCGGCCATTGCGCCCGATGGCACACTCGAACGGGAATCGCTCATCGATGCACGAAGCTGCGACTGCTGCCAGACGGGGACCGCCCCCACCCGTGGCGGTCGCGTGATCGCCTACCGCGACCGCACGGCAGAAGAGATCCGCGACATCGTCGTGGTACGCGCCACCACAACGGGGTGGACGGAGCCGCAGAAGGTGCACGACGACGACTGGCACTATCCCGGATGTCCGGTGAACGGTCCACAGGTGGCGTCGCTGGGTGACACCGTGGCCGTCGCCTGGTACACCGCGGCACACGACACCGCGCGGGTCTATGTCGCCCGGTCGCTGGACGGTGGGGCAACGTTCGGGGCGCCCGTGCGGGTCGACGAAGGCAATCCGATCGGACGGGTCGACGTGTTGCTCGACGATCAGGCGCGCCCGGTGGTGGTGTGGCTCGAACAGCGGTCCCCCGAGCAGGCCGATGTCCTGGTCCGCCGCGTGGGACCCGACGGCACACGCGGGGTACCTCAGATCATCGCCAGCACCAGCGGCGCGCGGCAGAGCGGATTCCCGCGCATCGCGCGCCACGGTGATGCGCTCATTGCCGCGTACACGACGGTGACACCGACCATGACGGTGCGGATCGCGCGTGTTCCTCTTTCTCCAGCTTCCAAGCCATGATCCTGATCCGTTCCCGGGTCGCCGTTGCCCTGGGCCTTGCGCTCGGGTGTGCCCTGTTGGGTGTGGGGTCCGTGTTGCGGGCCCAGAGTCCTTCGGCCGGTGTGAACAGCACGCCCCTGCCGCTCAAGCACGATCCGAAGCCCACGTCGGCGGCCATCACGTCGCAGGATCTGATGACGCGTCTCTACATCTTCGCCGACGATTCGCTCGCCGGACGCGATGTGGGAACGGAAGGGCACGTGAAGGCCACCGACTACCTCGCACGCGAGGCCCAGCGCATCGGTCTCATGCCGGGCGGTGAGAACGGCACCTTCTTCCAGACGTTGCCGCTGAAAACGCGACGGGTCGATCGCATGTCGTCGTTCGTGGCCGGCGGCGCGTCGCTGGCCATCGGCTCCGAGTGGGCGATCGGTGGCAACAGCAGTCTCGATCTCGATGGCGTGGAGGTCATCTACGCGGGCGCCTTCGGTGAGACCAGCGCCGAATTGCCGGCCGACCAGGTGAAGGGTCGTGTGGTGGCCTATGCGCCCGAAGCGAGCAATGCGGCGCTGCTGCGGTCGCTCGAAGGTTCCGCGCTCACACCGGCCGGTGCCGCGGGTGTGCTGTTCCTGCTGCCACCACGCACGGCGGGCGTTCTGGCGTATGCGCTGCGTGGGGGTGCCCAACTCATCGATCCTTCGCTGCCGGCGGCGGAAGGCCGTCTGTTCGTCTCGGAGGCCGCGGCCGCGAAGCTGTTCCCCAAACCCGTGGCGCAGCTCGAACCCGGTGCACTCGGCGCCAAGCTCACGGTGAAGGCGCACGTGGACGTGTCGGATGCCACGTATCCGGCACGCAATGTCGTCGCGCTCCTGCCCGGCAGCGATGCGAAGCTGAAACAGCAGTATGTGGCGATCGGGGCACACAGCGATCACGTGGGCGTGGCCCCGCGCGCGGTCGATCACGACTCCCTGCTCATTTTCAATCGCCTCGTGCGCCCGGGTGGTGCGGAGGACGAAGGCAACATGGGCACACCGGCGCAGTTCGAGCAGATCAACGCGGAACTCGCCGACCTGCGCAAGACACGTCCCACCCGGCGCGATTCGATCTTCAATGGAGCCGACGACGATGGTTCGGGCTCGGTGGCCGTACTGGAGATCGCCGAATATCTCGCCTCCCTCAAGACAAAACCCAAGCGCAGCACGCTCTTCGTGTGGCACGCCGGCGAGGAAAAAGGCCTGTGGGGATCGGCCTACTTCACGGAGCATCCGACGGTGCCACGCGATTCCATCGTGGCGCAGCTCAACATGGACATGGTGGGTCGCGGGGCGGTCACCGATGTCACCGGCATGAGCAAGGACGGCCAGGAACTGCGCGGTGGTCCGGACTATCTGCAGCTCGTGGGTTCACGCCGGCTGTCGAGCGAACTCGGTGATCTGATCGAGCGCGTGAACAAGGATGGCAAGTACAACTTCGTGTTCGACTACGCGATGGATGCCAACGGACACCCGATGAACATCTACTGCCGCAGCGACCACTACGAATACGCCAAGTGGGGCATCCCGGTGACGTTCTTCACCACCGGCGGCCACTCGGCGTATCACCAGCTCACCGACGAGCCGCAGTACATCGACTACCCGCACATGCAGCGCGTGACCCGACTCGTGGCGGGCATCGCGCTCGAACTCGGCAATCTGCCCAATCGGCCGAAGGTGGACGGCGTGAGGATGGACCCGCACGGAGCGTGCGTGCAGTAGCGGATCAGATTTCCGGACGGGGTCAGAGGTGAGAGATCAGCCGGTCAGACCTGAGACGACGATCGAGTTGAGAGATCAGACAACAACGAAATCAGAAATCTGAGCGCTGGCGGTCGAGAGGGTCGTGTGCGCCACGGGCTTGCCGGCCCGGCGCCCGCAGGGTTCGGGGCGCGAAGCGCCCCGCAAAACGTCGAGGCCTCGCGTCCGTACCCACCCGCGGACGAAGTGCTCGGACCTCTGACCTCGTGGTTGTCTGATTTCTCAACTCGATCGCCGTCTCAGGTCTGACCGGCTGATCTCTGATTTCTGACCCCGTCTGAAGATCTGAGGCCAGAGGCCAGACCCCAGAGATCAGAGTCCAGCGCCTCCCCTGCTCCGATCCGCTAGATTCCTCCCGTTCGCATTTCTGATCTCTGCCTCAGCTCGCTCCTGGATGCTTCGCCTCGGTATCGTCGGCCTCCCGAATGTCGGCAAGTCGACCCTGTTCAACGCCCTCACCGCCGCCAAGGCGGAAGCGGCCAACTATCCATTCTGCACCGTCGAACCGAACGTTGGCATGGTGGAAGTGCCCGATCCGCGCATGGACCGCCTCGCGGAGATCGTGCAGCCGAAACGGACGGTGCCGGCCGTGGTGCAGTTCGTGGACATCGCCGGGCTGGTGAAGGGTGCGTCCCAGGGTGAAGGGCTGGGCAACAAGTTCCTGCAGAACATCCGCGAGACCGATGCGGTCGTGCATGTCATCCGCTGTTTCGCCGATGAAGACGTGACGCACGTCATGGGGCAGCCAGATCCCGCGCGCGACAAGGAAATCATCGAACTCGAGCTCGCACTGTCGGATCTCGCCACGGTGGAGAAGCGTCTCGACAAGGTGAAGCGCGCGGCCAAGGCGGCCGACAAGGAAGCGCTGGCCGAACTGCCGGCGCTCGAAGCCGCCAACGCGGCACTGTCGGAAGGCAAACCCCTCTGGCGCGCGGGACTCGACAAGGATGCGCTCGCAAAACTGTCGGGCATGCAGTTGCTGACGGCCAAGCCCGTGCTGTACGCCGCCAACGTCACCGACGAGGAGCTCTCGGGCGAAGAAGGCCCCTATCTCAAGGCGCTGCGGGCGGCCGTCGCGGAGAGCGGTGAACATGCGGAGATCGTCCCGTTCTCGGCCAAGATCGAGGCGGAGCTGGCCGAACTGCCCCCCGAGGAACGGGTGGAGTTCCTGGCGTCGCTGGGCATCGAGACGGCCGGCCTCGATCGACTCATCCGGGCCGGTTACCACCTGCTGGGCCTCGAGACGTACTTCACCGCGGGTGAGCAGGAAGTGCGGGCCTGGACCATCCACCGCGGCGACACCGCGCCGGTGGCGGCCGGCGTGATCCACACGGACTTCGAGAAGGGTTTCATTCGCGCCGAAACGGTGTCGTATCAGGACTTCTCCACGCTGGGCGGATGGAAGCCGGCGCGGGAAAAGGGCGCGGTCCGGTCGGAAGGCAAGGAGTACGTGGTGCAGGACGGCGACGTGTTGCTCTTCCGCTTCAACGTCTGATCCACGTCGGACTCACGTCGGCCTTACATCCGACCCACTGCGAGTTCACGTCCGACTCACCCCCAGCCGCGCGTCCCGCACCAGCACGTGCTTCGATCTTTTTCCCCTCTGGTGGGTATGTTGCGCACATGATCCGAATGTCGCCCGCGCCAGTGAAGGCGCTCGCAACCCTGCTGCTGGTCTGGTCATCTCTTGCGAGCACCCCATTGGCGGGGCAGAGCGTGAGCGGTGCAGCGTCGTCGCTCCCGCCGGGCGCGATGGCGGTGCCGTTTCAGATCGGCGAACGCCTCGAGTACGATGTCAAGTTCGGCTCGCTGAAGGTGGGCAGCGGCAGCATGGAAGTGCGCGAGATCACCGAAGTGCGTGGCCATCCCGTGTGGCACACGGTCTTCCAGATCAAGGGCGGCATCCCGCTGTATCGGGTGAACGACATGTACGAGTCGTGGTTCGATGTCTTCACGCTGAACTCCCTGCGGTACCACCAGGAGATCGACGAGGGGAGCTACGAGCGGAAGCGCCGCTACGAGATCTTCCCGGAGCGCGGGATGATGAAGGAAGGGGACCAGCCCGAAGAGCCCACCGTCGCGATGCCATTGGACGAGGGGTCGTTTCTGTATTTCGTGCGCACCCTGCCGCTGGAAGTGGGCAAGACCTACGAATTTTCCCGGTACTTCAAGGCCCAGGGCAACCCGGTCCGCATCCGGGTGCTACGGAGGGAAACAATTTCCGTCCCCGCCGGTTCGTTCAGCACGGTGGTGCTGCAGCCCACGTTCCAGACCAAGGGCATCTTCAGTCAGAACGGGAAGGCCGAGGTGTGGATCACCGACGACGAGCGCCGCATGATGGTGCAGATGAAGTCGAAATTGAGCTTCGGGTCATTGAATCTGTATCTGCGCAACACCACCGGGACCCGGGCTCCGTAGCCTCGGGCAAGCCCGTCCAGGGAAGCCCTGCCGGAAGGCCCGGCCCGCCCCCGCCGGTCCGGGCCTTTACCGCAGACCCCGAACCGAGTAGCCTTAAAGGCTCTAGAAACTTCAGTCGCTCTCTCGGCACCGTTGGTGCACCGGGTGAGTGGCTGCTGTCCGGTTGAAGTTCTCAACCCTCCGCCCGCGGCTCGGCACTGCGGGTGGCATACAGACCACTGGTCCAGACCACAGGGAGGATTGCCGAGTGGCAAAGCTCAAGATCCGTCGCAACCCCACGCGGCGGTACGAAGCCGTGTACATCTTCGACAGTGCGCTCGAAGACACGGTGATTGCGGAAAAGCTGGAGAAGCTGCAGTCCCTGCTCAACCTCGCGGAACCCGCGGAGATCGAGCACTGGGGCCGTCGTCAGCTCGCCTACAAGATCGGCCGTCACGAGACTGGCTACTACATCATCAGCCATTTCACGACGGTCCCCGCGACGCTTCCCGAGTTCGAGCGTGCGCTCAAGCTCGAGGAAGGCGTGGTGCGCTACCTGGTGACGCTGTACGAGCACGAGCTCGGCGCGCCCAAGCTGAGCGATGAAGAGCTCGCCTCGCGCCGCCGCGCGAGTGATGATGACGACGACGACGAGGAATAACCAATGCGCCGCCAGAAGAAGCCCTGCCCGATCACGGAAGCGGGGATCCGCTACGTGGATTACAAGGATGACCGCCTCCTCGCCCGTTTCATCACGGATTACGGCAAGATCCTGCCGAGCCGTCTGAGCGGCGTGGATGCCCGCCACCAGCGTCAGCTGTCGAAGGCGGTGAAGAAGGCGCGTTATCTCGCGCTGCTCCCGTACGTGAAGGGGCAGACGGGCTGAGTATGAACGGAGCGGTCGCGCCGGGTCTCGCCGCGACCGCTCCGCAGGAGCGTGGATGGCGATGGTTCGTGCTGGGATTGGTGCTGATGGTCGCCGCGACCGCCGCACCGGCCTGGCCGCCGACGCTGTCGCTCTTTGCCGGTGCGGTGCGGTTGCTCCTCCCCATGGAACAGTTCGCCCTGCTCGTGCTGGTGGCCATCGCCGCCTGTGCGACCGTGGGGTGGTGGTCCGGCGGGCGGTTGTTCCTCGCGCTGCTGTGGGTGGCGGCCGCGGCGTACGTGCTGTGGCGGGTTCCGCTGCCCCTCACCGGCTACGGAGCGTTCCTTCGTGGCTGGTCGGTGACGCTGGGGGCCGCCTTCGGGCTGGTCTGCCTGGCCTCGCCGGCTCGTCCGCTCCTCACCCGGGCACTGGGCGCCGTGGCGCTGGCAGGGGTCATCACCGTGACCGGATTCTCGGCACGGGCACTGGGTCCCACCGGCACCTTCGACGCACCGGCCCAGATGTTCTCCCGGGAGTATCAGCATCGCCTGGGGGAATCGCTCGAAACCTGGCGGGCCCGATCGGCTTCGGATGCCTGGCGTCGCTTCGCGCAACGCTTCCCGGAGGCGGTCGAGCGCACCAACCGGATGGAAGCGATGCTGGTGGCGCTGGTGGAACCTCTGCCGGCGTCTGCGGCGGTTGGTGGAGCGCGCCCGGGTCCCCTCGTGGGACTGGTGCCCGCCCTGCTGGCGCTCGAGTCGTTGCTGGCCCTGGCCCTGGGGTGGGCAGCCTATCATCGGCTGGCCCGCACGCGGATCGGTCCTCCGATCGGCGCCCTGCGGGACCTGCGCTTCAACGATCAGTGGGTGTGGGGGTTGGTGGTCGGTGTGACGCTGCTGCTGTTGCCCACGCTGGTGGAGTGGCGGCTGGCCGGCCTCAATCTGGTCTGCTTTTTCGGGACGTTGTATGCCCTGCGGGGCGCGGGTGTCCTGACGTGGTGGATCCCCGATCGGGCGGCCATCTGGTCGCTCCTCGCGTTGGTGTTGTTGGTTCCGATCCTGGGACCGGTGTGGGTCCTGATCGCGTTGCTCGCGGTCACCTTCACCCTCGGGCTCGGCGATACATGGCGGGACTTCCGGGCGGGTGCTCCGTCCAGTCGGCCATGGTCGTCCTGAGCTGGTCCTCCTGACGTTCTTCGCTGTTCTCTTTCACCGGTTCGACCCGGAGTTCCCATGGAAGTCATTCTCCGCAACGCCGTCGACAAGCTCGGACATCCTGGTGACATCGTCTCCGTGTCGCCGGGTTATGCCCGCAACTTTCTGATCCCTCGCGGCTTCGCCTACGAAGCCACGGCCGGCAACCGCAAGCGCATCGCGGCCGAAAAGAGCCGTCTCGAAGCCCTCGAGAACGAGCGCATCGCCGCCGCGCAGGGCATCGCCGACAAGCTGGCCGAAGTCTCGGTCACCTTCGCCGCCCGCGTGGGCGAAGAAGGCAAGCTGTTCGGCTCGGTCACCACGGCCGACATCGCCCACCAGCTCGAAGCCCAGGGCTTCAAGATCGAGAAGCGTCAGATCGAGCTGAACGAGCCCATCAAGGCACTCGGCGTCTACCGCGTGGGCATCCGTCTGCACGCGGACGTGCACCCCGAAATCAAGGTGTGGGTGATCAAGCAGTAAGCGCGATCACCGACGACCATGCGAGGGGAGTCCGGACACTGGACTCCCCTCGTTTTTTGTCCGAGCAGGACTTTGCGGGACGTCACCGCCGGCCGGCCCCTGTCCGAGATCGGGTCCGTACCGCAACCTTCATCGAGTCCGGCGGGTACCGATTCCGGTAGCCCTCCTTTGCCCTTCCCCATCGAGTACATGGCCGAACGCGCACCAAGCCCCGGAGAACCCATCGC
Organism: Gemmatimonas aurantiaca; assembly: GCF_037190085.1. Classification (NCBI taxonomy): domain Bacteria; kingdom Pseudomonadati; phylum Gemmatimonadota; class Gemmatimonadia; order Gemmatimonadales; family Gemmatimonadaceae; genus Gemmatimonas; species Gemmatimonas aurantiaca. The sequence continues at coordinate 829,316 of NZ_JBBCJO010000005.1, forward strand.
CCTGCGTGCCGCCGCGCTGGCGAGCGAGCTCAAGGCCCACGACATCGTGGTCCTGGATCTCAGGGGAGTGACCGATATGACGGACTTTTTTGTTATCGCCTCCGGAACCTCCGACACCCATGTCCGGGCCATCGCCGAACATGTGCAGGCAGGGTTGAAGACCACTGGGGTGTCAACCAACATGACCGAAGGACTCACGCAGGGGCGGTGGGCATTGCTCGATTACGCCGACTGCGTGGTGCATGTCTTTCATCCGACGTTGCGTCAGTTCTACCAGCTCGAGCGGCTCTGGGGTGACGCCACGCCGGTTCCATTGGACAGGGAAATCACGCAGGGAGTCCGGTAATCATGGCGCTGGCGCAACGATGGACCCGGTTGAAGGCACGGTTGTCGATGGTGGCCACGCGAGTGGGCCTGTCCGCCATCGTCGCCACGGTGGCCGCGACATCGTTGGCCGCACCGGCAGCCGCCCAAGGGTATTTCGGGCAGAACCAGGTGCAATACGACCGGCTGCGCTGGCGCGTGATCGAGACGGAACACTTCCTCGTTCATTACTACCCCGAGATCGCCGATGTCGCGCCTGATGCGGCGCGCATGGCCGAACGGTCCTATGCGCGGTTGTCGCGGCTCATGTCGCACCAGTTCCGCGAGAAGAAGCCGATCCTGATCTTCGGTTCGTCGGGCGACTTCGCGCAGAGCAACGTCTTCGGTGACCTCGGTGAGGGCACCGGCGGTGTAACCGACCCGTTGCGGCAGCGCATGGCCCAGTTCTTCTCGGGCGACTGGGGCAGTTTCGAACACGTGCTCACGCACGAAATGGTGCACGTGTTCCAGTTCGACATCTTCTCGCGCGGTCGCGCCGGTGCCGGTCTGCAGAATCTGGCGATGGTGAATCCGCCGCTCTGGTTCATGGAAGGGTTGGCGGAGTATCTGTCCATCGGCCCGAAGCATCCCTGGACGGATGCGTGGGTGCGCGATGCCGTGATCAACAACGCGCTCCCCAGCATCTCGCAGATGACGGAGCGTCCCGACAAGTATTTCCCCTATCGCTACGGTCTCGGACTCTGGCAGTACGTCGGGTCCCGGTGGGGTGACGAGGCCATCGGCGAGATCATGAACGCGGTGCCGAGCCTCGGCATCGACCGGGCCTTCCGCCGTGAGCTGGGCGTGTCGCTCGAAGAGCTGAGCAACGAGTGGAAGCAGGCCATGCAGGCCAAGTACCTGCCCACCGTCGCCACGCTCGATCGTCCGCGCAGTTTCGCCGAGCCCCTCCTCACGCAGAACCGCACGGGCAGCATCGCCAACATGTTCGTGGCGCCCGCGCTGTCCAGCGACGGCAAGTACATCACGTACATCGGCTACGGCAGTCTGTTGCGCGGCGAAGTCTTCCCCGAGATGTATCTCGCCGACGCCACGACCGGCAAGCGCATCACGCGCCTCGTGAAGACCACCACCAACCCCGACTTCGAACAGCTGCGGTTCATCTATTCGCAGCCGTCGTTCTCGCCGGATGGACAGATGCTGGCCTTCACCGGTCAGCGCGGCGGCCGCGATGTGCTCTATCTCATGGACATGCGCTCCCGGAAGGTGGTGAAGCGCATCGATCTCGAACTCGATCAGGTGTTGAGTCCGAGCTTCTCGCCCGATGGCCGCAAGGTGGTGTTCAGCGGCATGCGGCACGGCAGCAGCGATCTCTACGTGGTGTCGCTGGACGCCCCGGGGTACACCCAGCTCATGAAGGACCAGTACGGCGATCTGATGCCGCAGTGGTCGCCCGACGGTAAGACGATCGCCTTCATCAGCGATCGGGGGCCGGACACCGATCTGGAGATTCTCAAGATCGGCGCCTGGAAGGTCGTGCTGTACGATGTCGAGACCCAGCAGATGACCATCCTGCCGAACCAGGGTGGTCGCGCGACCAATCCGCAGTGGGCGCCCGACGGCAAGTCCATCGCGTACGTGACCGACCGCACCGGCATCGCCAACATCTTCCTGTACGATCTCGAGGCCAAGGAGCACTACCAGCTCACGAATGTGGTGGGCGCGGTCACCGCGGTGGCGGAGCAATCGCCGTCCATTACCTGGGCGCGCAACGCGGACATGCTGGCCTTCGTGTATTACGAAAAGACCGATCACGCGATCTGGAAAATCCAGAACCCTCGCGCGCTCAAGAAGGCGCCGTACCGTGATCCGGTGGTGGTGGCCCAGAATGTCCCTGGTGCAGCCGCGCCGGGTGGTGCGGCACAACCCACGGCCACGCCCACACCCACGCGGCCGGTCGATCCCACGGCACACCTGCAGCGTGCCACCGTGCGGGACACGGCGGCGTCTCGGCAATCGTACTATCGCCCGAGCACGGGCAATGTGGCGCGGGTGTCGAGCGAGCTGCCCGCCTCCACGCTGTCACGACTCACCGATCAGGTGAGTGTCGAAGCGTTGATGGACAGCTTCGACTTCTATCTGCCAGACACGACCCGCTTCCGCGACACGCGGTACAAGGCGCGCCTCACACCGGAGTACATCGCGCAACCCAGTATCGGCTATCAGCAGAACGGCTGGGGCCAGGGTACGTACGGTGGCACCACGATCGTGTTGAGCGATCTGCTGGGCAACCGTCGTCTCGCACTGTCCGGTGCCATCAATGGCACGCTGGCCGATGCGCAGGCCTTCGTGGGCTACACCAGCCTCGGCCGCCGTCTGCAGTACACCACGGGTGTAATGCAGCAACCGATGTATCTGATCTCCAACTACTACCAGACGCCGGCGGAAGAAGAGGGGCAGTTCTATCAGACGCAGGAGATGTCCCGTCTGGTGTTCCGACAGGTATTCGCGGCCGGTCTCTATCCGCTGAACCGCTTCACGCGTTTCGAATTGGGCGCGCGTTTCCAGAACATCGATCAGCAGGCAGTGCCCTACACGCGTCTGGTCGACTACAACTACATGCAGGCGACGTACTGGGAGCGTGGGGACACCCGCAATGTGGCGTCGGCCAATACGGTGTCACCGTACGTGGCGTGGGTGACCGACAATTCGATGTTCGGGTACACGGGCCCCATCTCCGGGAAGCGCATCCGCGTGGAGTTCGAGCCCACCGTCGGTTCGTGGCAGTACAACGAGTTCCTCGCCGATGCCCGGTCGTACATTCCGATTCTCTTCAACTACATCACCTTCGCCACGCGGTTCACCACGAGCATGGCGATGGGGCGTGATGAACTCCGTTTCCCGAAGTGGATCGGCCGGCCGGATTTTGTGCGCGGATACAACCGCGAGGATATCGGGTACGTCAGTTGCTCCGGCCTGCCCTCGGACGATGGATCGAGTTGCAACGCCGAGGAGCTGATCGGCAGTCGTGTGGCCTTCGCCAACGCCGAACTGCGGTTCCCCATCATCCGGCGCTACGGCAACCGCACGGCGCTGCTGGGTGGATTCCCTCCCATCGACGGGTTGTTCTTCTACGATGCCGGCGTGGCCTGGTCGAAGGGGCAGAGCCTGGTGTTCTCGGCGCCGGACGACTACGACTTCACGAAGCAGCGCGCGCTGCTCAAGAGCTACGGGTTCGGCCTGCGCATGAACCTGTTCAACATCGCCATCATCCGCTGGGATTGGGCAAAGCCGGCCAGCCGACCGGGCGCCAAGGGGTTCGGCACGTGGTTCTTCGGAGCCAGCTACTGACGGACGTGTCCTGACCGTGATGACCGGGACGGCCTGCGATCCGTCACCGGTTCCTCAACGGTCGGGACAGCCGCGCCACTCTCCTCCGGGTGTGCACGGCGGCACATTGGCGCGGGGAGGATCGAGGCGCCGCACACTGTCCGCCAGCGCGATATTGCCCGCCCGCTCGTAGGCTTGTGCGAGCACGCGCCGGAGGCGCGGTCGCATGCTGCCAAGCTCCGGCGCCTGGTTCACTTCGTCGAGTCCATGATGCAGCGCGCTGATCGCGCCCGGCGCGTCACCCGACGCCAGGGCTGCCTGCCCTTCGAACAACCAGGCGTACGACATCACCATCGGTGACCGACTGGCGGCGAGTTCCGTGACCGTACGCCGTGATACCCGATGCGCGGCTGCCGTATCGCCACGGAGCAGCGCATCCTCGACGAACGTATTGCTGACGAGCAATCGCTCGGAGATGCGCAGAGGCGTCGCGGGCTCCATCAACTCGATGGCCCGTGCCGATTGAATACGTCGCTGTGCGGTGTCACCCGCCATCGCCGCCCAGTAGGCGTTGTTCCTCGCGATCACCGCCTCCAATCCGGGTGAGTCCTTGGGAAAATGACCGGCGTCGGCGGCAAATCGCTCCTGAAGGGGCCGTGCCTCATCGGTGCGGCCGAGCACCAGCAACGCTTCGAACTCCGCCGCGCGGGCGCTCATCTGCTCGTTGGTGTTGGTGAGTCCCAGCGAATCGGCCAACGCCAGCACGGCCCGCGCGCGCGTCAGGTAGTCGCGCGGATCCCGCGTGATCCAGCTCACGGCCAGCATGCGGATGGATTCGGCGCGCAGGGAAAGGATGCTGCGCCCTCCGCGCGCGCCGCTCCTCGAGGCGCGCAGGTGCTCCTCCCGCTTCGCCACGGCGGCCGCCAGCGAATCCGCGCGCCGGACCTGTCCCAGCGACATCGCCCGTGCCGCTTCGACCAGAGCGATGCGGGCATGCAGTTCGTGATTGGCCGGCAGATGCGTCACCGCTTCGCGTGCGTCCGCCAGGTGTTCATCGGCCGCATACGGACCATCGAGTTCGAGCCGCAGCGTCGCGCCCTCCAGACAGGCTCTCGCGTATTCCGCGCTGTGCCGGCCAAAACTTTCCGCCGCAAGCACGCGCGCCGAATCGAGCACCTGGCGCGCCAACACAAAACGCGACTGCGTCACGACGTTGGCCCCGATGGCCGTGTACAGCCGCGCGCGGATGCGGGCGTCGTCGGCGAGTTCGCGCGGCATCCGGACGAGAGCGCTGTCGAGCAGTTCGGCCAATGTGCCCGTGGTGGAGAGCCGCACGATGGGATCGTACGACGTGGCGTTCGTACCGGTAACGATTCCAGAGAGAAATGCCGAGGCCCGCTCGGCACGCGCCGCTTCCGCACGGGCCAGCAGCGCCTGTCGCCAGGCCACGATGCCGGTGCCGGTGATGATCGACAACACGATGAGTGCCGCGGCCGTGAATGCCCGCCGTCGCCGGACGAACGTGCGGATGCGATACGCCGTGCTGTCGGGCCGCGCCAGCACCCGATCCCGACGCAGGTAGCGCAGCACATCGTCGCTGAGCGCTGCGGCCCCGGGATAGCGCCGAGCAGGATCCCGTCGCAGCGCCATCAGGGCGATGGCATCGAGTTCACCACGCAACGCCGAAGCCAGGCGCGCACACGACACGTAGCCGCGGGCGGTGGCGGTTTCGGACGTGCCGGCCGCGGCAATCACGCTGGGCGCGCGTGGTTCGCGCTCCCGTACGGCGATCAGCTGCTCCGCCGGGGGCAATCCCTGCAAGGAGAGTGGTGGCGCACCACTCATCAGGGTGGTGAGCACGGCGCCGAGTGCGCAGACATCGGTCGCCGTGGACACGGCGTCACCGGTGACCTGCTCCGGCGCGGCATACGAGGCCGTGAACGGGGAGAGACCGGCACCGGTGAGTGTGCCCTCGACATCGTCGGCTTCGATCAGCTTCGCGACGCCGAAGTCGAGCAGCTTCACCACGCCATCGCGGGTGACGAGGATGTTCGTCGGTTTGAGATCGCGATGAATGACCAGCCGTTGATGCGCATGATGCACCGCGGCGCACACCTGCCGGAACAGATCGAGACGGGCGTTGATGGAGAGCATCTGACGATCGCACCACGCGTCGATGGGGGTGCCGTCGACGTACTCCATGGCCAGCCAGGGCATGCCATCGTCGGTGGCACCGCCGTCGATCAACTGCGCGATGTTGGGGTGCTGCAATTGTGCGAGGATCTGCCGTTCCGAACGAAAACGCTGAAGCAGCACCTCCGAATCCGCCCCTCGCCACAACGTCTTGATGGCCACCCGCTGCCGGAACGCATCGTCGGCCCGTTCAGCGAGATACACCGCGCCCATTCCCCCGCGGCCGATGAGTTGCAGCACCCGATACGCTCCCACGCGGCGCCCGACGAGGCTGGGAGCCGACGTCATCTCGGCGGCGTCCGCACCGTCGGACCAGGACGCGTCGGGCATGGTGAACCCGAGCAGTTCGTGCGCCGAATGATCGAGGCACCGATCCCGACGCCCCCCATCCGGCACCATCGCGGCCAGCATCGTCGCGAGTTCACGTCGCACACGCTCGGACGACGCAGTCGCGAGCAGACGCCGGCGGCCCTCCTCGTCCGTCGTCTCGCATTGCGCCCACAACGCCTTCAGTTCGGCCCATTCGGCCGGTGTCACGCGGTCGTCAGTCATCCCCGGGTGGTGCCTCCTGACGGAACACGCGCGGTGAGGGGCGCGGTCTTCTCACGCGACCCTCTGCAGAGTGCGTGTCTGTGCTGGCCCGTGTTGGGTCTGTACGTGCGCTGCATGTGTGACAACGGTCACGGGCTGCATTCCGGCGACCAGGCGATCCAAGGCGACAAGGCGACAAGGCGACGGCACCCCTGCCAGATCTCACATATCGCGCAACTGGACACGCAGCCAGGCCTTGGCCATGGCCCAGTCGCGTGACACGGTGGCGGGAGAGATCTCCAGCAGTTCGGCGATCTCCTCCAGGGAGAGGCCGACAAAAAAACGCAGCTCCACGATGCGGGCCTGCCGCGGATCCAGCCGTTCGAGCTGTTCGAGCGCCTCGTGCACGGCCAGCACGTCCTCCGCTCCACCGGCACCGACATCGTCGAGGGAGACCGTGTCGGCCGCCTCCAGAGGCACGACACGCTGCCGGTCCCGTCGTTCGGCCGAGGCCCGGCGGGCATAGTCGACCAGGACGCGCCGCATCATCTGCGCGGCGATGCCGAAGAAATGGGCGCGGTTCTTCCAGGGCGCCACCTGCCCCACCAGGCGCAGGTAGGCCTCGTGGACGAGCGCCGTCGGTTGCAGGGTATGGTCGCCCCGCTCGCGGCCCAGGTAGGCGCGGGCCAGGCCGTAGAGCTCGTCGTAGACCACCCGGCCCGCCTGATTGCGGGCGGCCTCGTCTCCGGCCTGGGCGGCCCGAAGCAGTTCGGTAAGCGGTGGTGTAGCGGGCGCGGGCATGACCCGCCGAATATGGTCACCGAATGGCTGCAGGACAGCCCCTCCCTCCACCGTCCCCGGTCGGGTACTTTACGCCGGTGCGCACGCTCTTCGCGTCGGCGCTCGTGCTCCTCGCGTGCGGTGTTGCCGGCGGCTGTGCCGATCGCTCGTCCCGCCCTTCCGGAGCCGGCGCCTCTCTCACGATTCCCGGTGGTCCGGATCCCATCGTCCTGCGGCTTGCCCGCGACGGTGGCACCCTGACGGCTGTCCGCTATCCGGAACTGGATTCCACCATCTGGCGGTCCACCTCGCGCGTGCCGCCCCTCGATCGTGTCATCGCCTTCGGCGGCGAAGACGGATACCTGGCGGCCATCGATACCGGCGGCAGCCCGGTCCGCATCGACCTGCGGCTGGGCACCGTGACCACGTCGCGCACCGACACCGTGCGCACGCTGGCATCGGCCGATGGCGGGGCGATCTATGCGCTGACCCGCGGTGGGGAAGTCACGCGGTACACCCCCAGCGGCAGTGACTGGAAGTTCCGCCCCGTACATCCGGTGGATGCGCTGTTCTCGCAGCCCGACGGCTCGGTCATCCTCGTCGGCGCCGAAGAGGGCCGCGTGACCGTGCGACGCCTGCGTCCTCCCAATCAGGCCCTCTCCGACAGCGTCTCGCTCAAGGTGCCGGGCAAACTCGCCGACATCCGGCGCACCATCGCCGCCACCGCCGGTTCCGTGGGCGACCGCGTGTTCTTCGCCGCGGACGAACGCGTGATTGCCATTCGCACCCGGGATCTTGGCACGGCGCTGAATGTGGATCTCGGGGATCCGGTCGACGCCATTGCGGCCACGCCCAGTGGCGATCGGCTGTTCGTGGCGCCGGCTGACGAATCCGTGCTGCGCATCGTCGACCGTTTCGAAGAAGGCGTGACGGGCCGCATCCGTCTGCCCTCGCCGGCCACGGCACTGCGCATGGATCCCATGGGACGCATGCTGCTGGCCCGTGGCACCGGCGACTCGGTGTATGTCGTGAGCCTGGGCAGCGACGCCGTGCTGGGCGTGCTCACCAGTGCCTGGCGCGGCGATCTGCCGCTCGTCATGGCCGATGGCTCCATCGCGATCACACGTGGCGACGATGTGGCGCTGGTGCATCCCCTCACGCTGGCCGACATGCGCACCGTCACCGGCGGTGCGAAGCAGTTCTGGCATACCCTGCGCTGGAACGGCCTGCGTCCACGCGCGGCGGGACTCGATCAGCCCGTACAGTTCCGCAACAGCGCACCGCGTGACACCGGTGGCGTGTCTGCCGCGGGCAACGATGCGGGTGGTGGCGCCCATCCGGACAGCAGCGCGCGCGCCGACTCCGCTGGCGCATCACCGCCCCCGCCTCCTGCACAACCATCGGCATTCACGGTGTCGTTTGCCGCGTTGCTCGACGAGCGTCAGGCGCGCGCGCTGGCCGGCCGCATTCGTATCGAAGGGCAGGTGCCGCGCATCACCACTGCCGATCGGGATGGGACGACGGTGTATCGGGTGGTGCTCGGCCCCTATCCGTCACGCGCCGAAGCCGAACGCATCGGCCGGATGTCCGGCCAGAACTATTGGATCTTCGAGGGATCCCCATGAGTGGCCCCGGATTCCTTCGGGACGACTGGGAAGCGGAAGGACGACGCCTCGCGCCGCTGCTGGACAGCGTGTGCGCCGTCGTGGTGGCGGCGAATGTGCCGGGTGTGGCCGCGCAGGCGGCCATCGGTATCGCCCGTATGCAGGGACAGCGGCGCCGGGTGGCCATCGCCGATCTGCTCGGTGAGTCGCCGGCGCTCGAAGCCCTGCTGACCGGCGACGATCCCCACGGGATCGCCGACAGTTTTCTCTATGGCGTGTCGCTCAACAAGATCGCGCGTCCCATGCGTGATGCGGACAATGTCTTCATCATGCCCAGCGGCACCGAGCCGGTGGACCATGGGGCGGTGTACGCCAACGATCGCTGGCGTCGTCTGGCCGCGGGATTCCATCAGGTCGGTGCACTGCTGATCGTGGTGGCACGTCCATCCGCAGAAGGGTTTGCCGAGCTGTGTGGCTACATGGGCGCGCTCATGCCGGTGGGTGACACGGTATTCCCCACCCCGCCGGGCATTCCGCTCATCGCGGCCCCGCCTCCGCCACCCCCGGCTCCCGAGCCCCCGCCGCCGCCCAAACGCGAGAGTGCGCGACGCGCCCGTGAAGCAGCGCAGCAGGACGAGGCCGGCCGACGCAATCGCATCATCGCACTGGTCCTCGTGCTGGGCGCGATCGCCATTGCCGTGGGAGCCATGTGGCCGCAGATGTTGAGTCGGCTGCCCGCGCCAGTGCTGGAACTGCTGAGACCCGGCACCACCGTGGACAGCACGGCGACGATCGTCCCTCCGACGCCGATGGACAGCGCGCCGCGTCCCGACTCCACGCGACCCGGTCAGACACCCGGCACCGACAGCGGGGGCCTCGTGTCCGACAGTCTGTCGGTACCAACCGCGCCGCCTTCGCCACCGCTCTCGGTCGACAACACGGCCGACAGCGCCGCGGCCGCGCGGTATGCGGTGTATTTCGCCACGGCCAACACACGGGCCGCCGCGATGCCCGATGCAAAAGTGCGCGCGCTCGAAGCAGTGGCCCTCTCGCCGGTGGTGGAGAGTGGTGAGCAGTGGTATCGCGTGACCGTGGGCGCCACGGCTTTCAGGCCGGAAGCCGAAGCGTTGCTCGCGCGATTGCGATCACAGAAAGTCATCGGCGCGGGGAGCATCGTCTCCGTGCCGTATGCATTGCGCCTCGAGACGCGGGTGACACCGGCGCTGGTGCCGACGCGTCTGGCGGCGTTGAGTACGCGTGGCATCATGGCCTATGCGCTGCGTCAGACCGACGGCAGCGTCTCGGTCTACACCGGCGCGTTCGAATCACCGACGCAGGCCTCGGCGCTTGCGGATTCCTTGCGCGCGGTCGGTGTGGCGCCCGTGCTGGCTTATCGAACCGGGAGAGGGTTCTAGTGCGTTTGACGAAGCTCGAAGTCCATGGCTTCAAGGCATTTGCCGATCATCTGGAGTTTGTGTTCGAACGTGGCGTGACCGCCATCGTCGGTCCCAACGGATCCGGCAAGTCGAACGTGTCCGACGCGGTGCGCTGGGTACTCGGCGAACAGCGCGCGCGTGCCATGCGTGGCGCCAAGATGGAAGACGTCATCTTCCATGGATCGTCGGCCCGCAAGCCGGTGAACATGGCGGAAGTCTCGCTGCACTTCGACAACACCGAAGGCGAACTGCCCATTCCATTCAAGGAAGTGGTGATCACGCGCCGGTTGTTGCGTTCGGGTGAGAGCGAGTATCTGCTCAACCGCGCGCCCTGTCGTCTGCGCGACATTCAGGATCTGGTGCGGGGCACGGGGCTGGGCGCGGACTCCGGCGTGGTCATCGAAAGCAAGATGATCGACGCGCTGTTGTCCGATCGCCCGGACGATCGCCGTGAACTGTTCGAGGAAGCGGCCGGCGTGGGTCTCTATCGCGACCGGCGCCGCAGTGCCGAGCGTCGTCTCGAGGAAACGACGGTCGACCTCGCGCGTCTCGACGATCTCATCGCCGAAGTGCAGAGCCAGGTGCGCTCGCTCGCCCGGCAGCGCCGTCGGGCCGAGCGACATGCCGAACTGACGGCGCGGCGTTTTCAGGTGGAGATCTCGCTGGCCACCCGCGAGATGGCCGCCTGGCGTGACGAACTCGAAGCGCTGGATGGTCGTCTCACCGAACTCCGTGGTGACGTGCCCGGCGCCGAGGAAGCGATCGCCGCCGCCGAATTGCAGCGGGAAGAAGCCCACATGGCCCGCTCCACGGCGGAGGCCAGTCGTCTCGAACTGGCGCGCCTGGCGGCCGAACAGCGCGAGAAGACGCAGAAGCTCGAACGTGAACTCGCCGTCTCCGAGGAGCGTCAGCGCAGCACCACCATGCGCCGGCAACGGGCGGAAGAAGAGCGCAAGGAGAACGAGGCGTTCGGCCGTCGTCTGCGCGAGGATCGGGAGCGGGCCGCGACGGACCGCACCACTCTCGAGCAGGAAGTGCGGGATGCCGGCGAGGCGCTGCAGGAACGACTCGCCGCCGAACAGACCGCGCGTGAAGGCGTGCAGCGTGAACGGTCCGTGCTCGATCAGCTGGAACGGCAGGTGCGGGAACATCGGGACCAGGCCCGCCGGCTGGAGCTCGACCGTGACGGCGCGTCGCGGGAACAGATGGAAACCGAACAGCGTCGTGACGCGCTCGATCTCGAGCGGCAGACGCTGGTGGATACGCTCGAAGCCATCGAACGGGAATTGCTCACCGCCCGTGAACAGGTGAGCATCTCGCAGGCGGCCGCGCAGGACGCGCTCGACGCGCTCGAAGGCGCGCGTCTGGCCGCCGCGACCGCACGCACGGCCGACGCCGAGTCGCGCAGTGCGCTCGCCAGTGCGGTCGAAGTGCGCACGCAACTGGAAGGCCGCATGAATGCGCTCGCCGCACTCGAGCGCGAGCGTGTGGGTCTGGCACCGTCCAGTGCCCGGCTGCTCAAGGAGCGGGCACGGTTCGGTGACGGCGCCATTCTCGGACCGCTCACCGACTTCGTCACCGCCGATGGCGAGGCCGCGCGACTCGTGGAGCGGTACCTCGGCGCCACCATGCACGCCATTGTCGTGCGCGACGCGGAAGCGGCCGCCGCGGTGCGTCGCTGGCACACCGAAACACAGCCCGGACCGCTGCTGCTGCTTCCGCTGGATGTCGTCACCGAGCTGGGCGCGGATGCAGGCACCGAGAGCGGTGCCCTGGCCGGCAGTGTGCAGGCCAGTGGCCCGACGTCGCGCTGGGTACGCGCGCTGCTCGGCAAGGTGCGTGCACTCGACAGCGGCGAGGCATTCGTCGACGAACATGGTGCGGTGTTCCTGCCCGGTACGGCCACCGGTCCCGGTCCGCTGCAGCGTCGTGCCGAACTCAATCGGCTCGAGTCCGATCTTGCCGCCGCCGATGCGCGGCGCGAAGAGGCCGCACTAACCGCCGAAGCCGCGCGGCTCGCGCTGGGCGAAGCGGAACGTGCGCAGCAGGCCGCCACGGAAGGTCATAACCGCGCGCAGCAGGAAGCGCGTCGCGCCACCGAAGTACGGCAGGAAGTGGAGCGTCGCCGCGAGCGCGCCGAGCGGGAACTGGCGCAGAGCAACACCCTCGCGGAACGGCTGGTGACGCGCTTGCAGGAGCTCGAGCAGCGCATGCAGCAGCTCGCGCAGCAGGCCGAGGCGTTGCATGCACGCGCCGGTGAAGCGGACAGCGATATCGATCAGGCGCGTGAAGCGCTGGCCGTCGCCGAACGGGAGCAGGAGCAGGCCCGCGAGGCGCGTGCGACCTGGCAGGTAGCGCAGGCCCAGGCACAGGCACGGTTGTCGGTGGCCATCGATCGCGAAAAGCGACTGTCGGAAGAAGACAGCACGGCCGCCGCGCGCCTGGAATCACTGGCCCGTGAGTTGTCGACCCTGTCGGATGCCGATCAGCATCTCGCGCAGCAGCTCGATGCCTGGCGCGCGGAACTCGATACGGAACGCAAGACGTTGGCCGACGCCGATGGCCGTCTCGCTGAAGCGGAGCGGGCCGTGGCGGCGGCAAATGCCGCGCTCGACACCTGTGAAACCGCACTCGACGAGGCACGCCGCCGCTCGAGCGCGCTCGGCGAACAGTTGCACGGTGCCCAGCTCCGGCATACGGAACTGTCGGGACGGCGTGAAGCCATCCGTCAACGTCTCGAAACCGAATGGCGTCGTTCGCTCGACGACCTGCTCGCAGGATTCGAGGAACTGGATGTTCCCACCGACGATCTGCGCGTGGAAGCCACGCAACTTCGCACGTCGCTCGATGAACTCGGACCGGTGAATCCGCTGGCCATCGAGGAACACGAAGAAGAGCAGCGTCGTCTCGAGTTCCTCACGGCGCAGCGCAACGATCTCGTCGCGGCCAAGCAATCGTTGCATCAGGCCATTCGCGAGATCGACAGCACGGCGCGCGAACTGTTCCTGGCCACGTTCGCGCAGGTACGCGAGAATTTCCGGCAGATCTTCCTGCGCATGTTCGGCGGCGGCGAGTGCGATCTGCGGCTGGAGAACCCCGATGCGCCGCTGGATTGCGACATCGAAATCCACGCGTCGCCGCGTGGCAAGAAGACGCAGCGCATCCATCTGCTTTCCAGCGGCGAACGCGCGCTGGTCGCGCTCTCCCTGCTCTTCGGCATCTTCCTCACCAAGCCGAGCCCCTTCTGTCTCATGGACGAAGTGGACGCGCCGCTCGACGATCAGAACATCGGTCGTTTCGTGAAGATGCTGAACGACTTCAAGTCACGCACGCAGTTCATCGTCATCACGCACAACCCGCGCACCACATCGGAGGCCGCCGATGCGGTGTACGGTGTGACCATGCAGGAACCGGGTGTGTCGTCGATCGTGAGCGTGCGATTGCGCAACGGGCCCGCGGTGGATGAAAGCGCCGGTCGTGTCGATCCCGCGGACGATCAGGTCGATGATCCGATTGCCGATCCGGTCGACGATCAGGTGGGCGATCCATCCGACGCGGAACCCTCGCCGGCATGAGATCGGCGTGGCGCCGGTGTATCACGACGGCCCTGCTGCTGCTTGCAGCAGGGCTTGTCGTTCCTGCGCTTTCGCCACGCACATTGCAGGCTCAGGGCGTGTTTCTGGAAGGGCCGTCGGAGACCCTGCTCTCTTCGGTCACACCGACGTTCAAACTGCTGGTTGCCGATCTCGGACCCGCCCGTCCGCTGCAGATCACGCTGCAGATTTCCACGACACCCGACTTCGTGGGCCTGGTACTCGACAGCACGTTCACGGCGATGGACACATCGCTCACCATTCAGGTGACACGACCGCTGCCGCCGCAGACCGTCGTGTTCTCACGTGTCCGTGTACGTGCGCTCGCGGGCTTCGTTTTCGAATCGGCCATTGTCGGCCCCAAGACCGTCCCGGCCTGGGTCACGCTGTTCAAACCGAACTCGCCGACTGGCGATGGTGACAGCACCCGTCGTCCATTGTTCGTCTGGTACAGTCCCCAGGTGGCGCCGGCCACCGGAGGCTGGCGGTACGATATCGAAATCCTGAGCAAAGCGACCGACCGCCCCGTCCTGGGCGTCAGTGGACTCCGGGACACGGTATTCCGGCCATCGTCGGATCTGCAGGCCAACACCTCGTACTACTGGACGGTGCGTGCCTGGCTGCCCACGGGCGGCTCGGTGAAAGTGACCAGCCTCGGCTCGCTCGTCATCACGGACCCGGCGCTGCCCACGACCACGTTGCTCTACCAGAATTTTCCCAATCCGTTTCCCTCGGTCACGTCCTTCAACACCTGCTTCTGGTTCGACGTGGGAGGAGCGGGTGCCGACATCACGCTGGACATTCTCGACCTGCGTGGCAACGTGGTGCGTCGCATCATCTCGTCCGATGATACCCCGCGCTTCGAAGCCGGCCGGTATGGCCGCGGACAACCGGGCGCGGAAAGCAACTGCGACGGCCGCTTCATCTGGGATGGCACGGCCAGCGACGGCCGGACGGTGGCGCCCGGTGTCTACATCGCGCGCTTCCGCGCCGACAAAGGCACACCGACCTTCCGTCGCATCGTGTTCCGCGGACGCTGACCGGGTCTCCTCATGAAACGCACGTCATGAAGCGCATGGCATGAAGCTCACGACCATCGGTACCGGCACGGCGGCCCCACACCCCACACGGGTGTCCGCGGCGCATCTCGTGGAGACGGCCGACACACGCCTCCTGCTCGATTGTGGCAGCGGCGCTGTGCATCGCATGGCACATCTCGGCGTGGCATGGCAGGACATCACGCATGTCGCGCTCACCCACTTCCACACCGACCATATCTCCGATCTGCCGCTGCTGGTGATGGGGTGGCGATGGGGACAGCTCCCGCCCCGCTCCCAGCCGGTGACCATCTACGGACCGGCCGGCACGGGCGCCCTGCTGGAACGGCTCGCCGCGGTGCACGGCGCGTGGCTGCTGGCGCCGGGTTTCCCCGTCACCGTTCGCGACATCGGCCCCGACGAAGTCATTCGATTGCCCGGCGGGGTGGAGCTGACCTGCCATCCGGTACCGCACACCCCGGAGAGCGTGGCATATTCAATCAGTGAGGGATCCCGGCGTCTCGTCTACACCGGTGACACCGGGGTGAGCGACACGCTCGGCGCATGGGCGCAGGATTGCGATCTGCTGCTGGCTGAATGCTCCCTGCCCGACACCATGGCCATTCGCGAACATCTCACGCCGCGACAGGTCGGGGAGTTGGCCGCGCAGGCCCGGGCACGCCGGCTCGTCCTCACGCACTTCTATCCGCCCGTCGAAGCCGTGGACATCGGCGCCGAAGTGGCGGAGCACTACGCCGGTCCCACGATCGTGGCCACCGACGGCTGGTCTACACATTTCTGAGGACGTGACATGCTGGTCGTGATGCAGCCCAACGCCTCTTCGTCCGAGATCGATCGGGTGTGCGAAGAGATTGCGCGTCAGGGCTTCAAGCCCCTCCCCATGCCGGGCGAAGTCCGCACGGCGATCGGTCTCCTTGGTGATGACGCCAAGGTGGATTGGTCATACATCGAGGGACTTCCCGGCGTCGCCAGCGTGCTCATCGTGCAGAAGCCCTATCGCCAGGCGTCGCGCGAATGGAAGGGCGAAAGCACCATCGTGGAGATCGCGCCGGGTGTACGGTTCGGCGGCGACGATGTGCCCGTGGTTTCTGGCCCGTGCTCGGTGGAGTCGGAGGAGCAGATCCTCACCGCGGCACGTCAGGTCCGTGCGGCCGGCGGCGCGGCGCTGCGTGGCGGGGCGTTCAAGCCACGTTCGTCGCCGTACGCCTTCCAGGGCCTGGGCAAGCAAGGATTGGAACTGCTCGCCCTCGCGCGTCGTGAAACGGGGCTCGCCATCGTCACTGAAGCGATGGACGAACGGGGCGCCGATCTCGTGGCCGAATATGCCGACTGCATTCAGATCGGCGCGCGCAACATGCAGAACTATTCGCTGCTGCGGTACGTGGGCACACTCGGCAAGCCGGTGATGCTCAAGCGCGGCATGGCGGCGACGATCAACGATCTGCTGCTGAGCGCGGAGTACGTGCTGGCCGAGGGCAATCCCAACGTGATCCTGTGCGAACGTGGTGTGCGCACGTTCGACAGCGCCACGCGCAATCTGTTCGATCTCACGGCCATTCCCGTGGTGCAGAAGTTCTCGCATCTGCCCATCGTCGCCGATCCGAGTCATGGCACGGGGCTGCGCGACAAGGTGATTCCGATGGCCCGCGCGGCGGTGGCGGCCGGCGCCGATGGGATTCTCGTGGAGATGCATCCGCAGCCCGACAAGGCGCTGTCGGACGGCGCGCAGTCGCTGTACCCCGAACAGTTCGCGGAACTCGTGGTGCAGTTGCGTGCGATCGCGACGGCCATCGGACGGTCCATCACCACGCTGCCCTGAACCCGCGCGTGCGGACGGGGTATCCTCTGCCATGTCGATGATGCCACAGTCCATTTCCGCATCGATCGTGACCGCCGTCACGGCCGCATTGTCGGCCACGGTGATCACGGTCGGTGCCGCGCAGGTGCAGGCGCAGAACCCGGCGGATGCGTCTTACGACCGGGTGGCCAAAGCCTGGGCGGGCACGCATACGTTGCGCGCCGATTTCGAACAGAAGATCAGCAATCCGCTGCTCGCCCGCACGGTGAACTCCAAAGGCGTGTTCCTGCAGGAGCGTCCGGGCAAGGTATCCATCACCTTCTCGCAGCCCGCGGGCGATCGTATCGTCGGCGACGGGAAATGGCTGTGGGTGTACCTGCCCAGCAGCGCCCCCGGTCAGGTGCTCAAGATGCCGGCCGACGCCGATGGGGCCGTAGTGGCCGATCTGTTGAGTCAGTTGCTCGACACACCGAAGCGGTCCTTCACCATCTCGGGCGGCGAGGTCGCACCGGTGGATGGACGTGACGCACGGCGTGTGCAGCTCGTGCCAAAAACCGCCGGCACCGTGCCGTTCCAGAAGGCCGTGCTCTGGCTCGACGACAAGGATCCTCGGCCGTTGCGCGTGCAGGTGATCGACGCGCAGGGTGTGGACCGGTCCATCACACTCACCTCGTGGACTCCCGGTGCGTCGATCGCCGCCGACGCGTTCCGCTTCACGGTGCCGAAGGGTGTGAAGGTGGCGGAGAGGCCATAGGTCGGCCTACCGTTTCCACACCACGTACCGACACGCATTCGCCGTCGGACCGCGATTGTCACGTCTGTCCTGTGTCCTGCGATCCGGACTGGCCGTCTCCAGCAATTCCACTTCGTTGGGATCGATGGTCCACAGCGGCGCCCAATCCGGACCGCCGTCTATGCGAGCGCAGGCATCGGGTGGCGGAGGCTCGGCCGTGAGGAACTGCACGATGCGACGCAGATCGGAACTGTTCAGTCGCTGGATATCCTGACGTCCGAATGTATTGAAGCGGAGACTGGCTTGTCGGAGAAGTCGCTGCTGGAGATCGAACAGTCTCGCCTGCCTCACGATTTCTTTCGGATCCCGTTCACGGATCGATCGAAGCCAGACGGTGACGGTGGTTCCTTCTGTCTGCAGCACATCCACACTGGCCAGATGACTGTAGTACTGCCGGTGCCCGATGCGGAGCACCTGCACCCCCGGCTTCGGCATCATCAGAAACTTCCCCGCCGAGTCGCTCCGGGCATACATCCCGGTTCCGAGCACCCGCACGTCCGCACCCTCCACCGGCGTTCCGTCGACGGCGGAATAGACATATCCGATGACTCCCCGCTGGCTCGCCGACGTGGTGATCGTCGGAAGGCGTTGTGTCGACAACGCCAGCGGCACTTCGAGGTTCTGCCGGAGTGTGGTCACTTCGACGCTGGTCGTCGCCTGGGCATAACCCAGTGCGCGCACCCGCAGCGTATATCTCGCCCCGATCGGCGCGGGAAGACGACATATGCCTTCCGCATCCGTTCGTACGTCCAGCGTGTCTTCCAGCCATGCGCAACCGGCGCCCGCCACGGCCATGCCCTGCGGATTCGTGACATGCACGGAAACAACGGCGCGCTCTGGTTGTAATCCGAGGATCGCAGCCATCGCTCCCAGGAACATCCATCTTAAATGCATGATCGCTCCGATGGTTTCCGAACTCCTCTGTTCCAAATATCCGATTTCAGATACCAAGCCCATCCATATCTTTCAGGGATTGCTAACGGTCTCAAGTATCAGCAGCCCCATCGCGCCTCTCGGGCGAGATACCCATCATAGTGAAAAACCGCCAAGTTCACCATTCAGCGTCGAGATATGGCCGGCGCAGAGTCAGTGAGAGCGTATGTTGTTAAGGCATATCTGGTCTGCACCCCGAATCCTGATCCAGCAGGACTCACAAAACGGCGGTAGCGTAGAGGCTGGCCCCACGCCCCCAGAGCGGGCGAAGGAGAACAGCGGATGCGGACCAGCAAGTACAGCCCGGAGCAGATCGCCCAGGCGCTCCGGCAGGCGGAGAGCGGCACGCCCATCGTGGAGATCTGCCGGAAACTCCAGGTGACGGAGCAGACGTTCTTTCGGTGGCGGAAGAAGTTCGGCGAGCTCGGGACACCGGAGATTCGCGAGCTCCGTCAGCTCCGGGACGAGAACCGGAAGCTCAAGCAGCTCGTCGCCGACTTGAGTCTCGACAAGACCATCCTGCAGGACTCCCTGCGAAAAAAATGGTGAGCCCAGCGCAGCGGCGGACGTGGGTGCGCTGGGTGCAGGAGGCCTATGCGGTGTCCGAGCGGGTCGCGTGCGATGCCGGTGGGGTGGCGCGGTCGAGCGTGCGCTATGCCAGCATCGCCGCCCCGCAGAAGCCGCTCCGGCAGCGGCTCCGCGAGCTCGCGCAGACCCGCGTCGCCTACGGCTATCGGCGCCTCCACGTGCTCCTGTGCCGGGAAGGCTGGTCGGTGAATCACAAGCGGGTCCAGCGGCTCTATCGCGACGAAGGGCTGACCCAGCAGCGCAAACGACCGAAGCGGCGGCGGAGTGCGGCGCCGCGCGTAGCGCGCCTCCTCCCCGGCGCCGCGAACGAGCGGTGGGCGATGGACTTCATCCACGATCAACTCGCCGATGGCACCGCGTTTCGTGTGCTGAGCATCGTCGATCTCTACACGCGCGAATGCGTCGGTCTCGTGCCGGCCATCCGGCTTCGCGCGGACGATGTGGTGGCCACGCTGAGTCGATTGCGCGACGAGCGCGGCATCCCCGCAGTCCTTCAGTGCGACAACGGCAGCGAGTTCACGTCGGTCACGCTCGATCACTGGTGCTACTGGAACCAGGTGCGCGTCGACTTCCGTCGGCCGGGCAAGCCAACTGACAACGCCACCATCGAGAGCTTCCACAACAGCTTTCGCCGTGAGTGCCTCACGCAGCACTACTTTATCGATATCACCGACGCCCAACAGCAGATCGCGCAGTACCGGTCCGAGTACAACAACGATCGGCCCCACAGCAGCTTAGGCCACGTGCCACCGGCCCACTTCCGGGCCGCCGTGGCGACCACCGCCAGCGTCTCCAGCTCCGCATAAAGTGAGTCGGGCTGGACCAGGTTTGGGGGCCAGACCAATCAACGAACGACTAACAGCGGCAATGGATCAGCAACTGGGGGCACGTCACGGCGACCACCGACGAGCGTGTCACTCACGAAGTCGATCCCCCACGTCTCGTTCGGCGCGAGCACCGACGGGCGCGGCACACGGGGGACCGCGAGGCGTTTGCGCGCTCGGGGGCGCACCGCCAGCCCTTCGAGGCGATACAGCCGCTCGACGCGCTGGTAATTCACACGCAGCCCCTCGCGGACCAGTCGCCAATGCAATCGTGGCACGCCCCACCGCGGATACTGCGCGGCGAGTGCACACAACCGCGCGCGCAGCGGCACGTCGGTCGCTGGGCGCGTCGGCCGGTAGCGCATCACGCTCCGCTCGAAGCCGAGCACGCGACACACGCGCCGCTCGCTCACGTCATGCCGCGCCGTCATCTGCGCGACCACGCTCCGGCGCTCTGGCGTGGTCATCGCCCTTTTCCCAGGACGTCCTTCAGGATCTGCAGATTGAGCGCTTGCTGCGCGACGAGCCGTTTCAAACGCGCATCCTCATCCTCGAGCGCGCGCAGCCGCTTCGCTTCACTCAGTTGCAGGTCACCGTACTTCTTCTTCCAGGCGTACAGCGTCGGCCGCGAGATGCCGTGGCGACGCATCAACTCCGCCACGCGCGCCCCGGCGGCGTGCTCCTGCAAGATCCCGATGATCTGTTCCGTCGTGAACCGTGAGGCCTTCATATCGATCCTCCATGCGCACTCAAGTGTGCGACTGGCGTGATCGACTGTCTAGTTCAAACTGGACCGAATGGAGGGGGGACCGTCAGCCCTCGTTCAGCGTCTCCGGGACGCATGGCAAATGGCGTCGATCGCCGCCGACGCGTTACGCTTCACGGTGCCGAAGGGTGTGAAGGTGGCGGAGCGGCCGTAGGGGCGGACCGGCTCGGCGCCAGTCAGATGCCGCCGGGGAGTGGACGTCCATCGGGGTACTCCATGACCGTGACCATCGCTGGCTTTCCCGGCTCGTACAGGCGCGCAACGGAGCCCATCATGTACCAGGCGCCGTTCCGGTATTCCTGAAAACTCGAGAGGATCATGCGCAGGTTTCCGTTGGTCTCCTTGACATTCACGGAGAACCGGCGCGTGCTGCCGATGGTTCTCTGAATGTGATAGCCACCGGACTTGGTGAGCTCATCGTACGGGAACTCCACGGCGTCCTGTGGCATCACCCGGGTCTTTACGCCGTTGGTGGTCGCCGCCTGCTGCCGTTTCAAGGTCTGCTGCTCGATCTGTGTCCCCACCAGGTCCTGTGCGAGGAACTTCCTGGCGGCCTTGATGTCCTCGGGTGACAGATTGACCATGCGAAAGTTCCGCACCGTGGTGTCGCGCGGGACACCCACGGGCATTTCGCTGGCTTGAATCAGCGTGAGTGAATCACCTTCACGCCGCCAGACGGTGGTTCGCGCTTTCGTTCCGGGTTGAGCGGCACCGGCGAGCACATGATCGTGCGCGAGTACCGGCGCGTCATGTCGCGGGGATATGTGAGGGGCATTCAGAATGAATCCGGCCGCTAGTATCAGCCATGATGTGAGGCCACTCTGCATCGGCATCGCATCTCCAGATGATCGAGGGGGGGAAGATATCGGCGGGCGAGCCTGTGCCCACCGATATCTGAGGAATCTAGAGGACGTACCTCGAGGAAGAATCATGTCCCGACGCTCAAGGACCTATGTCTACATCTCGTACCCACCATAACAGATCTCGAAAGATCCGACTCCAGTCCAGGTCAGGCCCCCGTCCGTCGTCACGAGGATGATCCAAAGCTCACACCACTTGTCGCCCTGCCACCCGCCGCCACCATACATGTTCGTCATGCGGTTGAGGCAGTTGAAGAGAGCCGTTTGCTTATCCTCGACGTCGTAGGTCGATTGGTCAAAATCGGCCCAGGCCTGAGGCAGGTCCCATAAGCAGGACGGACTGGGAACTTCGATGCACTCTATGGACTTGGCGAGCGCCAACGCGAACTTCCACTCCATGTACGCCGTTGCTTCCCACAAATCCCACCGCTCCGCAAAACAAGGGTCTTCGTCGATGGTGGCAGCATGTAACTTCGCGGGCAAAACGAAATCGACAACGGCCGCAAGCGCATCTCTGACCCCAGGACCTGCGATCGCTGCGGTAGCCAGTGAGTGATCGAGGGAATACTCACTGACCATAACCACCGTAGGCGCACCGGCGCTGTCATACATTTCGAGCGTCGTGGACGCCGTGCGCCACTCCTTGTTGGCTTGCACCTGCCGAATAACCTGGCGATAAACGGCGGTGCCCCGTTCCTCTCCAACCGTCGAAACGACACGGCTACCTTTGTGCGGGGTGCCTCCCGTCGCATAGATTGCGCGATCGCGAGCTGCATCGTAGGCGATGCGTTGCCTTTGGGGCGATTGGAACGTGACGCGTGCATTCGGATTGGCTCGCCGGACCATTTCGAGCGCGCTCGATAGCTGGAGCGCCAGCGTACCGGAAGTAGCAAGGGTCCGCCCACGTTGCCTCGCTTCAGGCGACAGATCCGTCTTGATGAAACTGGCCTTGTCGCCCGCGTGCCCTTGTGATGCCGAGACGAATGCCAACGTGTCGTGATCATACCGCCAGACGGAGATCCGAACGCTGCCGGACGGAAGGTCCGATACGCTCCTTCGGCCTTCTCCGACTCCGGGGCCCGCCATGTTCTCTCCTGATGAACAGGCGGCAATGACGACAGCGGTACCGACGGCGATGAAGCCGACGATCCTACGAATGATTCCAGACATCGACTACTCCTGGATATATGATGATGGACAACGACAAGGGATTGACATCAAGACTGCGGTGAAGCGGATACTTGCAACGGACTATGTCACTGGGCTTCCTTGATGAGGAAGCAGATCTTCACTTGCGCGCAACTATCCCACCTACGACTCGCAATGTCAATACACATCTTGTCCCTATGCCCAACTCAATATCCCATTTTCCAATAATTGGTTCACCCGTCTATTTCTGAACGTTGTGCTCTGGCGGATCCCCTCCCCGGGGTTATTCATTGGCCATGCTTCCAATGGCCATCCAACGTATTCTCGCTGTGGTGCACATCGTATTCGGTGCGGCGCTGCTCGCCATGAGCACGCTGCTGGCGATCGTCTCACGAGGCCAATCGGCCAGCATGCTGCCCGATTTCCTGGCGGCGCTCGCTGTTGGATATCTCGCGATCCATGGAGGTCGGTGGCTCTGGCGTGGTGAGCGTCGGGGCTTCACGCTGGCGGTGGCCGCCAACGCGCTGTGGCTTGGCCTTCTGTTCTATGCGCGACAGTATCAGCAAATGCCGTATACGAAACCGTTTCCGGTGGCGATCGTGATGCTGCTCGCGACGGTGGTGTGCTGGATCGTCGCGCGCCATGCTTCGGAAGAATTGGCGACGGATCGGGCGCGGGAGTAGACGGTCCTGTTGTCGGGCGGCGCACGGCGGGCTTTTTGGCGGGCCGCGGGTTTGAGGGGCGCCCTGCGGGCGCGATACCGGCAGGATGAACAGCAGGATACCTGCAGGATAGTCCTGTGCGGCGAGCAGGCGATGTCGCGTGGCGGACAGGTGGATTTTGAGTTGAACTGCGGGGAAACAACGGTTGTGAGGAGACCACACGACCGTTGTCCCGCAGTTCATTTCAAGAAAATCCAACTATCCCCCACGCGACGTCCTCATCGCCCACACTGGACCAATCCTGCTTTATCCGGCAGTTCATCCTGCCGGTATCGCCGCCGCAGGCGGCCCGATATCGCTCGTGAGTCACCCCAAAGCCGTCGCGCAACGCCCGACAGAGGACCGCCTATTCCCGCGCTTTGCCCCTCAACGATTCTTCCGGGGCGTGGCGCGCGGCGGCTATACCGCAAGGGCGGCCAGCACCTCGCGGGCTGTCAGTGTGCGCAGGCCTGCCCCCTTGAAATCGCGCTGGTTGCGGGTCACAACACAATGCGCCTCGATCTTGAAGGCAGCGACTGCCTGCAACGCGTCTTCGTAATCTTTCATTGCCAACGTCAGTGCCCGCTGAAAGTCGTTGGTATCCAAGGGCACGACATCGACAAGTCCGAGCAGATCGGCGACGCTCGCCGATGCGACACGCCGATTGCGCTCCCGTTCCACGATGTAGTGCACAGTACCGACGGCATGCGCTGCCACGAACCCCATACAGCGACCACGATACAGGGCATCGAAGAGCAGCGCAGCTTCCTGCCCCCACGGCGCTCTATCGAGCAGAAGATCGATCACAATGTTGGTATCGATCAGCACCCGTGGACGTTCCTCAGTCGAGGTGAGCGCCTGAGGATGCGCCCGCTCACGAACCCGACGGGCAGGCACTACCGGTGCGCTCCGTATTTCCGATACAGAAACTCGCGGCGATCTTCTGCCCCCTCACCAGCTCCCCGCGCCACACCAAGCAGCCGACGAACGGAAGGCGCCAGCCTGTCGAGTTCGTGGGAATCCCCGAAGACCGGCAGCGCCGTCAGCAGATCGTCAACCAGTTGCGAAATACTGGTGCCACGCTCGGCGGCCGCGCGCTCTGCATTTGCCAGCGCTTCAGGGGAAAGCGTGAGATTGGTGGGCCGTTTGGATGCACCAGGCGATGAAACCGGCGAGACAACGGTTTCGCGCACCATGCGTCCTCCCGGTTTGGCGGATCTGGCCATAGAATTCTCCATGCGCATGTTTGTTTACGAAAAATGCGCATATATCAGGCAACCCGCAACATCCCTCCGTCCTGGGATCAAGCTCCACTCCTTCTCCAGGCCTCCTGCATGATCCGTCTCTACACCTCACTGGTCGCCGGCATGGTCCTGGTGGGATGCACCGGCCCCGCATCCGACACCAACTCGGCAAACCGCATGTCGGGTGCCAACGCCATGTGGACCGTCGATACGACGCCACTGGTCGTGGTCGGTGACCAAGGCGCAGCCGATACCAACTCGCTGCTCATTCGGGATCTGACATTTCTGAACGCCGATGTCCTGGCCGTCACTGACGCCTCCACACAGCGTCTGCTGCTGATCGATAGCACGGGTATGGTCGCGGCCATGGGCCGGTCGGGAGATGGTCCTGCGGAATTCCGGGCGATTCACCGGGTCTTTGCCTGCCCCGGCGATACGATCATGACCTGGGACACCGCGCAGCGTCGCACATCGTACTGGACGCTCGCCGGTTCGTTTGTCCGCGCCTCGACGGTGCTGCACAGTCCAGGAAGAGCCAGCGAGGTGATCGGGGCGTCACCGGATTGCCAGTCACTGCTCTTCAGAACATGGGATCCGGCATCACGATCCCCACAACAGGCCACGCGTCTCCGGTCGGCGCTCGTGCGCATGGACGTCACGGGCGGCGCACTCGATACGCTCATGGTATATGGTGGCACACTCATCGAGCCCCTGCGCGGTGGCGCCGCCGCACAGTTCGGGCCGGTGTTGTTTGCCTCCATACCCGTGAGCGCGAGCATGGGCACGCGCATCCTGTTCGGCGATGGCGAACGCTCCGCACTGCAATGGCTCGATTGGTCAGGACGGCACACCGGCACGCTTTCCTGGACGGAGGAGCGTCAGGCGGTGCAGGCAAACGATGTGGCAAGAGTGACGCAGCACCGGGACAGCCTGCGGCATCTGCATCCCGATCAGGCGAAGTACATCCCCTCGATCGAGTCGCACACCATCGCCGATCGGTTGCCGCTGT
Organism: Gemmatimonas aurantiaca; assembly: GCF_037190085.1. Lineage (NCBI taxonomy): Bacteria > Pseudomonadati > Gemmatimonadota > Gemmatimonadia > Gemmatimonadales > Gemmatimonadaceae > Gemmatimonas > Gemmatimonas aurantiaca. Next base: position 854,827 of record NZ_JBBCJO010000005.1, read on the forward strand.
ACGATGCCGTCATCGCGGGCGACAACGGCGCCGTATGGGTGCGCCACTATCGTCTCACCGACGATGGACTCAACGCCGATGTCGACCCGCGTCCGGAACGCTGGCGCGTGTTCGACGCCGACGGTTCCTATCGCGGCGACGTGGACATGCCGCGCCGATTTTCACTCCGCGCCATTCGTGGAGGGCGGGCAGCCGGCACACACTTGGACAGCGACGACGTGCAGAGCATGCGGATGCACCGGATTCGTGCGAGGTGAGCGGCGGCTATCGGGAAGATCAGGGCAAGCCGTGGGTTTGATGGGCGCCCTGCGGGCGCGATACCGGCAGGATGAACAGCAGGATACCTGCAGGATAGTCCTGTGCGGCGAGCAGGCGATGTCGCGTGGCGGACAGGTGGATTTTTGAGTTGAACTGCGGGGAAACAACGGTTGTGAGGAGACCACACGACCGTTGTCCCGTAGTTCATTTCAAGAAAATCCAACTATCCCCCACGCGACGTCCTCATCGCCCACACTGGACCAATCCTGCTTTTATCCGGCAGTTCACCCTGCCGGTATCGCCGCCGCAGGCGGCCCCGGAACAGCCAGCGAGTCACCCCGAACTGGCCGCCCCGCGATCCACACCGACCAATCACCGCACCAAATCCGTCACCACGATGAGGTGATCGCTCACCCGCGCGAAGGTCTCGCGTGTCATCCCCAGCCGCGCGAGTACCCGATCGCTGAGGTCATCGGTGGTGAACACGAATCCTCCGCGCTGACGAAAGCCCCTGAAGAATGTGAAGTCCAACCGGCCTGGCGCGAACTGCGCCCCCAGGGCGCTCTTCCACGTGACCAGCGATTGTTCACCCAATCGTTCGGCATGACTCGCTGTCATGTCCGGCGCATCGAACAGCCCCTGGCTCAGCAGTCTCACCGAGCGATAGCTGCCCACCGGATTGAAATCGCCCGCAATCACCAGTGGGAATGCACCACGTCTCGCCTGCTCCGCTCGCACATACCGACGGATGGCCTGGGCCTGCAACACCCGCAGATTGTCGTGCACACTGCCGGCATATCCACCACTCTGCAGATCCAGTGGCACGAACATCACTTCCGTGCCGTTCATATCCACCCACGCGCCCACACTGGAGATCTGCGCGGCCTGCTCGATGTCGATGAGCCGATGACCGGCGGCAGGCGTGAGACGACGCAGACTGTCCAGCGCACCATCGACATAGTGCATGGACATCATGTCCTCCACCGGACGGATGGCATGCCCCCGTGTGGCCACGACCGTGCGCTGTCGTCCACCACTGCGCGCGAGCACGAACTGCCAGGGGCCGAGCGCACGCAGCGCCGGCAGGTCGAAGAATTGCCGCAGGAAATCGGGCGTCACCTGCTCGTGCACTTCGTCCAGCATCAACACATCGGGCATCACCGCCGCCAGCAGACGGGCATGCATCTCGGGCTTCCCGAACGATCCCTCGGAGACGTTCCACTGCGCCACACGCAATGTGCCGGCCACCGGCGCGGGAATCGTATCGCTGCGTGGTCGCGGTGTCGTCGCCACAGCGGTGCGCAGACGATACGAGACCGTGGACGATCGATGCACCACCGAATCCATCGTCACGAATACCGGCGTGATGGTGATGGCACCATCCAGATGACCGAGACGGCCCTGCGGCAATCGTGCGATGCGGAGTTCGAATCGATCGGACGCCCAGGTGGGCAGCGCCACCATGTCGAGGGCATAGGGCGAGAGAAACGCACCAAGGCCTCCCGCCGTGACCGGACGCAAGGCAAACCCCGCGCCGCGCGGGCCGGCCTGCACTTTGTCCAACCGCGAAAAATCCACGGCAAAATCCACGTCCGGCACACCGTACACTGTGTGCCCGGCTCCACCTGCAGGGCCGGTGTGAAACAGCAGGTGCAATGTGCCCGGCATGGCCTGCAGGTTCACACTGTCGCGAAATGCAAGCGACAGATACAGATAGTGCGGACTGTCCACTGCCCACATGGCCACGAGTGGCGAAGCATTCCCTCGCGGCAGGATGGGCGCCACGCGTTGCCAATCGGAGAACTCTCCGTCGAGCATCACCGGTTCTGTCAGTGACGCCGAAACGCCTCCCTCGCGCGACATTCCGGCATCACGCGCTTTGGCGTCACTCGCCTGGACACCATGCCTCGCGCAGGCCGCCGGAAGCATCAGCACGACGACCAGCATGGCAACCCGCACCATGGCACGGATCACGGTCGTACCGGCACCGTGACCGTCGGCTTCTCCAGGTTGCCGAACACATCGCGTGGAGTACGCGCCGCCTGCAGAATGCTCGCTGCCCGCTGCAGCGCGGCGTCGTCCTGCGTGCGGCGCAGAAATTCCGCTTCACTGCCGAAGGCCACACGGGTCATCTCGTATCCCAGCGAGCGTGACACCCACGGCGTCGCCGCATCGAACACCGCGCGCGGCGGCGCCACCTTGCGCCGTTCGAGTTCGGCATAGACCGAATTGAGCATCTCGATCGTGACCGGATCGCCTGGGGACTTGATAGTGCGACGCTCCAACTGTGCCTGGCGGGCCAGCGCATCCCGATAGGCGCCGAGGTTCTTGCCCATGGCCCGGGCCAGCGCCTGTACCGGCAGCGGCAACACGGTGTCGCCGACGATCACATCGGGCGTGATGCCACCACCACCGAACACCGTGCGGCCGGCATCGGTGCGGTACCGCGGCTTGATCGTGTCCGGCAGCGACACCAGGCCGGTATCCAGTTCGGGCTCGCCGTCGGCGTCCACCGACGGCGCGCGATTGATGCCGCGCCCGAGTGGCGTGTACCAGCGCGCAATGGTGAGACGCAACGCCCCGCCCGATGACAGCGGATACACGTTCTGTGCACTGCCCTTGCCGAAGCTCGTCATGCCCACCACGATGGCGCGGTCGTGATCCTGCAGCGCACCGGCCACGATCTCCGAGGCGCTCGCACTCGATCGGTCGAGCAGCACCGCCAGCGGCAGCGTGGGCCAGCGCTGCGGCATCGAATCGGTGTACGTCTGACTCGCCGAGCCCGGACGCCCGCGCAATTGCACGATGCTCTGTCCACGATCAAGGAACAACTCGGCCACCGCCACACCCTGTTCGAGCAGACCGCCGGGATTGCCCCGCAGATCCATCACCAGCGCACGGGCACCGAGATGCACGACCGAATCCACGGCCATCCGCAGTTCGTCGGCGGTCTGCGCGCTGAACACGTTCACATCGACATACCCCACACCGTTCGGCAGCAGCGCCACGCGCTGCACGGCGCGCAGATGCACCTTGTCGCGCACGATCGAAAACGGGATGTGCTGATCACCGCGCTCGACGAGAAAATTCACCGCCGTGCCCTGGGGTCCGCGCACCACCCGCGAGACTTCATCACGGGTCCAGCCACGCGTCGACTCCTTTCCGATCTGCACGATACGGTCGCCGGCCAGAATGCCCGCCCGTTCCGAGGGCCCGCCGTTGATGGGTTCGAGCACCACCGGCCAACCATCACGGATGTCGATCTGCAAGCCGATCCCCGCGTACGTGCCGCTGATCTGCTCGTTCAGACGCCGCAGGCGATCCTCGGCCAGGTACGTCGTGTACGGATCACCGAGTTCACGCAGCATGCCTGCCACGGCCTTGTCATACAGCTCATCGGCACCGAGAGAGTCCACGTAGCGCTGCGAGATCATCGCCGCGACCTGATCGAACAGGCGCGCTCCGCCCAGAGGCTCGCGTGACGGCTGTTCGGCGGCGGTGAGCTGTCGCCCGGCCCACCATGCGCCAAGCGAGAGCAACCCGACAAAAAACGTCGCGGCAGCCACGGCGCGAACGCGGCGGGGCTGCGTACGCGAGGGGGAGGGGGGCGTATCAGGAAGGATTTCCGGCATGTATCGATGTATCAGCGTATCGTCGGCGTATCGGGCAGCATATCGTGTCAGCGCGAATGCAGCAGTGCGGTGGCCGCGGCGGCGAAACGCGCGGGCCAACGCTGTACGAGAGCTTCGAGACATCGCACGGTGACGGCGTCGATGTCACCATGCGCGGGCACGGACACCACCGGGCCGATCTCCGGGTGGGCTTCCTGCCAGGCAGGCGACAACGCGGCCTCGAACGCATCACGCACACGTTCGTGGAACGGGGCATCCTCCTGTTCCATGCGATCGACGGGGCCGCGCGCCTGCATGCGATGCATCGCCATCTCGAGCGGCACGTTCAGCAGCAGGGTGAGGTCGGGCGCCCGGTCTCCGGTGGCCAGCGCATTCACACTGCGCAACGCATCCAGCGGCAATCCGCGTCCCGCACCCTGGTAGGCATACGTGGACAGCAGAAACCGATCGACCAGCACTACGGCACCACGCGCGAGTGCCGGCTCCACCACCTCGTGCACCAGCTGCGCGCGCGATGCGGCAAAGAGCAGCGCCTCCGTGGTGGGCATCAGCGACGACGTGGGATCGAGCAGCAGCGCCCGGATGGCATCGCCAGCCGACGTCCCACCCGGCTCCCGCACGGCCATCACATCGTGGCCCACCGCGCGCAGCGTGGACGCGAGACGATTCCACTGTGTCGTCTTTCCCACACCCTCACCACCCTCGAGCACCACGAAGAGTCCCCGCACCGACTCCACGGCGCCGTCCTGCTCCGTCTCCGGATCCACCGCTCTCATGCCGCAGCGTTCAGCCGAGGATGATCTGGCTGGTCGCACCCACGCGGATCCCGTCGGCGATCCACTGGTTCACCCGCAACATGAGCTTGTCGAAATTGTCCTGCGCCGAGATGGCCAGTTGGTAGGTGCTGTTGCGCTGCACCTGCTGAAAGAGCTCTTCCAACTGTTGCTGCATTTCGAGCGTCGGCTCTTCACCGCGGACGTCCATGGCCTGCGCGTCCTGCCGGATCTTCTCCATCTGCTGCAGGAGCGTCGTGGCTTCGCGATCGTTGTTGAGCGCGTCGCTCGAACGCTTGACGGCTTTGTATTCGTCGCTCTGGCCGATCATGCGGCCGAGTTCCTTCGCCTTGTCTTCCAGCATGAATCCGGCCTCCTGGCCGTGAATGAAATCGATGAGATATCTGAGATATCGATGAAGTTCAGGATCCGCGACGGGCGACGAGCACCCGCTCGCGACCACTCAGATCGGCGATCACCTGCACGGCCTCGAATCCGGACTGCTCCGCGAGGACCGCGGTCTGCCGCGCCCGCCGGGCATCGAGTTCGAGCACGATCCATCCGCCGGGTTCGAGGATGCGAGGCGCCCCGGAGAGCAACGCCTGATATCTCGCCATACCCTGCTCCGCGGCAAATAGCGCCACGGGAGGTTCCCAGTCGCGCACACTCGCCGGCAGAGCCCCGGCTTCGTCATACGCAATGTACGGCGGGTTGGAGACGAGCACACGGGCGTGCGCATTACCAAGCGGTGAATTCTCCGGCTGCGCCTCGTCGAACGGGGCGAGATCGGCGCCGGCCACGAACGCCACCGGCGCCGCCCCCGGATACGCCGCGGCCACACGGACCGCGTTCGCCCGCGCCACGTCCAGCGCGTCCGATGAAATATCCGTGGCGATGACCCGATCGAAGCGCCCCTCGCAGGCAAGGCTCAGGGCAATGGCGCCCGACCCGGTTCCGATGTCCACGGCAATGCCGCCGGGGCGGTCGGCCGTCACGCGCAGCGCTTCGCCCACGACCACCTCGGTCTCCGGTCGCGGGATCAGGACCCGCCGGTCCACCGCCAGCACGAGTTCCCGAAACGCCGCCGTGCCCACCGCGTACGCCAGCGGTTCACCGGCTCCACGCCGCGCCAGCGCGCGGTCCACGCGCGCCACGGCATCGTCCTCCAGTACGGCATCCTCCATCATCCGATGAACGAGCGCCGCCGGCGTGACACCCAGCACGGCCGACACGAGCCAGCGCGCCTCCTGCGATGGCGAAACGGTGGTCTCCTCGCGTTCCGCCAGTGCGGCCTGCGAGGTCGCCAGCGACTGCGTCAGTGACTGCGTCAGTGATGTCGTGACCCGGGCCAGCACTGCCCGCAACGACTCAGCCACTCAGCTTCTCTTCCGCGTTGGCCAGGGCCAGTGCATCGAGGAACGGACCGATATCGCCGTTCATGACACTGTCGATGTCGTACAGCGTGAGCCCGACCCGATGATCCGTCACCCGCCCCTGCGGGAAGTTGTAGGTGCGGATCTTCGCCGACCGATCGCCGGTGGAGACCTGCGACTTGCGCATGCGCGAACGTTCGGCCTCCTGCTCCGACAGACGCAGATCGAGCAGTCGCGCACGCAGTACGTCCATGGCCTTGGCCTTGTTCTGCAACTGTGACTTCTGATCCTGCTGCGACACCACGATGCCGGTGGGAATGTGCGTGATGCGCACTGCGGAGTCGGTGGTGTTCACGCTCTGCCCACCGGGCCCCGACGAACGGAACACGTCGATGCGCAGATCCTTCTCGTCGATGCGCATGTCCACCTCCTCGGCTTCCGGCAACACGGCCACCGTGGCCGCCGACGTGTGGATGCGCCCCTGGGATTCCGTGGCCGGTACACGTTGTACCCGATGAACACCTGATTCCCAGCGCAGAATGCCGAAGACGCCGTCGCCCGCCACCTTGAACACGGACTCCTTCACGCCACCCAGTGTCCCCTCCGACCAGGAGATCGGCTCGATGCGCCAGCCGCGCCGTTCGATGAACCGGGTATACATGCGCAGCAGGTCGCCGGCAAAAAGACCGGCCTCGTCCCCGCCCGTTCCCGCCCGGATTTCCACGATGGCCGGACGGTCGTCGAGCGGATCCCGCGGAATGAGCAGGGGCAACAGGGCCTTCTCCAGCCCCTCACGCTCCTCCTCCAGCCGGGTCACTTCGGCCCGGGCCTCGGCGGCAAAATCGGGATCGTCGCCGCCCGCGAGTTCGCGGGCTTCGGTCAGCTCCTGCTCGGCCTTCTGGAGTCGCGTCGCCTTGGCGACGACCTGGGCGAGGCGGTGGTGCTCACGACCAAGCTCGGCCAGACGGGGCGCATCCTTCGTCGTCTCCGGATCGGCGAGGAGCTGCTCCACTTCGGTGGCGCGTTGCAGCGCCTCGGCCATTCGGTCGTGAAGGTGATTCAGCATACTGGGATGGAATTCGTGATATCGGTCACGGCGGACCGACGGCCCCTGCGGTTAGGTATAAGTCGGTCGTTACCGACACCCCCTGTCGCGGATCCGTCTGCAGACTGCGGGTATCACAGAAAGATACACGACACGAGGTGATTACATATGGTGACCTTCGGCTCTCCCCCACTCCGTATGACGCCCCCCACCATGAGCGTCTCGCTCGAACGCATCACGGATTTCCTCTCCACGGTCCCGCTGTTCCGGGAGCTGGAGCGGTCGGCGGTGCGTGGCTTCGCCGAGGTGACACGTGAGCAGCGCTTTGCAAAAGGTGCGCTCATCGTCTCGGAGGGCGATGCGGGTGACGCCCTGTACGTCGTTCGCTCCGGTGAGGTGAAGGTCGTCCTGGTGGGTGACGACGGTCGCGAGGTGATCCTCCAGGTGCTCGGGGTGGGCGATCACTTCGGTGAACTGGCGCTCATCGACGGGCGTCCGCGCTCCGCCCACGTCGTGGCGACCCATGCTTCCAGCCTGCTGGTGCTGCGCCGTCCCGAATTCCGCCGCCAGGTGGAACAGAATCCCAAGGTGGCCTGGGAGCTGATGGTGGAGCTGTCGCGCCGGCTGCGTCAGGCAGACGGCACTATCGGCAGTCTGGTGCTGCTGGATGTCCCGGGCCGCGTAGCCAAGGTTCTGCTCGAACATGCGACACCGGGCGAACCGGCCTCGCTGGTCAAGCAGCTCACGCATCAGACCATCGCCCAGATGATCGGGGCCAGCCGGGAGACGGTGTCCCGCGCGATGTCGGAGTTCCAGGATCAGGAGATGATCATGGTGCAACGTCGCGTGGTGACCATCGTCAATCGCGCGGCGCTGGAAGCCAGGGCCCGCCCCCGCGCCTGACCGGCCGGGGCTGGGCCATGGGAATGCCATGGTCCCGGTGACCCCGCGTTCGTCCACCGTGGTTGTCCTCGCGCCTCGCGATGCCTGACTCCGCCTCTCCTTCCTCGTCATCGGCCGAAGACGGTCCGCGCGCGCGTGTGCGCTTCTGGGGCACACGCGGCACGTGTGCGTCTCCGGGACCGCGCACCGTCCGGTACGGGGGCAACACGCCCTGCGTGGAAGTGCGGGCCAATGGCGGGCCCACACTCGTGCTCGATGCGGGCACGGGTATCCGTGCCCTGGGACAGCACCTGCAGTCCCGGTTGAAAGCCACGCCGGTGCCGGACATGCCGGCGTCGAATCCCGGTCCACAGGACCAGGCGATCCATCTGTTCCTCACACACCGGCACGCGGACCATGTGATGGGGCTTCCCCACTTCGCGCCGCTGCATTCGCGTTCACGGAGTGTGCACGTGCGCTGCGGGGACGGCGATTGTCCGACGCTCACCCAGTTCGTGTCTTCGCTGGTGAGTCCACCGTTGTTTCCCTATGTGGACGGACTGGCCGGACAACTGCTGGTGCACGAGTGGCCCACGGGTGAGGTGAGCGTGGGGACATTCCGTGTGCATCGGTTCAACGCCAATCATCCCGGTGGTGCGGCCATCATTCGCGTCGACGATGCCACCGGACCGATCATGGCCTATGCGCCGGACAATGAACTGGCCCTGCACGCCACCCAGGCCGAGCATGTGGAATGGCTGGCGGGCCTGCGTGATTTCCTGAATGGCGTTCCGTTGCTCGTGCACGACGCGATGTACCGGCCGGACGAACTCACCCGTCACGCCGGGTGGGGGCATTCATCGGATATGGAAGCGGTGCAACTCGCCATGGACTGCGGCGTGCAGACACTGGCCCTCTTCCATCATCATCCGGATCGTGATGACGATGCGATCGAACGCATCGTGGACGAAGCGCGGCATCATCTGCTCGAACGGAAGTCGCCGCTGCGGACACTGGCCGCCTGGGAAGGGCTGACGCTCTCGGTGTAGCGCGTCGTGCGTCAATAGAGCATCAATAGGACGTCATACATGGCATACATTGGCACACATGCATGGCGCGTCACGCACAGCGCCTCATCCCCATCCACCGCCGCCCGGCGTCTCGATGGTGAGCACGTCTCCTGCCTGCATGGTCACGCGTGTTTTTGCGGGCAGCACGGTGTCGTTCAGCAGATTGCGTCCTGTGACTCCAGGTGCGCCGCCATGGGCGCCCGGTGGTGCGACCGTGCGCCGTTCGGTGAGCAGTGTGGCGGTACAGGGCACCATGGCCTGATAGCGACGGATCACGCCGTCGCCGCCACGATGTGTTCCGGCGCCACCGCTACCACGTCGTACCGCGTATTCCACCACCCGCAGCGGATACGCACGTTCGAGTGATTCGATGGGGGTGTTGCGCGTATTGCTCATGCCCACGTGCACGGCATCTGGCCCATCACCACGCCGACTCGCGCCCTGTCCTCCGCCCAGCGTTTCGTAGAAACTCCAGCCGGGTGCGCCGAGGGTGACGTTGTTCATGGTGCCCTGCCCCGCTGCCGGAATCACCAGATCGTGTACCCCGATCGATTCGGCCGCGGCCGCCAGCGCCGCGAAACACACATCGGTGAGGCGCTGGGAAAGTTCCACATTGCCCGCCGCCACGGCACTCGGTCGTTTGGCGTTCGCCACGCAGTCATCGGGAATGACGAGCGCCAGCGCGCGCGCCACGCCGTCGTTCACGGGCACGTCGTCGTCACACAGCACCCGCAGCACGAACACCGCCGCCGCGCGGGCCACGGCCGGTGGTGCGTTCACATTGCCGCGCACCGCCCCCGATGTGCCCGTGAGGTCGAGATGCAGCGTGCCATGAGCCACCGACGCCGCCACCACGACGGGAATGGGCGCTTCGCTCACCCCATCACTCTCCAGCACATCCTGTGCGGTGGCGTGCGCGCCTTCCAGCAGCGCGAGACGGGCCCGCACGCGCCGTTCGGTGTAGTCCAGCAGGGCATCGACCGCGGCGGAGAGCATGTCGGCGCCCATGCGTGCATGCAGTGCCTGCCATCCGAGGGTGCCGGCCGCACAGGCCGCGCGTTGTGCGCGCAGATCGCCCTCGCGTTCGCCCGGTGTCCGCACATTGGCCAGCACCAGACGCAGCACATCGGCCTGCGGCACACCCTGCACTTCGATGCGTACCGGCGGCACGATGAGGCCTTCCTGAAAGAGCTCCGTCGCCCCGAACGGCATGCTGCCCGGACTCATGCCGCCCACATCGGCATGATGCGCACGCACCGCGGCGTACCCGATGATCTGTTCCGGCGCTTCCGGATGCGCGATGACCTCCACCATCGTGAGGTCGGGGAGATGGGAACCACCATGCGCCGGATCGTTGAGCAGGAACACCTCGCCCGCCCGCGCGCCGGCGGCGCGTACCGCCGCCACCGATTCGGGCATCGCGCCCAGATGCACCGGAATGTGCGCCGCCTGCGCGACCATACGCCCTTCCGCATCGAACAGGGCACACGAGGCATCCCGACGCTCGCGGATATTGGGCGAGATGCTGCTGCGCTCGAGCAGCCCGCCCATCTCCTCGGCGAGCATGGCCACGCCCTGCGAGAAGACCGTGAGTTCGAGTGCGTCGAACTTCGTGCCGGATCTCCCGTCGAGTCCCGCATCGAACTTCGTGTCTGGCTTTGCATCGAACGACGTGTTCACGATGCATGCTCCGCGGATGGCGCGGGATACCCCGCCTCCAGCACCGCCTGCTGACACTGCTGCATCCACGCCTCCTGCAGATCGGCCAGCCGCGCGCCCTTGCCGCGGTTGGGCGCCATCGAGAGCAGTCCCTGCGCCGAGGGATGTGGCAACGCGCGACACACCAGACTGGCCGCGAGGAGCGGATAGCGCGTCAGACACGCCTCGATGGTGCGCGTCGCGACCTTGCCCAGCGTCACGACACCGCGCAGGTCGCGTTTCAGCAGCTTCGATATGTCGGCATGGAGACGCGCGAGATTGAGATCGTTCTCGAGTTCGGCGCGGGTGGGCGTACGGAACGTCATGCCATTGTCGGTGGGACAACGATCGAGGGCATTGCCCAGTGCCACGCCGTGGGGTTCCGGACGCAATCCGGCGGCGGCGAAACGCCCGCCATCCCATGGCATGCTGCGCAACGCGTCCGGCAGCGACATGGCGCCAAGTCTCACCAGTGCGGTGTACAGATGCTGCCCCGCGCCATCGCCGAAGAAGGGATATCCACTCTTGTCGGCCCCGCGCGGTCCCGGCGCTTCACCCACCAGCAACACATGAACCGGCCCCGTTTCCGGCACCAGCATGGGCACCGAGATCCCACGGATACGCGCCTGGGCCCGCGGAGTCGTTGCGCCCGCATCGGACGAATTGGTCACGCGTCCATCTCCAGCATCCATCCACCGATATCGAGTGGGCGGGCCGTCCATCCGCGGGCCACGAGCATCGTGGCATCCGGCAGACGGACCACGGCGTGCCCTCGCACGCGTGACGGCACGCCCTCGCTGGCACGTGTCCAGCGAATGGTGCGCGCCGTGCCGCTCAGGGTCGTCCGCAGACTGATGAATTCCACCACCCGATCGAGTGCGAAGCCGGTGCGTGCGACATGGCGCTCCACGAAACGCTGCGCCACACCCGTCACCGTGTCCGTTTCCGTCACCGGCACATCGAGTTCGTATCCCTGACCCACATAACGCGCCCGCAATGTCCAGCGCACGGTGAGATCGTGTGCATGCGAGTGCGAGTGCGAGTGCGAGTGCGACGAAGATGCCTCACCCGCTCCATTGCCCGCGTCCAATGTCCGCCGTGTCGTATCGAGCAGCGCCCGCAGCGCCTCGTCGGACCAGACATCGGCGGTGATCATGCAACTGGTGAGTGATTCGTGTCGTTCGGGTGCCATAGCGAGTCCCACGGCGCTCAACACACCCGCATACGGCGGCACGATCACCCGTCGCATGCCCAGACGTTCGGCCAGACCACAGGCATGCAACGGACCGCCACCGCCGAACGCGATGAGCGGAATGCCGCGCGGATCCACACCACGCTCCACCGACACCCGCCGCAACGCACGCGCCATCGTGGCGTCGGCGGTACCGATCACCGCCTCCGCCGCGCGCTCCACCGACACCCCCAGCGGCGCGGCGATGGTGCGCATCGCACGCACGGCCTCTTCGCGACTGATGTGCACTCCGCCACTCCATGCTTCCGCGGCGATCGTGCCCAGCATCACATGCGCGTCGGTGACGGTGGGGCGTTCCCCGCCACGGGCATACGCCGCAGGCCCGGGCAACGCACCGGCACTCTCAGGGCCCGCGCGCAACGCGCCGCCATCGTCGAGCCACGCGATGCTGCCGCCGCCCGCGGCCACCGCTTCCACCAGCACACGGGGCAACGCGATCGGCACACCGGCCACCGCGCCGCCCCGCTCGACGAGTGGCTCGCCGTCTTCGATGAGCCCCACGTCGGCGCTGGTGCCGCCGATATCGATGGTGAGTGCCCGCGGGATTCCCAGCGCCCGCGCCACAGCGGCGGCACCGGTCACTCCGCCCGCCGGGCCGGACAACGCCAGCGCCCCCGCATGCACCGCGGCGACATCGGCCGTGAGTGTGCCACCAGCCGATGTCATCACACGGGGCGCCGGATATCCCCGCTCGGTCAGACGATGGGTCAGTCCGGACAGATAACGTCGCACCACGGGCCGCGCATACGCTTCGGCCACGGTCGTGGCCATGCGTTCGTACTCGCGGATCTCCGGCAGCACCTCATGGCTGGTGATGACATCGACCGTGAGTCCGCGGCGTGTGATCTCCTCCCGCAGCGCCTCGGCCAGTCGCCGCTCGTGTATGGGCTCGGCGTACGCGTGCAGCAACGTGATCGCGACGGTCTCGGGTTCCAGCGCGAGCACTGACGATACCACCTGCGTCACCGTTGCCTCGCTCAACGCCTGCACCACGCCTTCCGGTGCGATACGTTCGGCCACTCCCACCACGCACTCACGAGACACCAATGGCAGGGGATGGTGACGCGAAAGATCGTACAACGCGGCGCGTTCCTGCCGGCGCAGTTCGAGCAGGTCGGTGAAGCCCTGTGTCGCACAGGCCACCACACGCGCGCCCCGACGTTCCAGCAGAAGATTCGTGACGACGGTCGTGCCATGCGCAATGCTGTCGATCTGTTCCGCGCGCACCTCTGCGGCCATCAGCGCATCGAGCACCCCCTGCGCACGATCGCCGGGGACACTCAGCACCTTGCTGGTGACCACGGTGCCGTCGTCGTGCAATGCCGCCAGATCGGTGAAGGTGCCCCCAACATCGATCCCGACGGCCATCGACTCATGCATCGACCCGCGGACCATCTCACCCATCGTATCAGTTCCGGCCGGCGCGCGACAATGCAGACGGCACGGCGGGCGCGATCAGGGCCAGCATCAGGTGCACCGGCAGCACCACCAGCATCACCACCATGCTGCCCTGCGCGAACATCGGCACATGCAGGAGCACCATGGCCAGTACGGCGAACACGGCGATGATGCGCGCCAGTGCCACTGCGGCGCGCCCCACACGGGACGCATTGGTGCGCCAGGGCCAGCACGCCGCGGCCACCAGCAGCAGCGGATTGAGCGCGAGCAACGAGAGGTTGCTGCCCATATACGGCGCGTGTTTGGTGACGGTGGCCGCCAACAGCAGCGCCGTGCCAAGCACGCCGCCCACCGCATACCACGTCACGCCGAGCACGGAAAGCAGCGTGCCGCCGGCCACACCGCGCACCAGAAACAACACCGCGGCAAACCCGAGTCCCAGCAGCGCCGCCGCCAGGAGACGTGTGGGAGCGACATCCGGCAGCGGTGTGCGTTGCGCCGTGAAGATGACGGAATCGCTGCGGACCAGTCGATCGCCGCCCGCCGAGACCGACGCCAGGTGATGCGCCAGACGCTCGGGGAGAAACGACTCGCCCCAGGCATCGAGATGCGCGTCGGCGTTGCGGCCCAGTGCAATCTCGATGCCCGCATAGACCGGAAGGTCACTGGCCGTGATGCGCGCCGTTTCATCGCGCCAGGTGTGATGGCCTTCGGTGGTGGAGAAGGCGGTCTTCAGCGTGCCACCCAGTACCCAGTCGAGCGCATCCCGCACGCGGGTGGAGCAGTTGTCGCGATAGTAGTCGTACCGGTAGTACTTGTTCTGTTCCTGCGCATTCCAGGCCAGGAAGTCGTACAGCGCGCCGCGCTGGGTGGGCGTCAGTGCGAGCACCTGACGCCGGATCGTGCGATCCTCGCCGCGATAGGCCGCATTGAACTGATCGGTGCGATAACCGGCCATCCAGTACTTCGTGTCGCCGGTGAGAAAGCGGCCGAGGAAGTTCGGTTGATTGAAATCGAACATGCCCCAGTTGAACGCGACATCTTCGCCGGTGACGCTGTCGCGCATGGCCAGTGCAATGTGTCCGAATCGCTCGAACACGGCATCACCGGGGCCGTAGGTGTAGACCGTGAATTCGAGCGATTCGCCCCGCGTCGCGCGCGCGCTGTCGAGGGTGGCCGACGCGCCCGGTGGTGGGGGCGGCGGTGTGGCGGGCACATTGTCGACCGGCCCTGCTCCACAGCCCATCAGTCCCACCACGAATGCCACGAGAACAGACCGCGTGCGCATCGACGTCAGAAACGGATCTCCTTCCCATCGTCGGCGGCCTTGTAGATGGCGTCGACGATGCGCTGCAGGCGGACCTGTTCCGTGGGCGGTTCGTACTGCACCTCGCCACGGATCATGGCGAGGAAGTGCGCGATCTCCGCGCGATAGCTCTGCAGGAACGGGCTTTCGCGCGAAGCCGCTCCCGACGGCGACACATCGACGGCGCGTCCGTTGAGTTCCTTGGTGACCCGCAGCGGCGCCAGTCGGGCCGATCCCCGCGTGGCGTGCACCTCGAACCACCAGCGATCCTCGTCGCCCACACAGGCCCACGCCAGATCCATGATCAGCACGAGTCCGTTCTCGCATTCGAGGAACACCTGCATCGCATCCTCGACCGCGCCGGCGGCGCGCCCGCGGCGCATGCTCGACGTGACGCGCACCGGCGTGGGTTCATCGGCCAGCCACAGCGCGAGATCGAGCAGCGGAAAGCCCTGCTCGAGAAACACGCCACCACCCGATTCCGCACGGCGATTGCGCCAGCCATCGGCGTTGCGCCGCACCTGCAGCGAGCCGGTGCGGATGGACGTCACCTGTCCGAGTTCCGCGTTGCGGATGAACTGATCGAGCGCCTGCACATCGGCCCGGAAGCGATGGTTGTGTCCAACCGCCAGCACCCGGTCGGCGCGCTGCGCCGCGGCGATGCACCGCTCCACACCACGTGGCGTGAGCGCGAGCGGACGTTCGCAGAGCACATGCAGTTTCTGCCGCAGCGCACTCAGCACATGCGGCTCGTGAAGATGATTGGGCGTGGCGATGACGACCGCGTCGAGTTCGTCGCTGTCGAGCAGCTCTTCGAAATCCGTGAAGACATCGGGCACGCCGAACCGATCGGCCAGCGCCCGCGCCTTCGCGCCATCGTTGTCACACAGCGCGACGAGCGAAGCACCGCGCAGCTTGGACAGAACCGGGATGTGCGTCAGCTGGGCGATCGCGCCCGTTCCGACCACGGCGATGCGAACGCCGTCCTTCATTCAGCCTCCAGGGGTGTCGATGCGTCCGATCGGGTGCCGACCACCGGCAGTCGATCAGTCCGCGAAGCCGACGACTGTCCCCGGATAGTAGTGGCGCAGGATGGCGCGGGCATCGATGCCGGCCCGTGCCCGGCCGATCGCTCCCCACTGACACATCCCCACCCCGTGGCCATTGCCAGCACCGCGCAACGTGACAGCGGTGAGCTGCCCACGGGTACGCGATTCGCGGTCCACGGAAAAATACGTGCTGGCCAGAATCGCGCCACGCGCATCGCTCAGAACCGCACGGATATCACGCGCGGGGACCGTCACCGTCCCGCGGTCCGTATGCAGCACCAGGGTGGCCGCACGACCGGACGGCGTGCGGGTGCCCACTTCGAGGCCTTGCACGGCCGCCGGACGGGGGTCCCGCGCACCGGCCGTCTGCAGGGCCCGCCGCACCACCTCACGCAGCCGCGAGGCGTCGAATTCCGCTTCCCAGTGATTCCGTGGCGACAGATCGCAGTACGCGCGCCCCGTGCGCGGATCGATATCGTCCACCGGCTGCAGATAAGGCTCGTCACGCACATCCCGCCAGGCTTCACGCGGGCCGGCCGTGCGTCCGCCGCACGAGGAAAAATACGGCGCATCCACGATGAGTCCGCCATACCGCAGCACCAGCCCCGCCGTGGCGTCGATGGCCTGATTCACGACCGGATGTTCCACGTCCATGCCGGCATAGACCTGATGCTGCACACTGCCGGTCATGTGCCAGCCACGGGCCGGCTGCTGCGCTCCGTCGGTGGGGACGCGCATGTAGCTGTAGCTGCGTGCCGCGATGGTCTGCGCCTCGATGGCCGCCAGATCCCCCGCCTGCCGCGTCCCGATCTCGATGGGCACGACCCCACGCAGATAGTCTTCGATCGGCACGCGGTTCACGACGAGAATGCCGGTGTCGGTGGGGGTGAAGATGAGCTCCCCACGATATCGCCGGTTGCCGAACCGCAGATGACTCTCTCCCGCCGCCGGACGGGCCACGAACGGCCCTTCACGCCACGGCGTGGCATCGTTGCCTTCGCCCGCGATGCGCAGCAGCCCGCCGCGCTGCTCCACCCGCCAGGGCTCACCGCCACTGCCACGCACGAGCGACGCACGCCCGCCCTGCTCCTCGATGACCCAGGCACCGGTGGCCGTCACCGCCGGTGCCGCGGCCTTTCCGTCGATCGCAATGAGCGCCAGACGGTCCCGATCGAGACGTCCCGATGCTTCACCCCGCACCAACGGCGCGTGACTGCCGGTCGGCGCGGGATTGGCCGGTGCCGATGGCCCTGCGGGTGCTGCCGGTCCTGCCGGCGACTGACGCGGGGCACACGCCACGGCGACTGCCATCGCGACGACCATTCCACCGAATGCGGTGGGCGCCAGCCATGGCATGACCGGTCGCGAACGACGGGGAGTGGCGGGCGATGGGGCGGACATGCGTGAAATTATTTCGTGCCGGGGGGCGATGATGCGCCCGACGAGGCTGTGGACGCAGCGTTCGACGCAGCGTTCGACGCGACATTCGACGCGACATTCGATGATTCGCTCGGCGCTTCATTCAACGCCTCACCCAGCGCCTCGTCGAGTCGTGACAGGGTCTCGCCGATTTCCGCCGGCCCGTGCGCCGACGACATGAACGCCGCCTCGAACGCCGACGGCGCCAGACTCACGCCGCGTCGACGGGCGGCGTGGAAGAAACGCCGGAACAGTGCCACGTCCGACTGCTTCGCGTCCTCGAAACTCCGCACGTCGCCGTCGCGGAAGAAGAAGCCCCACATGGAGCCCACGTGACGCGCGGACAGTGGCACCCCATGACGCGCGGCGATTGTGCGCAGGCCTTCCACGAGCGCGGCCGTCTGCTGCGTGATCCCGTCGTGCACCGAGCGGGTGAGCGCGCCCAGTGTGGCGGTGCCCGCGGCCATGGCCAACGGATTGCCGGACAACGTGCCCGCCTGATATACCGGCCCCGTTGGCGCGATGTGCTCCATGATGGTGCGGGAACCGCCGTACGCGGCCACGGGCAGACCACCACCGATCACTTTGCCCAGGGCGGTGAGATCGGGCGTCACGCCGAAGTACTCGGCGGCGCCCCCGAATGCGATACGGAATCCGGTCATGACTTCGTCAAAGACGAGCAACGCCCCCGTTTCGTCAGCGATCCGCCGCAGCCCCTGAATGAAGCCCGGCGCCGGCTCGATGAAGCCGCTGTTGCCGACGATGGGTTCGAGCATGATGGCCGCGAGCGGCACCTCACGCGCGATGCGCTCCACCGCCTCGAGGTCGTTGAAGGCACAGGTCAACGTGAGGCGGGCTAACCCCTCGGGCACACCCGGCGAATCGGGGAGTCCCAGTGTGGCCACACCGCTGCCGGCCCGGACGAGAAAGCTGTCGCCGTGCCCATGATAACAGCCGTCGAACTTGAGGAGATGTTCCCGCTTCGTGACGGCACGCGCCAGACGGGCAATGCTCATCGTGGCTTCGGTGCCGCTCGACGTGAACCGCACCATTTCGAGATGCGGCATGCGATCGGCAATCGCATCGGCCAGCACCACTTCACGCTCGGTGGGCATGCCGAAGCTCGTGCCGTCCTGCATGGCGCGCGCCACGGCCTCGAGCACCACGTCCGGCGCGTGACCGAGCACCAGCGGCCCCCACGACAGCACGTAGTCGATGTAGGCATTGCCGTCCACGTCCCATACCCGCGCGCCCTTGCCACGCGCGGCCACGAATGGCTCTCCCCCCACCCCACGAAACGCCCGCACCGGGGAATTCACGCCCCCCGGAAAACGGGTGCGCGCCCGCGCCATGATCTCGGCGGAGCGCGCATGGGGCACCTGCGGATGATGCGACATCTCGGTCATGAATCAGCGTCCAAAGCTGCCCGCGGTGCCCCCATTCACTCCCACCAGGGGAAGCTGCCGCGAAGGTTTGACGAGCGTGGCCGAGGCGGGTGCGTCCACCACCCCCCGCAGCGTGGCGGCAAAATCATAGTCGTCGACCACGTGGTCGACCTGCACGTCGACGAAGGCGCCGGGAACGATGCGCGTGCTTCGCAATGCGTCCGGCACGGTGACATGCATCAGCCCATCGATGTCGTCGGCCTGCCAGGGCGCCCGGGCCACCCACACGTCCGGAGCATCCCCGCGACGTTCGACGAGCACCCGCGCATCGCGACCGAGGAATCGTTCGTACCGCTCGGCGGTGATGGCGCGCTGCAACTCCTCGATGTGTTCCTTGCGTTCCTGCTTGATGGAGTCGGCCACGTCGTCGTCCATGGCCCATGCGCGTGTGCCTTCCTGCGGCGAGTAGGTGAAGACGCCCACCCGATCGAACTGCATCTCCTCGAGGAAATCGCAGAGGATGGCAAAATCGTCTTCGGTCTCGCCGGGAAAGCCCACGATGACACTGGTGCGCACGGCCAGATCCGGCACGATCTCGCGATAGCGTGCCAGACGCTCACGGATGGTCTTCTGTCGTTCCGGTCGGCGCATGCGCGCCAGTACGGCATCGCTGCCATGCTGCATGGGCGTATCGAGCCAGCGCACGATGCGCGGGTTCGCCGCGATCACTTCCAGCAATCGCGGCGTGATGCCGGTGCTGTAGAGATACATGTTCCGGATCCACGGGATGCTCGTCTCACGCACCAGCGCTTCGAGCAACTCGGGCAGCGCGTTGCCGTCGCGGCGATCGCGTCCGTAGTGCGCCAGATCCTGCGCCACGAGATTGATCTCCCGCGCGCCCTGTGCTTCCAGCAACTGCGCCTCACGCACGAGTTCCTCGAGCGCGAACGAGCGATGTTTGCCGCGCATGAGCGGGATGGCGCAGAACGCACAGCCGTGATCGCAGCCTTCGGAGATCTTGAGGTAGCGCACATGCGCGACGTCGCCGCTGAAGAGGCGCACGCCGGGGTGTTCCACCAGCGACCCGCCGATGAGTCCCCGCTCCACGAGTTCGGGCAGCAGCCGATCGGTTTCGGAGTTGCCCAGGAAGACATCCACCTCGGGCAGCGCCTCGAGGAGTTCGTCCTTGTGACGCTCCACCATGCAACCGATGGCGAAGACGGCCTTGCAGCTTCCCTCGTCCTTGAGGCGCGCGGCCTCCACGATGGCCTCGATGGACTCGGCCTTGGCCGCGTCGATGAAGCCGCAGGTGTTCACGACCACCACATCGGCGTCACGCAGATCCTGCACCGGCTCGGCGCCATGGGCGACCAGGTCGGCCAGATACCGCTCGGAGTCCACCGTGTTTTTGTCGCACCCGAGGGTGACCAGACCGAATTTGAGCATCCCTGAATGATAATGGAATCGGGGCGGTATCACCCCAGGTCCGGCAACCTCCTCCCTGACCAGCTCCGCCCTGCTTCCTCACCCGTGGTTCCCGGGATCATCCGTGCAGATATGGAGCGGAGCTCCACGATTGCGAGGGTGATTCAGCCCCTGCCCCTGGGCCTCTGTGAGGCGGGGCGAGGCGGCGAGACTCGGGCCGGACATCCAGCCTGGAGAAAGAACCGGGAGTCTGAAGGGCGCCCTGCGGGCGCGATACCTGCACGATGAACTGCCGGATACCGGCAGGATCAGTTCGAGCCTTCCCGATAACTCTCCCGTACGATTCGCCACCCATGTGGCGTGAACACCCATTCCGCCGAATAGTGTCCACGCTGCTCATGGACGCGGCCTTTGGCCGTCCAGCGCCCCACCCAATGCCCATACTCGCTGGCGCGCAGGGGCCCGTCGTGCACGATCACCCGCTCGGCCGTGCGCACATAGCCTCCGAACCCCGGCTCCGCCATCTGCATCGCGAAGGCGTCACGGTTTGCGATACGACCGCGCAGAATCGGGCCACCGGCAACCGCGACTTCGATATCCTCATGCATGAACGACGCGGTCCGCTCCGCATCGTGCGCGGCGATGGCTTCGTTCGACTGCTGCCGCAGTGCGCGGATGTCCGCGGCGTGATCGCGCGTCAGCGGTAATTCCCGAACTGCAACTCCACCCCGTAGTCGCCCTTGCGCAGCAGCGTGATCGCCTCCTGCAGCGCATCCTTGTCGGGGCTCGACACGCGGACCTGATCGCCCTGGATGCTGGCCGTGACTTTCTTGAGCTTCGCTTCCTTGATGGCCGCGCTCACCTTCTTCGCGGTGTCGCTGTCGAGCGCCATCTTGAGTTTGATGTCACGACGCATGATCTCGCCGCCGCCGGGCTTGAGATCGGTGACCTCGAGATTCTTCACCGGCACACCACGCTTGACCAGCTTGCCGCGCAGCACGTCCAGCAGCGCCTCGGCGCGCATCTCCCCCTCGGCTTCGAGCTTGATGAGATTCTCGGCGCGCTTAAAATCGATGAGCACCTCCGATCCCTTGAAATCGAAACGCTGCGCCACTTCCTTCTGCGCCTGATTGACCGCGTTGTCGACTTCCTGCAGGTCACACCCGGTGGTGACGTCAAACGAATACGTCGATGCCATGACTGCCTGTTACCCCAGAAAACTTTCGAGTGATTTGGAACGGGAGACATGGCGCAGTCGCGACAACGCCTTCTCCTTGATCTGCCGGACGCGTTCACGCGTGATGCCGAGCAGTGAGCCGATCTCTTCGAGGGTCATCGGATCGGATCCGTCGATGCCGAAGTAGAGACGCAGGATTCGCGCCTCACGCTCCTTGAGGCTGCCCAGCGACTCTTCGATGGCCTCGGTGAGCGCCTTGTCGAAGGTCTGGTCCTCGGGCGTGGGGTGCATCGTGTCCGGCAGGTAATCCAGCAGCCGGTTGTCCTCGCCGGGCGTGAGCGGCGCGTCGAGCGACAGATGCACCTGGGAGATGGACATGGTCTTGGCCACCTCCTCCTCGGTGATGTCCATGCCGTCGGCGATCTCGGCGTGCGTGGCTTCACGCCCCAGTTCCTGCAGCAGCGCGTTGGCCCGCTTGCCGATGCGGTGCAGCGTGCCGGCCCGATTGAGCGGCACCCGCACGATGCGCGACTGTTCCGCGAGCGCCTGCAGGATGGCCTGGCGGATCCACCAGACCGCGTAGGAGATGAACTTGATCCCCTTGGTTTCGTCGAACTTGTGTGCCGCGCGAATGAGGCCGAGGTTGCCTTCGTTGATCAGGTCGGACAGCGACACGCCCTGATTCTGATATTTCTTGGCGACGGAGACGACGAAGCGCAGATTGGACCGCACCAGTTTGTCGAGGGCTTCCTGATCCCCTTGGCGAATGCGTCGGGCCAGTTCGGCCTCTTCTTCCCTCGAGATCAGCGGATAGGCGCTGATGTCACGCAGATACTGGTCGAGAGACCCTTCGTCGTACGACGCTTTCTTCTTCGGGGGAATGACCGCCATGGCGAACGGGCTCGAAGCGCTGGTAGATCGTGCGGGCACCGCGCGGGAGGGGATACGCGGTGGTCCTCCTGAACAACACATCTGCGACAACCGGGTCGATCCGCACCGACCGACACGCCGGCGTCATGCCACGATTTTCGTACGATCCGCAGCACGATTAAGGGTGAACTAGCACGGTATCGTTCGTCAACGCATCCCGCGAAAAATCGCGAAAGTCATCGCACGACGGCGCCGAGTCGTGGCCAGCGGATGCGGGTGAGCCACGGGGCGCGTGCGGTCGAATCCGGCTCGAAGCTGAAGTACACGATCCAGGGGGAGCCGCGCAGCAGTGAGTCGGGCACGAATCCCCAGGCACGGCTGTCGAGCGAGTTGTCGCGATTGTCGCCCAGGACGAAGTAATGGTGCGGGGGTACGACCAATGGCCCCCAGTCGTTGCGCGGGGCTTCATCCTGCAGTTCGCTGATCATCCCGCGCAGGGCCCATGTTTCCCGTTGCGGGGCTCCGTTGCGCAGCAGCACACCGGCCGCCATCGCGACCGTGTCGCCGGGAAGCCCCACGAGCCGTTTCACGAACGCCACGTCCGGATCGACGGGCCAGTCGAAGACGACCAGATCATTGCGCTGCGGAGCACGGAGTGCCGGCAGGCGCTGACGCCAGATGGGCACTTCGGCGCCATACACCAGTTTGTTGACCAGCAGGAAATCCCCCGGCAGCAGGGTGCGCTCCATGCTGCGGCTGGGAATGCGATACGCTTCGACGACGAAGGTGCGCAGGACCAGCGCCAGCACGCCCGCGATGATCAGGAGACGCCACAGGCCACCGCGCTCACGACGCACGCCGGGCGGCGGCAAAGCGCCGCCGCGGCGACCATGTGTCCACCGGGAGAACCACCATCCGCCACGCCGCGATCGATTCGCGGCGCGGAGGGCGTCCTCCCGTCGCCGGAAGTCGACGGGAGTCACTGCTCAATAATTGTCGATCTGCGCCCGCTGGAGCGCACCCGAGTAGTCCACGTAGCCGACCTTCGTCTCCGAATAGAACTCGTAGACTTCCCACCCACCTTCCCGGTGACCGTTGCCGGTCTCCTTCACGCCGCCGAACGGCAGATGCGCCTCGGCGCCGATGGTGGGCGCGTTGATGTAGGTGATGCCGTTGTCGAGATCCTGCAGCGCGCGGAAGGCGACGTTCACGTTACCCGTGTACACGGAGCTCGAGAGTCCGTAGCGCACCCCGTTGTTCACCGAGAAGGCTTCGTCCACCGATTCCACGCGAATGACGGACAACACGGGACCGAAGATCTCCTCCTGGTCAAGGCGCGAGCCGGCCGTGACGCCCGTGAAAATCGTGGGCTGGAAGAAGAATCCCTTGTCGAGTGCGCCGCCGGTGGCGCGTTCACCGCCGCACACGAGCGTGGCGCCCTGTTCCCGACCGATGCGTATATACCGCTCGACTTTTTCCCGTGCGGCTTCGTTGACGAGCGGGCCGACATCGGTGCCGGCGACACGTCCGTCGCCCAGACGCAGCGCACGCGCGCGGTCGGCCAGTCGCGCGACAAAGGCATCGTGAATGCCCGCCTGCAGCACGAGACGGCTGGTGGCCGTGCAGCGCTGTCCCGTGGTCCCGAATGCGCCCCAGAGCACGCCATCGAGCGCGAGATCGAGATCGGCGTCGTCGAACACGATCTGCGCGTTCTTGCCGCCCATTTCGAGCGACAGGCGCTTGTGCATGCGCCCGCACGTCTCGCCCACGAAACGGCCCGTTTCCGTGCTGCCGGTGAAGGAGATGACCGGCACCTGCGGATGCTCCACCAGCGCTTTGCCCACCACTTCACCCATGCCGTGCACGAGCTGGATGACTTCCGGCGGCAATCCGGCCTCCAGCAGGATCTCCACCAGCACCGTCGCGGTGTGGGGCACGTCCTCGGCCGGCTTGAGGATGACGGCATTGCCACACAGCAGCGCCGGGAACGCCTTCCACGTGGGAATGGCCAACGGGAAGTTGAACGGGGTGATGAGACCGCACACCCCGATCGGGCGGCGCATGCTCATCGCCCACTTGTTGGCGAGTTCGCTGGGCACGGTGTGACCGAACAGTCGACGACCTTCGGTGGCCGCATAGTACGCCGTATCGATGCCTTCCTGCACATCGCCGCGCGTCTCGGCGAGCGGCTTGCCCATCTCGCGCGTCATGATGTCGGCCAGCTCCTCCTTGCGCGCCGCGAGCAGATCGCCCACACGACGCAGCACATCACCACGTGCCGGCGGCGGTGTCCGCTTCCATCGCTCGAAACCGCGCCGCGCACTGGCGACAGCCGCTTCCACATCGGCCACGCCGGACGCCGGGAAACGACCGATCAGATCGTCCTGGTCGGCAGGATTGCGATTCTCGAAATACGCATCGGTCGACGGCGCCACCCACTGGCCGCCGATGAAATTCCTGAAGGTAGACATTGGGGAAAGATAGTCGCGCGGAGTGGGTTGGAAGAACAGCGTTTCCGGGTTCTGGGTTTACGGTTTGGCGTGGAACACCCGGGTTGTGGGTCGCGAGTCCCATGTCACGGGACCCATCACCCGGCTTTTCACCCCCAACCCCACACCCCCCACAACCCGGAACTGCCCTACAGCGGTGTCGTCGGCTGCGTCGAATCGGTGGTTGGCGACGTGAGTGACGCGCCCTCGCACGACCATGTCGCGGCGCGCGCTTCCGTCGGCACCGCATATCCCACCCGCGGGAGCACTTCCCGCGCACCGAGTCCGATCCCCCATACGGTCACGAGCAGCGAAGCCACATGCGCGAGTCCGAGACGATGCCGCCATGTACCCACCGCGCTCCATATGCCCAGCAGTGCCACGCCACCGGTGGCGGCGGTGAAGCCGATGAGTGGCGTGCCGCACCGCGCCGGCCAGGGCCAGAACATGAGTCCCGCCGCCGCTCCCACCGCCACGATGACTTTGAGCCAGGCGACCCAACTGCGTCCCGCGGACACCGTCGCGGCCGGAGCCGGCGCAGCGCCGCCGGCGGGGAGGGCGCGCGTCTGCGTTGCACGCGTCACACC
Source organism: Gemmatimonas aurantiaca (assembly GCF_037190085.1). Classification (NCBI taxonomy): domain Bacteria; kingdom Pseudomonadati; phylum Gemmatimonadota; class Gemmatimonadia; order Gemmatimonadales; family Gemmatimonadaceae; genus Gemmatimonas; species Gemmatimonas aurantiaca. The sequence goes on from NZ_JBBCJO010000005.1 coordinate 879,915, forward strand.
ACCGGCCGCTCCCTGCGCCCCCGCACCCGGCCCACCGGCGCCCTGCGACGTGGCAAGGAGCTGCTCGTCCGAGATGGAGGCGAGTTGTTTGTCGATCTTCGCGAGTTCGGCGTCCCAGTTCTTGGACATGTGATTGGACGGGTGGCGCAGCGTGGGAAATGCGGGTGAAAAAGTCAGCCCGGCAGGCTCTCTCGTGTCAGAGCATAACGCTCGATCTTCTTGTAGAGATTCGAGCGCGGCATGTCCAGAGCCCGCGCGGTCTCCGACACGTTCCAGTCGAACGCCCGCAACTTGGCCTGCAGAAAGGCCCGCTCGGCGGCCTGCTTGAACTCTTCGAACGTGGCACAGTCGAGCAGATTGCCCAGACCCGACGGTTCCGCCGTACGGCGCCCCACGAGACGCTCCACGTCGGCCGCGCTGATGGAGGCCGCACTGGCCAGAATCACCAGACGCTCCATCGTGTTGCGCAGCTCGCGGACGTTGCCGGGCCAGTCGAGCTCGGACAATCGCTGCAGCGCCTCGTCGGTGATCGAGCGCGCCGGGAGACCGTCACGCTCGGCGAATTGCTGCAGGAAGTGCCGCACCAGCAGGGAAATATCCTCGCGGCGCTCCCGCAACGCCGGCACCGTGATCGGCACCACATTCAGCCGATAGTAGAGATCCTCGCGGAAGCGTCCGGCGGCGATCTCATCTTCCAGATTCTTGTTGGTGGCCGCCAGCACCCGCACATCCACCTGCACGGGTTTGTTTCCACCGATGCGGGTCACCACACCGTCCTGCAACACGCGCAGCACCTTGGCCTGCGCGCTCTGCGACATATCGCCGATCTCGTCGAGAAACAGCGTGCCGCCATGGGCCTGTTCGAACTTGCCGGCGCGGTCGCTGATGGCGCCGGTGAACGACCCCTTCATGTGTCCGAACAATTCGCTTTCGATGAGTTCGCTGGGGATGGCCGCGCAATTCACTTCGATGAACGGCTTGCGCGCCCGTGGCGAACCCCGGTGAATGGCCCGCGCGACCAGTTCCTTGCCCGTGCCGTTCTCGCCGGTGATCAACACCCGCGCCGGTGTACCGGCCACCCGCTCGATGCGCTCGAGCAGGGAGCGGATGCCGAACGAACGTCCCACGATCTCATAGCGCGACTCGATGGTCTCGCGCAGCCGCTCGTTTTCCTCGCTGAGCTGCCGATTGGCGAAGGCATTGCGCAGCAGGACGAGCACACGATCGGTGTCGAGCGGCTTCTCGAGAATGTCGTATGCCCCGAGTTGTGTAGCCTCCACCGCCGTCTGAATGGTGGCGTGCCCGCTGATCATCACGACCGTGGCGTTGGGATCGGCCTGCCGCAGACGCTTGAGCACCTCGAGGCCATCGAGCCCGGCCATCTTCACATCGAGAAACACCAGTTGCGGCCGGAAGCTGTCGTAGAGGGCGATGCCCTCGGTCCCGCCACTCGCCGTCCGGACGTCGAACCCTTCGTATTCGAGAAGCTGGCCCAGGGCCTGTCGGATGCCGGGTTCGTCGTCGATGACGAGAATGCGTCGGGTCATGGTGTGGGTTTCGTGGAAGCGGATCCCGGGGCGGGAGTCGCACGATAGAGCGTGAGCTTGCCATTCACGACGCGCACGTCGCTCACGGAAGCAGGCAACGGTATCGGCAGACCATCGTCGGCGAGGCCGGCAAGGTCGATGTCGTTGCCACGATCTGCTGTGGTACCCGCGGAGGTCCCCGTCCGTTCGCGTCGGGCGCGAAGACGGTGCTCACCCTGCTGCCGCAGCGTGCGCACCAATGGCGGGATGAAACGCGGCGGAACATCGACCCCCTTGAGACGCAACTCACGCACCCGGAACTGGGCCACGCCAGGACGCACCGGTTCGACGGGGCCGGCAATGAACAGCGTATCGGTGCCATCGAGCACCCCCCCCAGCACCGTGCCCAACGCGCCCGTGCCCGCGACATCGCGCAGGGACACCACGGCGCGCACGAGCAACTGCTCGCCGTCGAGGGCGAGTTGCACCGACTGCGCGGACGGCGGCAACTGTTGCATCAGCGGTGCCAGCACGCCGGCGATCTGCGAAGCCGACAGCGACACATACGCGGGGCCATTGCGACTCCGCAGCGGCGCGAGCACACGATCGAGTGCCGCCGCGCGACTGGCCGAGGAACCCGACGCAGACGATGGGGACGCGGACGGTTCCGACGCCGTGGCGCCGGCAATGGTGACCCACCCCAACGTGCGATCGCGGGCTTCACGGGCCTTCCGGCGTCGCTCGGCTTCCTCCGAGGCGATGCGCGGCCCGTCGTTGCTGTCGTAGCGCTCACTGGCACGCGCCGCCACATCGGTGACGCGGTCCGCCGCGCCCGACGCCGCTCGCGAAAGCACCGATGGCAGACGATCGCCATAGAGCCAGTATCCGACGGCGCCCCCGGCCACGAGGATCACCGCACAGCCGATTCGTGTGAGACAGCCCAAAGCGCAGGGGTTGAGGTGCCCCGCAAGCTACGACGGAAGCCCTCCCAATGACAGCTCCGCGCCTTGCGCGCTACCGATCGGACACGACGTCCCCGACGGGGATACGCGGGTCGGACGCACCCCGGCGACCTCGCGCCACCAGTCCCCAGGCCACGAGCAGATACACGGCGCTCAATCCCCAGAGCGCGAGCCACGACGCACGGACGTCGGCCAACGACGCCCCCATCTGCACCACCCGCTGCGCCCCCGCAATCGCCTGCGTACTCGGCAACAGCTGCGCGAGCGCACGAATCCACACCGGCATGGCTTCCGCCGGGAAGGAGAACCCCGATATGAAGATCGCCGGCAGACTGGAGAACATCAGCGCCTGCAGCGCCGACTCCGCGGTGAGAAACAGACGCGAGAGCGCGAGGCCCAGCATCGCCGTCGCCACCAGGAAAGGCAGCAGAAACAGCATCAGTGCGGGCAACGCCCCGGTATGAGGCAGTCCATACAGCCGATAGGCGATGAAGTACGAGAGCACCACCTGCACCAGATAGATCCCCACGTAAACCAGGGCACGGCCCAGCACACGCGTGAGCCCATCGTCACGCGACAGGATCTCCGTCGACCGTTCGCGCCGACCGCCGGCCAGCGTGCCGATGCCGATCAGCATCGTCTGCTGCAGCACGAGAATGAGGACCGCGGGCACATTCGCATTGCCATACCCCCCCACGGGGTTGTACAACGTCCTCACCACGAGCGGCAGCGGATCGCGCGCCTGTCGAGCCGACGCGGCATCGAACCCGCTCGCCTGCAGGCGTCGCAGCTCGACACCGGCGGAAAACGTGCCGATGGCAGCCGATGCACCGGTGGCGATCTGACTGTACACGGAGAAGTAGCTGGCATCGCCGTACACACCGACGATCACCCGCTCTCCCCGCTGCACATGTCGTTCGAATTCGCTCGGGATGACCACCGCGCCATGCACGATACCTGCCCGTACACGCTCCTCGGCCTCCCTTTCGCTCCCCACGATCTCGTGCACACGCACCTGTTCGGCGGCATCGATCATGCGCGTCACCTGCCGGCTCATCGCCGAACGATCGAGATCGACCACCACGATGCCGATATCACGCGCCACCTGATACAGGAAAGGAATGGGATAGACCAACGCATAGAGCACCGAGGCCGCGATCAGCACAGCCGATGCGCCCCGGTCCCGCCGGATGGCACGCCATTCCTGACGCGCCCAGTACCAGATGCCTGTCATGTTCGCCCCCAGCACTGCGGATCACGCAGCGCCCGCCGCAGCGGTCTCACAGCGAGCAATGCCGGAACGGCCACGAACGCCATCAGCGTCGCTGCCAGTGGCGCCGACTGGCGCACGCTGGCCCCCACGATGACCTGCTGGGTCTGCAGTTCGAGATAGTGGGAGAGCGGCAGCACCACCGACCAGAGCTGCCCGGCCACCGGCATCGCAAATCGCGGAAACGAGACGCCGGCCACCGCGAATGCGGGCCCGGCAATGAACCCCGACGCACTCGTGGCGACACGGAGATTCGACGTGAGCGCCACCAGCAACACGCCCAGCGCCTGATACGCCATCACCAGCAACAGCATCGCGGCGTGCAACAACGGGCGATTGCCCGCCATCGGCAGATCGAGCGACCGGAGCGCCACCTCCAGCATCACGCTGCCCAGCAGGGCATACCACAGGGTGTACGGCAACAGCTTGCCGATCACGGCGATGCCGGCCCGGCCTCCCGCCGCGGCCAGCCATTGTGCCGCCGTGGACTGCTTCAACTCGACGCCCACGACATGCACCGCCATCACCAGCACGAACACGTGCAACAGCGTGGGAATCAGCGCGAGGAAGAGATAGGCCGCGTAGTCGAGCGCCGGATTGTAGAGCGGATGCAGTTGCGTGCGAACCGGTTCCGCCGCGACCAGCGCGGTCGACGGCGCTGCGCCCCGCGCCACCCGTCGACCCACCTCGATCTGCGCGGAGACGGTGCCGACGGCCATCCGCACATCGCGCGTGATCGTGCTGGCCGGCAGCAGCCACTGTCCATTCGTGTACAGCAGGATCGGCGTGCCCTGCGCGCGTGCGGTCTGCTGCTCGAGTCCCGCCGGGATCACCACCACGGCGTAAGCTTCACCGCGCTGCAGGACCTGCTCCACATTGCCGATGGCCGACGTCCGGGACACGACACGCACCGATGCCGTGGCATCGATCGCGCGGACGACGCGGCGGGAAAGCGCGCTGCCATCGGCATCCATCACCACCACGGGCAGGTCGCGAGCCACATGACTGCCGAAGATCGCACGCAGTACGCCCCAACCGATCACTGGCAGAATCAGCAACAGCAGCGGGTAAAGCCGTCGCGCCCGTAGGCGATGCAGCTCCCGCCGTGCCACGGCCGTCACGCCGGTGTCGCGGCGTGAGAATCCCGTCGACGTCGCGCCATCGGCATCCCCGTTGATGGTGGCGCTGCCTGTCGTGCCACTCACGCGACGTCTCCCGTTGACGTGTACACGCGCATCAACGCGACGAGGCTCCCATGAGCTGCGCCGCCGGCAGCAGCACCGTCATGCCGGGACGGAGACCCGGCACCGTCTCCACCGGACGCGCACGCACTTCGAACGTACGCAGATCGAATCCACCGGCTTCACCCGTGGAACGCCACGTCGCGTAGTCGCCAACGGGAGCGATGTAGCTCACACGCAGGGACACCGCTTTGCCTCCCAGCGCGGGAACGGTGACATGCAGCGTGGAGTCCTTGCCGATCCCCGCCAGTCGATCCTCGCGCAGGTTGAAGGTGACCCAGGCGTCGCGCAGATCGGAGATGGTCAGAATCGGCAGCCCCGCCGAGACGATTTCCCCGGGTTCGACCGTGCGTTGTGAGATCTCGCCACCGATGGGTGCGACCACATGGGTTTCCGACTGATACGCCCGCACCTCCGCACGACCACCCTGCGCCTGCCGCACGACGGCTTCGGCTGCCGTGCGGTCCTCCGATCGCGCGCCAGACATGACGAGATCGAACTGCGCCCGCGCGGCCTGCGTGGCCAGACGCGCCGCGTTCAACTGCGTCTGGGCTTCATCGCGTCGCTGTGTGGCGATCACCCCTTCGACGAAGAGTTGCTGCACCCGCGCGTACGTGGTCACCGCGAGACTCTCGGCCTGCGCCGCCCGTTCCCAGTTCGCGCGGGCCATGGTGACTTCCTGCGACCGCGCACCGCTGCGCGCCTTCGCTTCCTGCGCGCGGGCGGCGGCGATCTGTGCATCCGTCTGCTGCGCCTTGGCATCGAGTTCGGGGCTATGCAGCACCACCACCAGTTGGCCCGCTTCGACGGTATCGCCCTCACGTGCCAGCAGGGAATCCACCCGCCCGGGGATCTTGGCGGCCACGTTGACCCGCCGCACTTCCACCTGCCCCTGCAGCACTTCGGGCGCCGGTCGGGTCGCCCACCATCCCACCACGCCGGCGAGCACCACCAGGACGCCGACCAGCGCCCCCATCGCCCATCCCCGTCCGGACCGACTTTCCGTGTTTCGATTCATCGCGCACGCTCCGCATTGATGTATTCGGGCAACCGCGAGGGTTGCCCGATGGATTCGAGAAGCGCCGCCAGCGAGACATCGGCATCATGCAGCGCCTTGAACATGCCCAACTGCACGCGAGCCAACGCCTGCTCCGCGTCCACCACGTCCAGCGACGTCGCCAGACCGGCCGCGAACGCGAGTTGTTGTGCCCGGAGACTCTCTTCCGCCAGCGTCCGTGTGGCTTCGAGAGACGTCAGTTGGATCCTGGCCTGTTCGACCTGGCGATATCGCTGCTCCACCAGCAGCTCGATATCGCGCTGCGCACGGATGCGCAGCAATTCGACCTGCCGCGCCTGTGCCCGCGCGCCTGCGAGACGCGCGAATCGCTGGCCACCCTGAAAGAGCGGGAGACTGAGCTGCACTCCCGCCGCCCACACAGGCTGCGTGATCGTCAGATCGTGCGTGTAGAGCTCCCGCTGTGCGAACAGGCCCAACGAGGGGAGAAACTCTCCGCGCGTGGCATCGATGCCCTGCCGGGCCCGCGCCTGCTCCGAAGCGAGACGGGCGAGTATGGGATTCCGGTCCCGTGCGGCGGTCTTGAACGAATCGACAGGGGCAAGCGGGGGCACCTTGAAGAGCGGCGTCTCCGGCATGATCTCCACGTCCATCGCCAGTGTGGCCGCGAGCGCCAGTCGCGCCAGCTGCTCGTCGCTTTCCGCCTGCTGCACATCGCGGTCCGCCTCGGCCAGCGCCACTTCCGCTCGCAGCCGTTCGGCGCGGGCGATCTGGCCGTTGCGTTCGAGACTCCGGGCTCGCTCCACATGACGCCCCAGACTCTCCCGGCTCGCCTGTCGCGTGGCCCGGTTCTGGATGGCGAGTTGCAGCCCGAAATATCGCTGTGCCAGCTCGGTGGCCACCTCGCCGACCATGGATCGCTGTCCCGCTTCGGCGGCGGTGACAGCCGCATCGGCCGCCCGCACGCCCGCCCGCAACCGCCCGCCGGTGAACACCGGCATCGTGGCGCTCAGGCCGGCGTTGTTGAACGCCTGGCGCTGGATACGAGCCTGGAACGGCGGGATCGCGGTCGATGGCACACCCGGGTGCAACCCGAGCATCACCTGCCGGATCGGGTCGAGATCGATCACGATCTCGTCGTTGATACGTGTGGTGCGTCCGGTGAGCGTGACGTCAGGAAACCGCCGCCCCTGCGCGACCCGACGATCCGATCGCGCGCGGTCCACAGCCGCATCCGCGGCCAGAATGCGCTCGTTGCGCCCCTCGGCCAACGACAACGCCTCAGCGAAGCTCAGCGTGCGCTCTGCCCCCTGACCTGCGGTCTCTCTGAAAGGCGCGACCACGCCGCCGATCAGCAACGCCATCACGCCGTACCGGGTCGCCGTGCCCGGTCGATCAATCGATTCGACGTTCCGCTGGAGGAGACGTCCTGGCTTCGGGTTCCCACCTGATTGAATTCTCATCTCTCGATTCTCTCCTCTGATCACATCGGAGCAAGCTCAACACTGTCTGCCGGCGGTCACGATGTATTTGATGAATCTTTGTTCAATTAAATGACAATTGAACGAGAAGTCAATAATTGGCATATTCGAGGAATATGCCCTCATCACGACGACCGGCCGAATCGAAGCGCCGGAAGGCCTCGCCCACGCCAACGCCCAGGGCGGCAGCGACAGCATCCGGAGACGACTTGGAATCGGAACGTGTTGCCGGTCTTCCCGGAGCGGGTCCACGCTGGCAGCGTCGGAAAACGGAGCGTCCGCAGGAGATCCTGAGTGCGGCGCGCGATCTGTTTCTGCAGCAGGGATTCCGCGAGACGCGCATGATCGATGTCGCCCGGCATGCCGGCGTGCGTCCGGGCACGCTGTACGTGTATTACCGGAACAAGGAAGCGCTGCTGGAGGCCGTGGTGAAAGAAGCGGTGGCGCCGGCCATCGCCTTTGCGGAGCAGCGCTTGCAGGGGCGTCACGACAGCGCAGCCGCCTTGCTGAAGGAGCTCATGCTCGGATGGTGGCACGAGTTCGGCGCGACGCCCGCGAGTGGCGTCTTGTGGCTGATGGTCGCCGAGGCCGCGCACTTTCCCGAGATGGCCCAGCTCCTCGTCGAGGAGATCCAGGTGCGGGCTCGACGTATCTGCATGACCGTGCTGAAGCGGGGGATGGCGTCGGGCGAGTTCCGGCGGATCGACGCCGAGCAGGTGGCATTGGTGTTGATGGCCCCATTGACGTGGGCCTCGGTGCACCGTGCATCGCTGGCTCCGTTCGACCCCGGCTTCAGCGACCTGCCCCGGTATCTGGAGACCCACCTCGATATCGTGCTGTACGGGTTGTTCGCGCAGCCTTCACGGGCCGGGGCGAAAGCCGCTCACGGCGGTGTCTGATGCGGTCATCCCGTGACGGTGTCTGATGCGGTCACCTCGTGGCCGTGGTACGTGGCGCGATAGCGCAGGGCTTCGGCCAGGTGCTGTCGGGTCACGACATCCGTGTCATCGAGATCCGCAACGGTCCGGGCGACCCGCAGCACGCGGTGGTAGGCACGCGCCGAGAGTGTGAGGCGATCGGCGGCGCGTACGAGAAGGGCGCGGGCATCGGGTTCGAGCCGGGAGGCGGGAGCGATGAGGCGGGAAGGCGCGGACGCGTTGGTGAAAGGGGTGGCGCCCGTGTGCGAGGGCGACGGGAGGTGTGCGTAGCGCAGTCGTTGTCGTTCGCGGGCGGCGATCACCCGTTGGCGTATGGTCGCCGAACATTCCGGCGCGGGCTGCAGGGACAGGGTTTCGGGTGGCACACGCCGCACGTGCACATGCAGATCGATGCGGTCGGCCAATGGACCGGAAAGCCGTGCGCGATGGCGTTCGAGTTCGGCGACGGAGCAGCGGCATGATCTGTCTTCCGATCCCGCATAGCCGCACAGGCACGGATTGCTGGCGGCAACCAGGGCAAAGCGCGAGGGGAATCGTACCGCGCGGGCGGCTCGTGCTACCACCACGGCGCCGTCTTCGAGAGGCTGACGCAGGGCCTCGAGCGTGTGCCGCGGAAAGAGCGACAACTCGTCGAGGAACAGTACGCCGTGGTGAGCGAGACTGACCTCACCGGGCCTGGGCCAGCTGCCGCCTCCGATGAGGCCGGCCTGACTCACCGAATGATGTGGCGCGCGGAACGGACGACCGAGATCGATGGCGGCCTGTTCGTCCGGCCCGAGCATTCCGGCCACGGAGTGAATGGCCAGCACTTCCAGTGCCTCCTGGTCATCGAGGGGAGGCAGGATACCCGGCATGCGTCTGGCGAGCATGGTTTTGCCGGCACCGGGTGGACCTTGCAAGAGGAGGTTGTGCGCGCCGGCGGCGGCTATCTCGACAGCACGGACGGCCAGTGCCTGGCCCATCACATCGCCCAGGTCCGGCGTCCCGACCGACCGGACACTGGAGCGGCGGATGCGGATATCGCTGCGCGCCGTGCCATCGCGCAGGGCGGCCACCAATTCGGCCAATGTGCGTGGCCCCATCGCCCGGGCGCCCGGTACACGCAGCGCTTCCTGCAGATTGTCGGGCGGCACGATGAGCAGGGCGTCACTGGTCGCAGCCACATGCCGCGCCACAGCCAACACCCCGCGCACCGGCCGGAGTTGTCCATCGAGTCCCAGTTCACCGATCGCGCACGTGGTGGCCAGCACATCGGCCGGCAGTTGGCCGCTCGCCGCCAGCACGGCGAGCGCGATGGGCAGATCGAACGCGGTGCCTTGCTTCTGCACATCCCCAGGCGTGAGCGACACCGTCACGCGCCGGCTGGGTACCGCGAACCCGCTGTTCACCAATGCCGCATGCACGCGGTCGCGGCTTTCCTTCACGGCCGTTGCTGCCAATCCGACGAGCGTCCATTGAGGTAGCCCGTTGGCTACATGCACCTCGACCAGAATATCGAGGGCATCGATGCCAAGTACGGCGGCGGAGGGAGCGGCGGCCAGCATGGAGCGACGATAGCATGCTCCGACCGGACGTGTGTCATCGAAAATACGCGTGCATGGCGAAAAACACGCGGAAGATCCGGAAACGCTTCGGAACATCGGAAGGGAATGAATGCCCTGAAACACCGAGAATCGGAAATACAAAAGGGCCGGCGCAACACGCCGGCCCTTCGACAACCGCGTCGGAAACATCTACATCGCGGTCTTCTGTCCCGTTCCCAGCGTGTACCGCTCGATCCACTCGTATTCGCGCTTCATGCGATCGAGCTGATGGTAGTACTCGGCGAATCCGTGCCCTTCACGCGGATAGAACACCAGCTCCGTGGTCTTGCCACGATCCTTGAGGGCCCGGTAGAACTCCATGGGCTGGCCGATGGGCACACGCTCGTCGTTGCTGCCGTGCAGAATGAGCAACGGTGTCGTGATGCGATCGCTGTAGGAGATACCGGAGCGCTCGAGGAATTTGCGAATGCTCGGGTTCACGATGGAACCATCGTACTGCGGCTGTCCGAAGAAGGTGTTGATGTAACCCGGAATGTCCGTCGTACCGGCCATCGACAGCAGCGAAGGCAGACCAGCGCCCATCATGGCCGCCTTGAACCGGCCGGTCTGCGACACGACCCAACTGGTCATGTAGCCACCATAGCTCCAGCCTTCGAACGCCATGCGGGTGGAATCGGCAATGCCGCGCTTGATGAGTTCATCCACACCGGTCATGATGTCGCGATAGTCGCCACCACCCCAGTCGCCGGTGTTGGCGCGCATCCACCACTCACCGTATCCCGTGGAACCGCGCGGATTGGGATAGAGCACGGCCCATCCCCGTGCCGCCCAGGTCTGCCCGGGATCGGTGCCGAGTCGGAAGCCATTGGTGTGTGCACTGGTCGGACCACCGTGCGCGGACACCACGAGCGGCACCTTGGCCCCTTCCTGATAGCCCACGGGCAGCAGCAGGACACCTTCCACTTCGCGGCCGTCCTTGCTCTTCCACGTCATGACGCGCTGCGCACCAAGCGAACGTTCGGCAATCCACGGATTCGTGTTGGTCAGGCGCTTCGGCGTTCCCGCGAACCCGTCCTGCACGTACACCTCGGCCGGCCACTCCGGCGTGTTGAGCACGAACGCGATGCGGCTGCCGTCCTTGCTGGGCGAGAGACCGGCGACCAGCAGGTCCTTCGTCCGCTTCGTGTACTGCTTGCTGGCGAGATCGTAGGAATACACGGACTGGTAGACCCGGTCACTGGCCGTGAACCAGAGCTCCCTGCCATCGGGTGACCAGCGCACCGCGCCCGCGCTCACATCGAAATCGGGACGGGCGTGATTGGTCAGCGTGCGGGTCGCGAGATCGAACGTGGTCACACGCCCATTGCGCAGCGTCCGTGGCGGGATACCGTCTTTGTGCGGCGCGAACTCGTGCGGAATCATGGTGAACGCGAGCAGCTTGCCGTCGGGCGAGAACTGCGGCGCGGTCTCGGCGTCGCCACCGGTGGTGATGCGATCGAGCTGCTTCGAGGCGATGTCCACGACATAGGCATCGTGGCGTTCATCACGAATGAGCGTGGTGGGGCCGGCCAGGAACGCCAGACGCGCGCCATCGGGCGACCAGCTCGGTGCGCCGTTCACGGTGAAGTTGCCCGAGGTCACACGCGAAGCCGAACCCGTCGTGGCGTCGACCACCCAGATGTGACTCAGACGGAACTCGCCTTCGTACACCTGTGAATCATCGCGACGACGACGCTTCGCTTCCGCTTCGCGGGACAGGGTGTCGGTGGTCAACACCGCGATCTTCGAACCATCGGGCGACCAGGCGTAGCCGGACACCCCATCCTTCAGCGTCGTCAACTGCCGCGCTTCCCCACCCTGCGCGGGCAACAGCCAGATCTGTGGACGCGGGGCATCGTCGCCGGTGCCCGTACCGCGGGCCGCGACGAAGGCGATCGTGTTGCCGTCGGGCGACCATGCGGGCTGCGACTCCCCCCGTTCGCCATAGGTGAGCTGCCGCGCGTCACCACCGGTCGCAGGCACCATGAAGACATGCGAGCGACGCTCGTGACGATCGCCGAGTGCAGTATCGCCGCGCGCATTGGGATGTTCCCAGCCCGAGACCGTGTACAGGACCCGGGAGCCATCGGGTGAGAGCGCGACACTGCCGACCGCCTTGAGGCGCATCACATCGGAATCGTCGAGACCGCGACGCTGCGCGGTGGCGGTGTTCGGCAACAGCAGTGCCAACCCGAGGGCGGACGCCGGTGCCATCAGCCGGCCCACGACGGGCCGGCGAAAACGTGAAACAGGAGCCATGAGAATGACCGGTGGGAGAGACCGGAAGGCCGGTGGGACCGACGAGGTGCCGGCGGGACAAACGGTCGCCTGGCGCGACCAACCTCTAATTATTGGCTCTCACGGCACGTTATGTCTACGTGGCGGCTGTCCAAGAGAATGCTCTGGCTCGCCATCACCGCGAACTACCGTGCCGCACCACCCGCCCCGCCCGCACGCCGGTGGGTTTACCGTCCTGCACCGACACCGTGCCGTTCACGATGACCGTCTCGATGCCCACGGGATACTGGTGCGGCTCCGTGAAGGTCGACTGGTCCTTCACCGTCGCGGCGTCGAACACCACCACATCGGCATACGCACCCACCCGCAGCACGCCACGATCGTTCAGGCCGAGCCGCTGCGCGGGCATCTGCGTCATCTTGTGCACCGCGGTCTCGAGTGACAGCAACCGCTGTGTGCGCACGTACTCGCCAAGCACCCGCGGGAACGTACCGTAGGCGCGGGGATGCGGATGTCCGTCGCCCGGCTGCGAAAGACGTCCGTCGCTGGCAATCATGGTCTGCGGATGCACCATGATGCGGCGCACGTCCTGCTCGTCGAGCACATGGTAGATCGCGTTGCCGCCGCCCTTCAGCATGGCTTCGAGCACCAGTTGCGCGCCCTGCTCGGGCGTGGGCTCACGTTTTTCGCGCAACGCCCAGTCCTTGAGTGTCTTGCCTTCCAGCGAACGATCCCAGGTCACGCGGGAGAACTGCACCCGCGCGAGATCGCCGCCGCCACGGTCATTGAGAATGTTGTCGACGATACCGCGCAGAATGCTGTCCCTGAGCGCGGGCACCGCGAGGCGCTTGCGGAACTCGGCGTTACCGCCGGCCATCGCCCAACTCGGCACCAGCACGCCGATGCCGGTGTGGGTGGCCGTGTAGGGATACTGATCGATCATCACATCGGTGCCGGCTTTGCGCGCGCTGTCGACCATCGCCAGCGTGATCACGCTCTTGCCCCACATCTGCTGACCCACCGCCTTGTGATGCGTGAGCACCACGGGGATCTTCGCGCGCCGTCCGATTTCCAGCGCTTCCCCCACGCCATCGAGCAGGCCGATGCCTTCCTTGCGCAGATGCGAGGTGTAGATGCCGCCGCTGTCGCTCGCGGCCTGCGCCAGCGCGACCACTTCGTCGATGTTGGAGTAGGTGCCGGGCAGATAGAGCAGCCCGGTGCTCAGACCGAATGCGCCCTGCCCCATCGCCGCCGCCACCAGCTGCCGCATGCGCGTGAGTTCGTCGGCGCGCGGCGCTCGGGCCTCCATGCCCATGACCCGGCGGCGAATGTCGTTGTGGCCCACCAGATAGGCCACATTGATGCCCGGCTTCACGCTCGTCACCGAATCGAGATACGGACCGAGCGGCAATGGCGAGCCGCCATCCGGACCGCCCAGCGCAAGTGTCACGCCCTGCCGAAGCGCACTCTCCATGAGCGGCAGTTGCAGCAGCGGTTCGAGATGCGCATGAAGATCGATGAAGCCGGGTGAGACCACCCGGCCCCGCGCTTCGACGATCCGTTTCGCCCGCGCGCGTGGCAGCGAGGCCCCCAGCGCCACGATCCGGTCTCCGCGCACGCCCACGTCCAACACCCGCGCCGCGCTGCCCGTGCCATCGATGACCGACCCGCCCACGATGAGCAGATCGAACGAATCCGCGGGCTGGGCATGCACCGCCGACGGACGAACCCGCAGGTCCTCCCCGTCGACCGGTGATGTCCGCAGGGCGACGGACGTCGCCAGCGGAAGCGCCACGAAGGCGACGAGCAGCGTGCGCGCCGGCATCAACGCACCGCGATCAGTTCCACGTCGAAGACGAGCGTGGAATTGGGTGGGATCGCGCCCGACCCGGCGCGACCGTAGCCGAGCGACGAGCCGATCACGAGTTTGCGCTTGCCACCGGCCTTCATGCCCACGAGCCCCTGATCCCAGCCACTGATGACCCAGCCGGTGCCCAGCGTGAAGGTGAGCAACGCGCCACCCACGTTGGAGTCGAATCGCGTGCCATTGATCAACCAGCCAGTGTAGCGCACATCGATGGAACGACCCGCGATCGCTTCCGATCCGGTGCCCACGGTCAGGTCCTGGTAGTACAGGTTGTCATTCTTCTTCGTCATCTGGGCGATGTTGACCCCGAGTGACGAGGCGTAGACTTCGACCGCCGGATTGGAAGGAATGTCCGGTGTCGAATCGGAGTTGCAACCGGCAGCGAGGAGCATGGCGCCGACCAACGGCGCCACTCGGCGAGCAAACGTACGGAACATGTCGGAAACGGTGAATCTGCGGCGCAAAGGGCGCCGTACCGTCGCGCAGCGGACCGGATTCTCCGGCGTCCCACGCGCGACACGTGCATGAAATACCGCAATGTGAAAGATACCGTCACGGCGACGGATCCACAGTGCGGCTGTCCGCACACATCACGGACGCTTTTCCGACACGGCAGACGGGGCGCACCCGACGTTTCCGCATCGTCCCGCGATCGTTTCGTCCACGAGGTTGCGTGATGACAGCGGCGCACGTACGCTCCGCACCATGACCGACGGGACCGCCAGCCTGGATCTGCCACTCTTCGAGAAGGAGCCCACCAAGGAGCGGGCCGCAGCCGCGAGTCACTTCATCCTGGAACTCGCGCGCGCCCTGCATCAACATGGAACGCCCGCCCATCGCCTCGAGGCGGCGCTCTCCGCGGCGGCCAGGCAACTGGGCCTGCAGACGAACTTCTTCACCACCCCCACCAGCATCATGATGGGCGTGGGCTCGGTCGACGCCCAACAGGTCCATCTACTGCGGGTCGAACCCGGCGAGACGAATCTCGGACATCTCGCCACCCTCGGCGAGATCACCCGGCAGGTCGTCGACCGGGAGATCTCACCGCGCGAGGGGCTGGTGCGCATCAACGCGCTCGACCGCGAACCGCCGATCTACGCGGCATGGTTGCAACCCGTGGCGTTCGTGCTGTCGTCGGCCGCCGTGGCGTGTTTCCTGAAAGTGCGAACCGGCGATGTGCTGGTGGCAGCCCTCCTGGGGCTGCTCACCGCCCTGGTGGCCACCGTCCTGGGCCGACGGGAGAGCACGCGCCATGTGACCGAGCCGACCGCCGCGTTCGTGGTGACCACCGTCGCCTTCGCGCTGGATGCACTCCTGCGCACCAGTTCGGGCTATCTCACATCGCTCGCCGGCCTCGTGATCATGCTGCCCGGCCTCACGTTCACGGTGGCACTCACGGAACTGTCCACGCGTCACCTGTCTTCGGGCACCGCGAGATTGAGTGGCGCCCTCGTGACATTTCTGGGGCTGGGCTTCGGCATCGCGCTGGGTGTCAAGACCGGGTCGGCACTGGGGCGCGACCTGAGCCACTGGCTGCCGATGCTCGCCGACATTTCATCGCGCGCGCCGCTGCCAGCGTGGAGCGAGTGGCTCGCGCTGCTCGTTGCCCCGCTGGCGTTCATGGTGCTGCTCAAGGCTCAGCCCCGCGATGCCGCGCCCATCGTCATCGCCTGTGCAGCGGCCTATCTCACGTCCAAGTTCGCCGGCGCCCGCATGGGCGAGGAACTCGGCGCCTTTCTCGGCGCGATGGTCGTCAGCGCGGGCAGCAATCTCTTCGCGCGCATGAAACACCGCGTGGCGATGGTGACGCAGGTGCCGGGACTGCTCATTCTCGTTCCGGGGTCCATCGGCCTGCGATCGGTGACCTCGCTGCTGGGCCAGGAAGTGGAGACCGGCATTGCCACGGCGTTCCGTCTGGCGATCATCGGCATCTCGCTCGCCGCCGGGTTGCTGGCGGGCAACGTGGTCACACGGGCGGCCAATCGCGTGCGCATCTGAAGGAGGCCTGAAGGAGACCTGGAGGACCGTCTGAATAACGGTCTCAAAGACCAGCGGTTTCCAGCCGTCGCTCTATCTTTCGTCATGCGCCACACCGATCGTGCTCCGTCTCCGTCGCTGCAACTGGCACGCGCGCCGCTCCTGACGCATCTGGGCGGCAGTGTACTGCGCAGCGAACCCGTGAAGGATGCCCTGCGCGGAGACACCGGAATCCAGGCGCTGGTGGAGGCCGGGCGACTCCACGCCGATGAAGCCGCCCTGGCCCGGGCACTGCCGGAGAGCCGACGGGGCACCTTCGTGGCCGGACGCCTCGCGCTGCGTGATGCGCTGCGTGAGGTAATGGGAGAAAGTGGGAATGACGGGCCCCGCAGCACGGCGGATCTCTCCATTCTGCGCAACGACCGAGGCGCGCCGGCTCTGCCCCACACGGTATCGGGTTCGATCACCCACAAGGCATCGCTGGCACTGGCCGTGATGGCGCCGAGGCCGGCGGGGCCCAATGACCGGTTGCAATTCGTGGGAGTGGATCTCGAACATCGCCCCACACCAGCCGATCTCGGGCGTCCCAGCATTGCCCGACGCATCCTCACGGCGCGGGAACTCCAGTCGCTGCAGGATCGCCGGGAAGACGCCCTGGTGGAACGGGAGGCCGTCCTGGTGCACTTCGCGATCAAGGAGGCCGTCTACAAGGCCATCGATCCGTTCGTGCACCGCTACGTGCGTTTCACCGAGGTCGAACTCGCACTCCGCGAGACGGGCGCCACATCCGGCGCCATGTCCGTGACGCTGCTCCTCCCCGAACTCGCCGGCACCGACATCGAGGTGCGCGCGCAGTGGCATCTGGATGACGACTGGATCGTCGCCACGGCTTTCAGCACGCGCTCCCCGGCAGACGGATCGGGCTGACCGGGGCGCTCCGGAGAGGAGCGGCGGCGGCTGGCGACACCGAATCACGATGTCCGGTGTATCTTTCAGTCATGCGTGGCATTCCCCGCTTCGGCAATCTCGTTCTCGCACTCGTGGTGCTCACCTGCGTCACGCTCGTCGCCCGCCGGGCGACGGCGGAACGGCGCGCGGAGCAGACGGGCGCGAGTCTCCTGCGGGACCATGGAGTCGTGGCCGGCACCGACACGGCACCGGAGAGCGCGCCCCGTCTCCAGGATGCGCTCGGCACCGTGAAGGTGAAGGATCTGCAGGGCAACACGGTGCCGCTGCTGACGCCCGATCAGCCGGCGATCATCATGATCAGTTCCCGGACCTGTCCCTGGTGCAAGAAGTCGCTCAAGGACATCGGGACACTGTCACAGGGACGGCCGTTGCCGCGTCTGACCGTGCTCACGCTCGAGGGCGCGTCCGAAGGGGTACCGATGCTCGCACAGGAGAAGATCACCGGCGCCCATCTCGTGGGCCCCGTGGGCAGCGCGGAACAGGTGGTGCTCACCTTCCGCTCTGCCGGCACGCCCACGTTCATCGCCGTCGACCGCAATGGACGGGTGGTGCGTACGATGCCGGGCTATCCGATCTTCGAAGAGATGAAGCACTGGCACGCCGTCATGCTCGGCGAGACCGAAGTTCCCTGAAACGCGCCGGCGGCATCGCACCGCCGGATGTCACGTTTCCGCAGCGAGACGCCGCACGCGGCGGGCATCACGAATCACCAGAATGGCGAACAGGGTGATCGTCACCGCCGACACGGCGCACCAGGGGCAGAAGCCCTTCAGCACGATGAATTCGCCGTACTTGAGCCGGAGCGTGAAGAGCACCGCCGGCCAGACGAGCAGTTGCAACAACTGATTGGGCCAGCGGGCGTCCTCGAACTGGGCGAGTGATCCCACGACCGCCACGAGGAAGATCAGCAGATACCCCACCGTTCCGATGAGCGCGACATCCACACCCAGGAACCATCCATAGCGGCTGCCCTGCACATACGCACATCCACCGGCGCCCGAGCAGGCGAGTGACCCGGTGAGTCCGAGCTTCCAGAGATGCAGATACAGCGCCACCATCGCATTCATGAGGGCAGCGACGGCGATGAACTTGCGAATGCTCACGGGCGAATGCTCACGAAGGACTCACGGTGGATCCGGGGAAGACTCATCAGCGATGGCAGATCGGTGGCGACGGCCTGACCGGCCCCCGCCCCTATCGCATAAGATCACCTCCCCGTACCTTCGCGCGCCATGACGTCCGCGTTTCAGGTTCCACGTCCGGACTGCGCCGCCCTGCGTCCCTCCTGCCATGCCATCGCCCGATCTTTCTGAAGCGACCAGACGCATCGCCGCCCAGCGCCGCCGAGTGGCCCTGTTGCTCACCACGGCCATGGTGGTCGTCTACTTCGGCTTCATCCTGCTCGTGGCGTTCGATCCGGCGCTCCTCGGACGACTGCTGACCGACGGTCTGTCGCTGGGCATCCTGCTCGGCGCGCTCGTGATCGTGACGGCCTGGTTGCTGACCTGGGTGTACGTGTCCTGGGCCAACCGGGTGTACGACCCGGCCCTGCACGCCCTTCGGGAGCAGCATCGGGAGCAGGATCGCACGCAGCATCGCGCGGGCGCTGCGGATGGAGGCACGACGCGATGAGGACATTTTCTGCGGCACTCCTCCAGGCGGCAGCGGCAAATGCGGGCGCATCGGCGACTCCGCGGTTCGGCACACCGGATCCGGTCGCGATCGCGTTTTTCGGCATCTTCATCGCCATCACGCTGGGCATCACCTGGTGGGCCGCGCGCCGGACCCGCACGGCCGAACACTTCTATGCCGCGGGCCGTTCGGTGACCGCGGGACAGAACGGCTTCGCGCTCGCCGGTGACTACATGAGCGCAGCGTCCTTTCTGGGCATTGCCGGCCTGGTGTCCACGAGTGGATTCGATGGACTGATCTACTCCACGGGCTGGCTGGTGGGATGGCCCATCGTGCTCTTCCTCATCGCCGAACCGCTGCGGAATCTCGGACGTTACACGTTTGCGGACGTGGTGGCGGCCCGTCTCGATCCCGTGCCGGTCCGCATCAGCGCCGCGTACGGGACGCTGGCCACGATCGCGTTCTATCTCATCGCGCAGATGGTGGGCGCGGGCAGTCTCATTCGTCTGCTGTTCGGCATTCCGTACGAAACCGCCGTGATCATCGTCGGACTGGCGATGATGGCCTACGTGCTCTTCGGCGGCATGCTCGCCACGACATGGGTGCAGATCGTCAAAGCCGTGCTGCTGCTCGGTGGGGCCGCCCTGCTGGCCACACTGGTGCTGGCGCGTTTCGATTTCGATCCGCGCGCATTGTTTGCGGCGGCCGCGGCACAGCATGGGGAACGTGTACTGTCACCGGGTTCGCTCGTCTCCAATCCGTTCGACGCGGTATCGCTCGGGCTGGCGTTGATGTTCGGTACGGCAGGACTGCCACACATCCTCATGCGCTTCTACACCGTGCCCGATGCGGGCGCGGCGCGCCGCTCGGTGTTCATCGCCACGGGACTCATCGGGTTGTTCTACCTGATGACGTTCGTGCTGGGGTTCGGCGCGATGGTGCTGGTGACACCTGAGGTGATCAAGTCCATCGACGCCGGCGGCAACATGGCGGCGCCGATGCTGGCCGAGTTGCTGGGCGGGCGGGCGTTCCTGGGCTTCATCGCCGCGGTGGCTTTCGCCACGATTCTGGCGGTCGTGGCGGGGCTCGCGCTGTCGGGAGCCGCCGCCATCTCACACGATCTCTGGTCGAGTGTCATACGACGCGGGCATCCGCGTCCGGGCGAAGAACTCCGGGTGGCGCGCCTCGCCACGATCGTACTGGCGCTCGTGGCCATCGCCCTCGGTGTGGCCTTCAAAGGCCAGAACGTGGCCTTCATGGTGGGCCTGGCATTCGCCATTGCGGCGAGCGCGAACTTCCCCGCGCTCGTGTTGAGTGTGTTCTGGCGACGCACGAGCACGGCCGGCGCGACGGCCAGCATGGTCGTCGGCACGACGGCCACACTGGT